>CAZTEH010000039.1:0-32325 GCA_964612345.1 uncultured Oscillospiraceae bacterium | reverse complement strand
TAAATAAATGGCGCCAATAAATGGCGAACAAGGGAATCAAAAATTTTAGTTGCGAGTGTTGAAAAGCCGGGCTTATTGCGAAGCCCGGCCTTTGATCTTTTGATATTTTCAAGCGTTGTCAGTTCTTAATGATTTGACTTATTCGTCTTTTTTCGCTGCTTTTCTCGAGATTGCCAGCATTATTTTTGTGGCGCAGTAGAACAAAATCAGTACTGCGAAAACTCCGCCCAATCCAAAGGCAGTAACCTCAAGACCTGCTCCCATTAATTGCATATCCATATTGATTCCTCCTTCTCCAAATTACATTGCTGCCAGGACTGCCGGAACCAAAGCAAGGATCAGGCTTCCCGCAATTACAGAGCCAAGCTGTCCTGCCACATTGGCACTCATCGCTTGCATTAATATGAAATTGGTAGGATCTTCCTTTGCAGCCATTCTCTGAACAACACGTCCCGACATCGGAAAAGCTGAAATTCCGGCTCCGCCGATCATTGGATTTATTTTTATCGGCAGGAACAGATTTATAAGCTTTGCAAACAGCACTCCGCCTGCTGTGTCGAAGATAAATGCCACAAGTCCCATACCCATGATCATCAGAGTCTGGACGTTCAAGAAATCTTCTGCTGTCATGGTGGATCCGATGGTGATTCCAAGCAGTAAAGTGACCAGGTTTGCCAGCTCATTCTGCGCGGCGTTGGACAATCTTGTAAGTACACCGCAAGCTCTGATCAGGTTGCCGAACATCAGGGATCCGATCAGGGCCACACTGATTGGGGCTATAATTCCGGCAATCAGGGTGATCACAATCGGGAACAGAATCTCTACGATTCTTGGAACCTCAACCTGAGTGTATTTCATTTTGATCATTCTCTCTTCTTTTGTGGTCAACGCTTTAATAACCGGTGGCTGTATGATCGGCACCAGCGACATGTACGAGTACGCAGCCACAGAAATCGGTCCCAAATAATTCTGGGCAAATTCCTTTGCAACATAGATGGACGTCGGGCCGTCTGCCGCTCCGATAATTCCGATCGCTGCCGCTTCCTTCAAATCAAAGAAGCCTGTAGCAAGGGCAAACATCATGGTAAAAAAGATACCAAACTGCGCTGCAGCTCCGAAGAACAGCATAAAAGGATTTTGGATCAGCGGTTTAAAGTCGATCATCGCGCCTACGGCGATAAAGATCAATACCGGAAACAACTCTGTTCTGATCCCCGCGTCATATAAAACTGTTAAAAATCCTTCCTCTCCGACAGCGGAGGAAAGGGGAATATTGCATAAAATTGCTCCGAAGCCGATGGGCAGCAGAAGCATAGGTTCATATTCCTTTGCAATTGCCAGATAAATCAGTACGCCGGCAACCGCGAACATAATGACTTGACCCAGTTCCAGATTTAGAACTCCTGCAAAGAGTTCATTCCAAAGACCATTCATTGCATCTCCTTCTTTCATCAAAAATTCATGTATTTTAGTAAATCCGTTAAATTATTATACAAATCAAACATAATAACGATCGGCATTGTGCACAGTACGCCCAATGCCGATATAAGTCACGCTTGTATGTCTCGTATCTGAATATCTATTTGGGTTAAACTATAATTTATTATCTACTTAATGGAAAGCAGAATATCACCGGCATTTACGGAAGCACCTCTATTGACCTGGACCGTATCGATCGTTCCGCCTCTTGGCGCGATAATTTCGTTTTCCATCTTCATCGCTTCTAAAATCAGCAATACCTGGCCTGCTGCAACTGGATCGCCAGCCTTTACTTTGATGTCAAGGATCGTACCCGGCATAGGACACTCAAGTGCTTCTGCTTCCGCAGACGGAGCTGCGGACGGAGCTGCTGCAGGCGCTGCAGGAGCTGTTGGTGCTGCTGCAGGTGCAGGTGCTGCGGTCGCTGCAGGTGCTGGTGCTGCTGCAGGTGCTGCCGCTGTGGATGCGCCTACTTCTTCTACTTCTACTGCATAAGCAGTACCGTTAACAATGATGTTATATTTTTTCATAGTAATCGTCTCCTTCTTAATTTAAAATTTTCTGCTATCGATACATTCCATCAAACCAGCATTGCTCCATGACACTTTTTCTCCGTGAATCCTGCTGATTTTTCTGACAATAAATCCATTTGCACCTACCGATTCACCGCTCGTCATCGCAGCAATTGCAGCGGTTATGACAGCAATGATCTCAGCACTGATCTCTGCACTTGCTGTAACAGGTGCAGCTCCCACAGAAGAAACGACTCCTGTTGGTATCGGGTCTGCAGATTCTTTTTTCTTTGACCAATTAAACATTCTGTTCACCGGTGAAGATTCATCTTGTCTGAATCATCGACCTTCCTTTCATTAAATTGAAACTTATATGATTCAAATATTAGAGCGGAATATTTCCATGCTTCTTGGCAGGCAACGAAAGCCTCTTGGATGCCAGCATATCGAAGCCGCTGATGATTCGCTGTCTTGCGGTTGCAGGTTCGATGATATCGTCAACATAGCCCATTTCCGCCGCTCTGTAAGGATTATTGAACTTTTCTTCGTATTCTGCGACCTTTTCCTGTCTCTTGGCAATGGGGTCTGCAGCTTCCTTAATATCATTTTTGAATACGATATTAGCCGCGCCTTCTGCTCCCATTACAGCAATCTGTGCACTTGGCCATGCAAGAACCAGATCTGCGCCCAGCTCCTTGTTGCACATTCCGATGTAAGCGCCGCCATAAGCCTTTCTCAGAATCATAGTGATCTTCGGAACGGTTGCTTCGCAGTAAGCATAGAGGATCTTCGCACCATGCCGGATGATACCGCCGTATTCCTGATCTGTTCCAGGAAGGAAGCCGGGTACATCTTCGATGGTCAGAAGCGGAATATTGAACGCATCGCATCTTCTGATAAATCTTGCCGCTTTGTCGGATGCGTTGATATCCAGGCAGCCTGCTAAATACTTTGGCTGATTTGCGATTACGCCGATCGTATTTCCGTCCATTCTTATAAAGCAGGTAACGATGTTCTTTGCATAATGAGGCATTACATCATAAAAAACTCCATTGTCGGCAAGCTTCTTGATGATGTCGTAAATATCATAAGCCTTGTTCACATTCTCAGGAATAATGTCATCGAATTCCGGAATCAATCGGTTGGAATCATCACCCGTCGCGTAAACAGGGGCTGTTTCCAGATTGTTGGAAGGAAGATAACTGAGCAGGTCTCTTACCTGGGCAAGGGTATCTGCATCATCCTTTCCGATAAAGTGGGCAACACCGCTGATGGAGTTATGTGTCATCGCTCCGCCGAGCTTTTCAGCTGAAATGTCTTCTCCGGTTACTGTCTTGATTACCTGAGGTCCCGTGATAAACATCTGGCTTGTCTTGTCCACCATAAAGATAAAGTCGGTGATTGCAGGGGAATAAACAGCACCACCCGCACAAGGTCCCATGATTACTGAGATCTGAGGAATTACTCCCGACGAGATCGTATTATTATAAAATATCTTTGCGAATCCAGAGAGAGCGTTAACGCCTTCCTGAATTCTTGCTCCGCCAGAGTCATTCAGACCAACGATGGGAGCACCCATCTTTAAGGCCATTCCCTGAACCTTGACAATTTTTTCAGCATGATATTCACCAAGCGAACCTCCCAGAACAGTAAAGTCCTGAGCATAAGCGAACACCAATCTGTCGTCCACGGTACCATAGCCCGTTACAACTCCGTCTCCGGGAGCATGTTTACCAGCCATATCGAAATTGTTGCATCTGTGTGAAACGAATACGTCGATTTCTACGAAGCTTCCCTTGTCAAACAGAAGATCCAGTCTTTCTCTCGCCGTCAGCTTTCCTTGTTCATGCTGAGCATCAATTCTTTTCTGTCCTCCGCCTAAGGCAATTGCTGCTTTCTGTGCGCGAAGATCTTCAAGCTTGTTCATACATTCTTCCTCCTATACTAAGTTTTGCATCTATATATAAAGTTTTCATTAATGCCGTATATATAAAGTATAACAATGATAATATAAATGAATTTTACTAAATTTACAATAAAATATCTATTGTATACATTATATTTGCAGTTATTCCACTAGAGTGTATTCGCTCTTTCACGGATCTCAATTTCTTCTTCATCCTGCGGGTCGTCCATAACGATGCCGTGCGGTCGTTTTCTCTTTGTGTCCGGTTCTACGCATACAAAGGTCAGGAAGCCGTCGACATGCGTTGTGCCATGGATCTCCGACATCGCTTTCACATAAACGGTAATGCTCGTATTTCCCACTTTGGCAACCTTGGAATGAAAGGTAATGATATCACCTTTTTGAACCGGCTTTGTAAAGGTAAATCCATGGATATTAACACACAAAACATCCTGAGGCCTGCCGTGCTGGGATGCGGCTGCCACAAAAGCAGCTTCAACAAGCCATTCCGCCGACCGTCCGGCAAATAGGGTTCCGTGGTGATTCAAGTCCTCCGATTTTACGAGATGCGAAATTTGATAATATTTCATAAGTTCCTCCTTTTCATAATTCTTCCTTTAAATTAGTGTGCTCCGGTTTTTATGTTTCATAACTATTCGAGAAAACAAGCCAAATCTAAAACAGTTTTCCAGCGGCCTCCAGCAATTGTTTTTCCATGCTGCTGTCCGGCGCCGCACCACTTGGCAGTATGATGATTATACCATTTTTCTCAATGTAATTTCTTCCGGTTATGCAGCGGTAGAATTCTCCCCCAGCCATTGCCTTGTTCAGATACAGAACTACCGGTGTTTTTAATCTGGTCAGCCGGAAACCCCATCTTATAATGCTGGTGTTGGCCATGACCATGCTCTTTTCCTCGTTGTAAACGATGGTGATATCTTTTCCCTTGTCCATGGTCACGGAAGTCGCACCCAATCTCTGAACGGTTGTGCCCAGCGGCAGCAGAAGCTTACCATAACTGCCTTTTTGAACGGTCATCAGCTCTTCGCCGTTCAAATAATTCTCCGGATTGCCATCGTTATAAAAGGAATATTCTCCTTCTTTCGCAATCAGGGTATGCTCCAGGATCTCTCTGACCTCCGGCCGAATGCTTTCATCCTGAATTACGGTATGAAAGTCCTTTTCCTGTTTCACCGCATCAAGACGGTACTCAAATTTTTTATGTAATACCCGAATATTTTCCTTATCCTGCCACAGATAATAAACCAGCGTACCCTTGAGTATTTTTTTATCAAATATTTTGATCGTCAGCATATGCTTTCCCGGCTCTAAATCAGCAAAGGCTTCCTCATTTGCGCACTGACGGGATTGGTCGAGATAGAAAAGAACGGTATCACCCGGCTTTTGACCGTGAAGCTTCAGCTCCTTCCAATCATCAATTCTGTCGTCTGTGAGCTTGGTAACGGATCCGTCCGGATCGGGCACCATCAGATAATAATCTTTTTCGATTCCGTCAAACTCTTCCCGCAGCAATGATCCGGAATAGACGCCATATGCACCCTGTTTCATATACTTCAGCGCATCCTCATAATTGGAAACGGGATGGACATAGACAATAATACCCTTATCGGAAAGCTGACGGCAGATTCCTCTTTCCGCGAGATAATCCGGCATTGCCACTGCATAGATTTCATGATTTTTTACAAAGGAAATCAGTTTTCCAGTATCCAGCTCCGCCATGGCGTAAAGTGTAAAAACGATGTCGGTATAACCGATTTCTTTTACTTCACCCCATTGGTCGTAATCATAAATCTGAGGGATGAACCGATTCACCAGGTCAGGATATTTAGCAGAGATGGCAGTCAGCAGCTCCAGATTGTCGCCCTTCGTATCCGTTACGATTCTGACGTCCTGGTTCTTTTCCAGGATTCCAGCAAGCTTATCAAAGGTCAGCACCTCAAGTTCCCCATATACGGATAAGTGCATGAACTGACTTTGGCTGAGCTTCTTTGGAAAATTGGCGCCAAAATAATGCATTGTCGTTCTGTCCCAGTCATGGAGCATGATGATTTTATTGTCTGATGTCAGCTCCATATCGAGCTCTATGATTTTATATCCGTTGGCTATGGCCTGATTGACAGCCTCAACCGAGTTGGTGGTTTCGTAGCCTTTATAAATACCTGCCCCGTGGGCGATCACTCGCTCGTAAGCGGTTTCCTCTTCGTCTGCCGCAAAGGATACCGAGGTTTGCGCCTGTATAAATAATAAGGCAAATATAATTGTAGCCGCAATCCGCACGGAAGCTGTTTTTCCGATTCTTTCTGCCATACTTATCTCCAAAATTTCTGTTTACAGCATCCGCGTGATCTTCTCGATCCGTTCCACCGCAAGAGCAACCGTTAACCCGGGAATCGTGGTGGTTCCCATCATATCCGCCTGCAGGATTTCCCGGATCCGCTTTAGTCTGTACTGTACTGTGTTGGTGTGGATATTCATCATTTTCGCTGTTCTGGAGGTGTTCATTCCTGCGTCCAGCACAAAGATCTCCAGCGTTTCCAGCAGCTGTTTTCCCTTGCCTTCCCTGGCTGTTTTGAACGGTGCGATAAGATCCATGTAGTTCTTCTTTACTGTGTCGCTTCGGATCGAAATGTTGATGCAGTTGCTGGCAAGGGCAAGCTCATATTTTGTAAAGATATGCTGATGCGGAAAAATGTACTGGATGAACGGCCATGCTTCATTGATCAGCTGGTAGGCATCCGAGCAGCCTTCGATTCCGTCCACACCGGTCACATGAAAAACTATGACGGAGTTATTGATTTGAAGCTCCTGGTAAATTTCCGTACAGGACGGAACAACTTCTTCCGTTTTTTCGCTGCCGCCCTCCAGAATCATCCCGTATATTTCATCCCCTTCGTGAATTTTCAGAACCTCGTAGCCAGTCTTCTTCTCAAAGGCGGTGATCTTTTTCATGCAGTCGTCCCGTTCAATGCCTGAAATGCAGAATACACTGAGGATTTCATCGCGTTCCGCCATGGCCTCATCCTTCAGACAGTAAGCCAAACTCTTGTTTCCTCTTCTCAGCGCTTTGATAAATTCAGCCTTGGCGTCTTTCACCGGACTGTATTTCCACATACCCATGGCAATTTCCAGAATTTCCGCCAATTTGGTGATTTCCCCCGGGGAATAGGAATCTTCATTATCAACGATAAACATGTAATGCTTTTCACCGTTAATGGTTACCGGACCCCAGTATGTAAGGGCTCCGTTGATATCGATTCTCGTGTAAACCGCCGTTTTATCCACATCTCTTTCGATGCCTGCCCGGATCGCCTCTGCAATGGTTGTCCGGTGCCTCGTTTCTACGGAAAAAATCGGATTGAAATCCTCGCTGAGAATTACCATTTGGAAGTTGTTGTTGATGGCAGCTTCCCGCGCCGCAGACTGGAAGTTACTGTGTTTTTCAAAATTGAGCAAATGAAATATGGTATTGCTGATGAGACGATTGGCGAAATTATCTCCATACAGAACCTTTTCCATCACCGCATCGATGACATCTGCATAAGTAATTTCGGCATCGCCGAAAATCATCACGATGGGAAACTGGAGCTCATCGCAAAGCTCGATGACGCTTTGCGGCCACTTCTCCGCCGTTGTCTCTGAGGAAAGCAAAATCAGAGCGGCCTCTCCCACTTCAACCATGGACCGAATCAGCTGAAGCTGTATCTCCTCATTGAATCGTTCAGGGAATGATGCAACAAGGATCAGTTCATCCTTCTTATGCATATTCGATTTTATACTGCCAAAATTTCCGGCCTCCAAAAAAGAAATGGCACTCACTCGATTGTACAAGCCTTGATTTCCCGCTACCACAAAAGCCTTTTTAAATACCGGAAGCTCCAGACAATCTTTTACCGTAACCTTCATAATCAACCTCTTCCTCAGAACTCAGTCTTTGTTTAACAAAGGGCAGGTATTGCACCTGCCCCTTAATATGCTTTATTTTTTCTCTTCCGGGGTATCCTCCGGTTGTCCCCCCGGAGTTATTTCATCCTCCTGAACCGCTGCTTCCTCTTCGTCGAGATATTCCCCCTCATCTTCGGAGGTTTCCTCCGGGTCTTCCTCTTCCTCTTCAAGATCCAGTGCAGCCTCCAGCGCATTGGCCTCTTCGAGGACCTTCTCATTATGATGAACCTCTTCGATAATCTGCTTCGTAGTTTTTGTTCCGGAAAATAATGCTTCGAACTGATCCGCGTCCAGAGTCTCTATCTCAAGCAGCGCCTTTGCAATCATATGAAGCTTGTCGATGTTTTCGGTCAGCAGCTTCTCTGCAGTTGCATAGGCATCTTCGATGATGGTTCTGATTTCCTCGTCGATCTCCGAAGCCATTTCCTCGGAATAGTTTTTTCTCGTGGAGAAATCTTTTCCAAGGAATACTTCGTCGGAAGAACTGTAATTTACAGGGCCGATTCGATCGCTGAAGCCAAATTTTGTTACCATGCCTCTTGCGATTTCCGTAGCTCTTTCGATATCGTTGCTGGCGCCTGTGCTGATATCATTCAGTGTCAGCTTTTCCGCCACTCTGCCTCCAAGCAGATGAACGATCTGCTCCATCATTGTGGTCTTTGTGGAATAATATTTGTCTTCCTTTGGCAGGATCATGGTAAAGCCGCCGGCTCTTCCTCTCGGAATAATGGTAACGATATGAACCGGATCCGTATTCGGCATCATTCTTGCTACCAAAGCATGACCAGCTTCATGATAGGCCGTGAGCTTTCTCTCAGGCTCGCTGATGACTCTGCTCTTCTTTTCCGGACCCGCGATTACCTTGGTGATTGCTTCTTCGATTTCATCCATCCGGATTTTTTTGCCGTTTCTTCTGGCGGTCAGCAGCGCCGCTTCATTCAGCATGTTTTCTATATCGGCCGGGGTAAAGCCCGGTGTTCTTCTTGCCAGTACCTTTGCATCAACGCTGTCATCCAGCGGTTTGTTCCTGGAATGTACTCGAAAGATTGCTTCTCTTCCTTTGATGTCAGGAATCCCGATGACAACCTGTCGGTCAAATCTACCAGGTCTGAGCAGGGCTGAATCCAGAATGTCCGGTCGGTTGGTTGCGGCAAGAATAATGATCCCTGCATTATCCGTGAATCCGTCCATCTCAACCAGCAGCTGATTCAATGTCTGCTCTCTCTCGTCATGTCCACCGCCGAGTCCGGCACCTCTTTTTCTTCCTACCGCATCAATTTCATCGATGAATATGATGCATGGCGAATTTTTCTTTGCCTGTTCAAATAAATCTCTTACACGGGATGCTCCCACACCGACGAACATTTCCACAAAGTCGGATCCGCTGATGCTGTAGAACGGAACTCCTGCTTCGCCTGCGGCAGCTTTGGAAATATATGTTTTTCCTGTCCCCGGAGGGCCGATAAGCAGGATACCCTTTGGTATTCTTGCTCCCAGGGCATTGTATTTTTTCGGATTCTTCAGGAAGTCTACCACTTCCTCAAGCTCCTCTTTCTCTTCGTCAAGACCTGCCACGTCCGCAAAAGTGATCTTTCTCAGATCATCGTCCTTATGAAGCTTGGCTCTGCTCTTACCGAAGGACATGACCTTGCCTCCGCCACCCTGACCCTGATTCATGAATACAAACCAGAAAGCGATAAGGATGACAACCATAATGATGGTCGGCAGAAGCGTTACGATCCAAGGTGTTGTCTTTGGCTTGTCGCTTTTTAATGTTAATGTCCCCTCCTTTATTTGAGGGTAAATATACTGTTCGTTGAGAATATTGATATCTAAAATCGATGGAGCATAGGTGATGATCTTATCCCCGTTTTTTAATGTGCCTGTCATAGTACGGTCATTGACCGTCAGCTCCTCAATCTTCTCATTTTTCAATTGAGTTGCAAAATTCGAATAATCAACCTCTTTTATCTCCTGATCCGGTGTTCCCCGATAAAACCAGGCCATCGCCAGCACCAAGCCGAAGATGATGATATATATCCCTAAGTTTTTAAAAACCCTATTCAATGTCTGCTGTTCCCCTTTCTCGGACTCTGTCTCATGTTTATACTGCTTTGCCATTGCATTATGCTCAAATAACAATAAATGATTTTATCATATTTTCGATGAATATTCAAGTAAAATGATTCTTTCCGTACGGTCATCCACTTTATAATTCTCGTTGATTCTGCTGCCTGCCACCCAGACAACTTCCGATCCAAGACAAAGGATCGGGATCCGGGCTCTTTCTTTTCTGGAGTATTTCTCATCAACAAAAAAATCCTGAATCTTCTTTCGGCCCTGCATGCCCAGCGGTACGATATAGTCCCCTTGTCTTCTCGTTCGAAGTACCGGATCATATCCGCTTTCTTTCATTTTGTCAAGATCAAGCCTGCAGGTACTGCTCCCTTTTGCGAATTTTTTCTCCTTTCCCTCGAGGACTTCCCAGTCCTGCCTTCTTAGAATTTTTACCCCGATTACAGCATTTAATTCAGAAATTTCTGTAATGCCTTCCATATTTATTTTATATTCGAAATCAATGCTTTTCTTGTCCATTTTTTTATAGAATTCCACGGTGTCATAGGAGATCCCAAGTGCAAATCCAGCACTGAAATCCGTCACAGAGGACGTTTTTCCCTCCCTTAGAAGCCGATCCGCCTGCTCCAGATGGGAGGCGGTGATATCCTTCGACAGTCCTATGCTTTCAAAGAGTCTCATGATGATTCTGTGGCGGATGGCCGGATGCTCTCTGCGCAGGATATCCAAAGGAATTATGGCCCGTTCCTTCTCCTTGAAGACAACCTTCTCGGCGATAATCTCGTCTACCCTTTGTCCGAAATAATCCTTGTCCTCTTTTGCTATTTTTGAAAGACGGTTCAGTGCCATAACAATATTCGTGTTAAAATTTTTGCTCAGATACGGAAGCAGCTCCAGACGGATTTTGTTCCGCGTATAAATGGGTTCCAGATTGGTAAGATCGATCTGCGGATTCAAGCAATTCTCTCTGCAGTATGCTTCGATCTCTTCCCGCGAAACATCCAGCAAAGGGCGAATGATCACACCTCTATTTTTTTCCGTACGAAGATATTCGATTCCGCATAAACCATCGGTTCCGGTACCTCTCAGGATCCTCATCAAAATGGTTTCTGCCTGGTCATTCATATTCTGGGCGACCGCGATTTTAACAGAGCCTCCCGTTTCTGCAGCGATCCGCTCCGCTACTTCAAAGAAGGACTGATACCGCACCTGTCTGCCTGCATCCTCGCCGGAGATCCCTGCTTCTCTGGCGATCCGGTTCACATCGAAGGAAAAGGAATGGCACGGCACCTGATATTCAGCGCAAAGCCCTTCCGCATATCTCTGATCCTCATCTGCTGCGCCCGGTCTCAATCCATGATTGATATGAACCGCATGAAGATGAATGTCCATCTCCTGCCTGAGCTGACAGAGGATATGAAAAAGGCACACCGAATCCGGGCCTCCCGAGAGACCAATTACGATGTGCTCGCCATTTTCAATCAAGCCGTTATTTAAAATTGTATTTGTAACCTTATCCGTAATCATGCCTAATAGTATAGCATATTTTCCGCTACTCAACCAGTTCTTTGATATACTTCGGCAGCACAAAGCTGGCAGCATGGATTTCCGGCGAATAGCAGCGGGTCTCAAACTCCGGTGCTCTTGATTCAAGAGGTTTCGCCGGATCATATTTTTTTGAACCGATCGTAAAGCAATGGAGCCCGCTTGGGTAAGTTGGTATGTTGGCGGTATATAATCTTGTGATGGGGTAAATGGAGCTCACATCCTTCTGAATCCGCCGGATCAAATCCCTATGGTAGAACGGAGATTCCGTCTGCTGCACAAAGAGTCCATCCTCCTTGAGGGCACCGTAAATATCTTTATAAAAATCATACCGGAACAGGAGCTCTCCCGGTCCCACGGGATCGGAACAATCGACCACGACCACATCATACTTGCCCTGGGATTCCTTCATATGTTTCAGACCGTCCTGGATCTTCAGATCCACAATGGGGCTGGCCTGAATCGTCTCGTTCCATTCCGGCAAATATTTTCTGCAGGCTTCAATGACCCTTCCGTCGATATCGATCCAGTCCACCTTTACTGCGCTGCTGTGCTTGATGATCTCCCTGACGCTGCCGCCGTCCCCACCGCCGATCACAAGAATCCTTTTCGGCTCAGGATGGGTAAACATCGGTACATGAACGATCATCTCATGATAGATATATTCATCAAAGGTGGTGGTCTGGATCACTCCGTCCAGAATCATCATCTTCCCGAAATATTCCGTTTCAAGGATTTCGATTTCCTGAAAGTCAGTTTTCTCCGAATAGATGGTTTTCTTTACCCTGCAGGAAAAGTTCACATTCTCATTTTGCTGTTCTGTAATCCATAATTCCATTTTATCTTCCTCCATTTGTAGATCTCGATTGCTATATCGCTTTTTCAAGTTGCTTCTGCATTCCTCTTTGCATTATTTCCGTTAATTAAATTTTTAAACAGCAGAAAGTAATATTATCACTTCATAAACTCGGATGCAATAGGATATTGATCATTTCATCTGTTATTAAAATTCGGCATTGACTGCATACTATTACTGTGGTTCACTATGATTAATATTGCTAGGGATAAATCGATATATGTGAGAGGGGTTTGAAAAGTATGTTTGATATCAATGACAAAGTGGCCTGGGTGGGTAAAATCGACTGGGAATTGCGAAGATTTCACGGAGACGAGTACTCTACCCACAGAGGTTCGTCCTATAATTCCTACCTGATACAGGATCAGAAAACGGTTTTGATCGATACGGTCTGGACGCCGTTTGCACAAGAGTTTATTGAAAATCTCAAAAAGAAGATCGATCTGAAAAAAATCGACTATATCATCGTAAATCATTCGGAGGTTGACCACAGCGGCGCCTTGCCGGAGCTGATGAAGCTGATCCCGGACACGCCGATCTGCTGTACCGCCAACGGCGCGAAATTATTGAAGGCCCATTACCACGAGGATTGGAAATTTATTGAGGTCAAGACAGGTGATTCGCTGGATTTGGGCGACAATAAAATTTATTTTGTTGAAGCCCGCATGCTTCACTGGCCGGACAGCATGATGAGCTATCTGGCGGGAGAAGAAATTTTATTCAGCAACGATGCATTCGGACAGCATTATGCTTCCGAGCACATGTATAACGATCTGGTAGATAGAGCGGAGCTCAATCAGGAAGCCCTGAAGTATTACGCCAACATTCTCACTCCATTCAGCGCACTGGTAATCAAGAAAATCGAGGAGATACTGAGCCTGAAGCTGCCCGTTTCCATGATTTGCCCCAGCCATGGCGTGATTTGGAGGGAGGATCCTCTCCAGATCGTAAATCAATATATGAAGTGGGCCAAGAACTATAAGGAAAATCAGGTTACCATCCTTTATGACACCATGTGGAATGCAACAAGACTCATGGCGGAAGCAATCGCCGCCGGAATCAAAGAGAAGGACGAGGAAATCACAATCAAGCTGTTTAATTGCGCCAACACGGACAAGAACGATCTCATCGCAGACATTTTCAAATCGAAAATGGTGGTAATGGGCTCCTCAACGATAAATCGGGGAATTCTTTCCGCAATGGCAGCGATACTTGAGATGGTGAAGGGCTTAGGATTCAAAGATAAAAAAGCTGCCGTATTCGGCAGTTATGGCTGGAGCGGCGAATCGACCCATGTCATTTCGGAAGCGCTCTCTGCTGCCGGGTTCGAAGTGGTAAACGACGGGCTCAAGCTGCTGTGGAAACCGGATGAAGAGGGATTGAGCAAGTGCAAAGCCTTCGGGAACGAGATTGCAGAAAAGATGTTGAACTCTTAAAAATTCAAGCGTAAACTAACAATGACAAGTATGTTATTGCTCATTCGGTATCAATTTATTTATCTTAAGGAGGAGAGTTTCGATGAAGAAAAAAATGGTTCGACTTCTTGTGATGACGCTTGTATTTACTCTTATCTTCACAATGTCGGCAGGGCTGGCTTTTGGATGCACTACGATTATCGTCGGTAAAAACAATACAGCCGACGGCTCTGTCATGATCGCCCACAGCGAAGAGCTGGGAGATTCGCCCCAGCATCTGGTGGTGATCCCAAGAAAAACTCATGAAGCCGGAGAGATGTATATCAGTTATTCCGGCGCTAAAATTCCACAGCCGGAAGTAACCTATGCCTATATCGCTTCCTCGATCTTTGACAAGGAATACTATCCGGGCGATTTCACAACTGGAATCAATGAATATCAGGTTTCCGTTGCAAACAATATGTCATGGACCCGCGGAGTACCGGAAGATACAGCATGGGATGTCATAGACGGAGGAGTCTTCTGGACTGAGTTTACCCAACTGGTTCTGGAACGATGCAAGACAGCCCGGGAGGGTGTTGAGCTCATGGGTAAGCTTTGCGAGCAGTATCATCTGAGCTGCGACCCGGGAACGATGTACGGAATTGCAGACCCGAACGAAGGTTGGTTTATTGAAATCGCACGAGACGGTCAATGGATCGCTCAGAGAGTTTCAGACACTGGTTTTGACATGAGAGCAAATTCCTATCGGATCGGCACGGTTGATTTAGACAGTCCCGATATTCTCCATTCTCCGAATTTAGTTCAGTATGCTACGGATAAAGGCTGGTATGATCCGAAATCCGGTCCATTCAGCTTTGCTGATGTTTATGGCGATCCGCCGAACCAGGAAGACGGATATAATACGTTAAGACACCAGCTGGTAACAGAAATATTAACGGATTACGGAAAAATCTCAGCCGATGAATTGATGAAGATCTTAAGGAGTGCTTACGAAGGTACGGAATACTACAATGCAGATCCGAATACCGGCTCACCATTTCATACTGACATTCGGACCATCAGTCGAACCAATACGGAAGTTACCAGCGTTGCCCAGCTGAGAAGCTGGCTGCCTGCCGAAGTCGGCGGAGTGATCTGGTGGTCTTTCGCCACCTCGAAAACAAGCCCGTATGTTCCTTGGTACTACGGAGCAACGAGCTTCCCGGAGGCATATACCAAAGGAACCGATGTGGATTCGACGGATTCTGCATATTGGGCATTCGACGACATCAGAAAATATGTCGACAAGAATTACGCTCGAACCATTGATAAGGTAACCAATACATGGGCGACGATCGAAGCGGAGGAATTCAGCAAGCAAAGCTCCATGGAAGCCAAGGCGCTGAAGTTGTACAATGAATCCGGCCCAGCCGCCGCCGCACAATATCTAAACGACTATTCCAATGCCCAGGGCCAAAAAGTTTACGGTGTGGCAACGGAACTGCTGACGGATTTACAGGCTGACGCAGTGAAATACTTCAATGATATTGGCGATAAAAACTGGGCAATTACCGCAATCAACAAGCTCTATGAAGACAAAGTGATCAACGGTGTGGCGGCCAACAAATTTGCCCCGGACAACAAGATCACAAGAGCCGATTTCATGGTAATGCTCGTAAAGGCGTTGGATCTGCAGGCGGAGATCAAGGGTAATTTCACGGATGTAAAAGAGGGTTCTTACTACTATGACGCCGTCGGAATTGCCAAAGCCCTTGGCATTGCAACCGGCAAAACCGCAGATCAATTCGGACCTAAGGATAACATCACACGTCAGGATATGGTCGTCTTAATGAACAAAGCGCTGGAAAGCAAGAAGCTGACTCTCAGTGAATCTGCTTCCGACCTTTCACAGTTCACCGATAACACTTCAGTTTCCGCTTATGCAAAGGATGCTTTAGCAGTTATGGCTGCCAACGGAATCATCAACGGCAGCAAAGGTAAGATCGATCCGAAAGCACTGTCAACAAGGGCTCAAGCGGCAGTCGTGCTGAATAGGCTGCTGACAGATATCAAAGAATGAAGGTGTAATTAACCAATAAGATAAAAGAAACAATCCTTTGCAGGCTGCAAAGGATTGTTTCTTTTTATCACTTAATTATATGACCATTCCGGCAATTATATATTAGAAAACATGCCAGAATTAATAATTATAAATATATTATTGGATTGCTTGCCATTGGATATAAGAAAATATCCGAGCAGACTTTTCTATATTATCCGATGGAGGCGAGCAATATTTTTAACAATGGCAATTAGCCATTGCCCAAAAACACCGATTATGGATTTCAAAGGTAATTGCTAATTTACAATTGCCGTGATCACGGTCATGTCATCCTTTTCCTTCAACCCGTACCGCTCCACTGCCTTGTTGATGATGAGATCGGACATGGTTTGAGGATCTTTTGACCTTATGTTCTCTATCGTCTCCCTGATCCACTCCATTTGACCGTCTGTTCTGTCTGCTTCTGTTATTCCGTCAGAGACGATGATGATCTCGTCACCTTTCCTTGCCTGTAGCTCGATGTGATTGATCCGGATGCTGTCAACGATTCCCATGGGCAGAGCGGATACTTTTATGGTTTCCACCTTGCCTCCCCGCTTGATAAAGGTTGCCGCAGCCCCGATCTTAAAAAACTTCATCTTGCCGTTGACCTTATTAAACAAGCCCAAATCAACCGTAGAGAATATTTCTTCCGTCGATTTGAACAAAAGCAAAGAATTGATCGTCTTCAGAGCCAGCTCCACATCGAAGCCCGCCTTCATCAAATTATATAACGAGGTAATGGTCAGCGCGCTTTCCCTTGATGCGGTTTCACCCTTTCCCATACCATCGCTAAGAGCAATCATATAATCCCCTTCCTTGAGATCGGCACAAATATAGCTGTCCCCGGAGATGCTCCTTTCTTTTGCATAGCCGGAAACACCGACTCTGATGTTGAATTTTTCCTTCGCCGGGAGCATCGTTGTATCGGAGACAGTAAGCGCTTCCATCATGGCCTTAGTGACCTTCGCCATTCCTTTGAACTGCATGGCGATGATGTTGCTTCTGCTTTTTGTGCTGCTGTAAAGCGCTGCAAGCTTCTCAAAGGTTTCCAGATAACCGCCCAGGGTCAGCTGCATCCGATCCCGTGCCCTCAATTCTTCATAAATGTGATCCCTCCGGACCCGTGCAAGAATCAGCTCGATCCTGCCCATCCATTTTCGGGGGATCACTGCAAAAATTACAGCGGCAAGAAGAGGGTCATATATGGACATGTAGAGCTCCGGATATCCCTTTACCAACCCGAATGCGATGCAGACCGCAGCAAAGCAGGCTCCCGTAACGATTCGGTTCAGACCCTTAAAAAAGCCTGCCGTCATTCCTGCGCATGCGAAAATCCCGATGATTGCAGGGGAACCGGCGGTAAGAATCATGGCGATCATTCCCGAAGCAATGCCGGAAACCCCTCCTTCCATGATCCCGATCTTATAGCCGATCACCAGCGTCATAAACAAAGCTCCGAGGTATACGACGGAAAAAATCCACACGGATTCGATCCCGATCCCTCCGATCAGCAATACAAAAACTGCAGAAGTGGCAATAATGCCCTCCGCCACAGAGCTGCTGCTTTTTTTTCCTCTGTCCAGCAGCCCGAAAAACCGGTTGAAAATATATACCAGTGCTAGAATCAGAATCGCCTCGACAAACATCATAAAAATATCAAAGATGAACACGAGCTGCGCTGTCAAATAGTATACCGACTTTGTCACAACCATGATCCCGACGGCAGAAAAGGCTTTAACGACAATCCCCATACTTAATTTACCGGTTATGAAAAAGACTACTCCGCATACAGCTATTGCTATGGCGTCTCCCCAAATGTCATAGCCTGTCCCGTAGTTTGTGAGCAAACCACCTAAAATAAGGGGCAGTGTATAGATATTTGCTCTCCCCTTGTTCATCAGAACGGTTATAAGCGCGATCCCGCAGGGAAAAACAGCATAGAGCAAGGCTACTCTACCCAATAAAACAGAACTAAAAATGATCACAGCGATCCTGACATAGTCGAAAGCCACTGCCTTGGATGCCTCTCGCGGAGCCTTTGGCAGCATACCGAAAATTGTATTTCGTACATTTTCTAATTGTAATTCCATCACAATCACCCCTTTTTTTCAGTATAATTCGTCTTCATGAGTAACTTTGTAATAACTTGTAATGGAATATCTGAAATTTTAGCTAATTAGTTGCGTTTTTCCACAAAAAAAACCCCGGTTCATTAAAAACAGGGGCATGTTTTGTCAAATTTAATCAGCAGTCGAAATCTACAAATGTCATATTTGTGATTTCGCTGCATAAGTTCGCCGACAATTTGTTTCACAAATTGGGCGAGCTAGTATATTGAAAAGAATTTTTTTGCATTATTACAGGTTATTCTGGCCACCTCTTCATAGGGGAGGCCTTTTATCTCTGCAACTTTTCTTGCTGTATATTCCACGTAGTCTGGCTGATTACGTTTCCCCCGGAAGGGTTCCGGAGTAAGGTAAGGAGCATCCGTCTCAATGAGAAGGTGTTCCAGAGGAATCTCCTGTACCACTTCGATGCTCTTTCTTGCATTCTTGTAAGTGATCGGTCCTGCGATGGAAATCGTCGCGCCCAGCTTTACATACTGATGTGCAAGTTCTTTACTTCCTGAAAAGCAATGCATGAGAAGCTTCGCGTCTCCCAGTTTATCGATTCTAGACTTGCTGAAAACCCCTTCCTCTTTTAAGATGCGCATCACATCGTCATTGGCGTCCCTGTCGTGGATCACGATAGGCATATCCAGTTCAAGCGCCAGCTGTACCTGCCTGCGGAACCAATACTGCTGCACGTCTCGTTCCGAATGGTCGTAGTAATAATCCAGACCGATCTCTCCGATTGCCTTGACCTTTGGTTTTTTGGCCAAGCCCTTAAACATGGCAAGGGTCGTCTCATCCATTATCTTCGAATCATGAGGATGACAGCCCACAGCAGCGTAACACCAGGGATATTTCTTTGCATGTTCCACCGCCATCGCTGAGCTCGCCAAGTCAAATCCGATATCCATGACATATTCAAGATCTGACTTTTCAATGGCTTCAACAATTTTATCCCTGTCGTCTTCATATCTTTCACTGCTTAAGTGTGCATGTGAATCAAATAGCATCTCGTTTCCTTTCCAAAAATGGCATATATAAGCGACTGCCGGGTATTTTTTCTCGAAAATCCGGTCGCTTACAATTAACCAAAGCTCCGACGGTTTTCTATGAAAATATACCGTCGCGTCGCTTGAAACGCGGATTAAAGTAAAGTGATGCGGTGCCGCGTCGGTATGTCGCCAAAGAAACCGTCGGCGGCTAAAGTGCAGATGCTGAGAAAAAACAAACTTTAGTTTACGGAATTCCCATCCGCGGCATCGGTGGTTACAAAAGCCAGCTTCTCTCCATTGTCTGCGAACAGAATCATTCCCTTTGACTCCTCGCCTCTCAGGCTGATCGGCTTCAGGTTGGCAACGACGATGATCTTCTTGCCCTTCATTTCCTCAGGGGTAAAGTCTTTCGCCACACCGGATACGATCTGTCGCGTATCGGTTCCGATTTTTACCTGGGAAACCAGCAGCTTGTCCGCCTTCGGATGCTTTTTGCATTCCAAAATCTTTCCAACTTTCAAATCGATTTTTTCGAAATCATCGATGGTTATTTCGGGTTTGAACGCTGTTGGCGGCACTTCCGGCTCGGCAGGCTCACCCTTCATCGCTTCGAGTTCTTCCAATTCCTTTTCGATATCGAGTCTCGGGAAGATCGAGTCTCCCTTTTTCACCTTTTCTCCGCCCATCATGTCAAATACGAAAGCATCCTCCCAGACAACGTCTGCATACCAGATACCCAGCTGTTTTCTGATTTTAGCGGAGGTCGTATGCATAAACGGATAGATCAGCACGGATACGATTCGAAGGGTTTCCGCTAGGTTATGCAGTACCGTGTCCAGACGGTCCTTCGTGGATTCATCCTTTGCCAGAACCCAAGGCATTGTCTCGTCAATATATTTGTTGGTCCTTCTGATGACGACCCAGATTTCCTCCAAAGCCTGACTGAAGCTGAATTTATCCATATAAGCTTCCACTTTTGCCGCTGCGGCTATAGCGACGGCTTTCAGGTCTGCATCAAATTCTCCCTCAGCTTTTGCCTGCGGCAGAGTTCCGCCGTTATATTTTTCTATCATGGCCACGGTTCTGCTCACAAGGTTCCCCAGATCGTTTGCCAGATCAAAATTCATGCGGTTCAGCATCACTTCATTGGTATATAAACCGTCCTGTCCAAAGGTGTATTCTCTGAGCAGGAAGTATTTCAATGCATCAACTCCGTATCGTTCAATGAGTTTGACAGGATCTACGATATTTCCTCTTGATTTGGACATCTTGCCGCCTTCCAGGAGAATCCAGCCATGACCCAGTACCTTCTTCGGAAGGGGAACATCCAGGGACATGAGCATTGCAGGCCAGATGATGGAATGGAACCGGACGATTTCCTTTCCAACCAGATGAACATCCGCAGGCCAGTATTTATCATATTTTTCCGGTTCATCCGGATAGCCCAAAGCAGTGATATAGTTCGAAAGCGCATCAAGCCATACATAGATGACATGCTTCTCATCGATGGGAACCGGAATGCCCCAGCTGAAAGAGGATCTGGAAATGCAGAGATCTTCCAGACCTTGCTTTGCGAAGCTCAGCATTTCGTTTCTTCTTGTATCAGGCTGTAAAAACTCAGGCGTGTTTTCAAACAGGTCAATGAGTCTGTCCTGATATTTGGAAAGCTTGAAGAAATACGCGGATTCCTTTGCCTTTTCCACCGGTCTGCCGCAATCCGGGCATTTGCCGTCCACGATCTGCGTCTCTGTCCAGAACGCTTCACACGGGGTACAATACCAGCCTTCATACTCTCCCTTGTAGATATCGCCCTTTTCATACATCTTCATAAATATATCCTGAACCCGCTTTATATGGCGAGGCTCTGTCGTTCTAATAAAATCGTCATAAGAGATCTCCATGGTCTTCCATAGCTCTTTGATTCCATCCACAATTTCATCAACATGCTGCTGCGGTGTCATGCCCTTCTCATCGGCTACCTTTTGAATTTTCTGTCCATGCTCGTCGGTACCGGTCAAAAACATCACATCATAGCCGGTCAATCTCTTGAATCGTGCCATGGCATCCGCCATTACGGTGCAATAGGTATGCCCGATATGAAGATTGGAGCTTGGATAATAAATTGGTGTTGAAATGTAGTAGGTTTTCTTTGTCATTCTAATCTCTTCCTTTCGTGCTCCGAACGAATTACTAGCTCGCCCAATCCCGCACTGCGGGATTGCCGGCGAACTTATGCAACGAAATCACGAATCTTTTATATGGATAAAGGATTCGTAGATTTCGACTGCTCGTCCGGCAGCTAAATTATTGCAATAGTATAACACAGTTATATTATTAATTAAATAGCTTCTCCCTTTTTGCTGCCAGTATTCCGGTAACCACCATGATTGCAGTGCATCCAAGGAAAAGTCCCATCACGATCGACCAGGATTTCGTATTGTCATAAATCGCTCCGCATAAAGCCGGACCGATGGCAGCAAGCAGATATCCGACTGCCTGACTCATACCCGAAAGCTTCACTGCCTCTTCCGCATCGTTTGCCTTCAAGCTGATCATGACCATAGACCAGCCGAAGCTTGCGGTGCCGCCGTTGGCTAGCAACAGCAGCGCCACAACCACCGCAGCACTTGAGTGAAACATCATGAGCATAATGAGCCCCAGCAAATATCCAATACAACCGCCGATCACAATGGTTCTTTGATTTTTAACTTTTGAAGCCAAAATCGGAGTGATAAAGGAAAACGGCATTCCGATCAGCTGATACCAGAAAGCCATACAACCCGCCATCTCCGGAGTCATACCGTATCCCTGCAGGATAGAAGGAATCCAGGCGGTTAATGAGTAGTAATTCAAGGATTGGAATCCCATAAATAGTGTTATGTACCATGCCAGTGAGGACTTCCAGATATTTTTCTTCTTGTCTTTGCTTATTCGATGCTGTTCCTGTTCTCCAGGGTTGGAAGCCGGCTGCAGCGCTCCATCGGCAGAACGTGGGCCCAGATTTCGCTGCGGATACCAGGCAAAGATCGCCAGAAAAGCAATACCGACCC
Source organism: uncultured Oscillospiraceae bacterium (assembly GCA_964612345.1). GTDB lineage: Bacteria > Bacillota > Clostridia > Peptostreptococcales > Anaerovoracaceae > Anoxybacterium. Next base: position 10,334 of record CAZTEH010000039.1, on the reverse strand, counting down.
AGACGACGGAAGCTGTTTTCCATCCAAGTCCCGACGATGCCAGCGGATAGCTTGCCCCTGCCCCGATTGACGCGAATACTGCCATTGCAGTGATGTAAATGCTTGTTATAATACCGATTTTCTCAGGATAATTCAGTTTCACAATGCTTGGGATCAGCACATTTGCCGCTGATATCCCTACACCGATGAGCGCAGTCCCCACAAGAAGGCCTAGTGTTCCTGTATAGGAACGGATTACCCCTCCTGCAACGATGAAAACTAATCCGAATAGCATTGTTCTCCCTATGCCAAGCCGGCTGCTGATCCTTGGAATAAAAGGAGAGCAGATCGAAAATGCAATCAAAGGCAGTGTTGTCATAAATCCGATAAAACCGTTTGATACCCCTAAATCATCGTGAATCAAGCCCGCCAGTGGCCCAATGGAAGTGATCGGCGCCCGAAGAGAAAAGCTGATTCCAATAATAGAAATCAACAGCAAACCTCTACCGGTACGATCGGACAGTGAATTTAAATTGGACATTTTATTCTCCTCTGAAGAATTTTGTAAGACTTCCGCAAAAAGAAGAAGTACGGTATCTAATATACCATACTTCTTCATACAATGGTAGCTGACCATTGCTTTCTTAGTCAAAACTTACATTGATATCCCCCATATCCGTTGTGATTTTCAGGGTGTTCTTCGCCGATGGATTGTTGGATGCCATGCTTCCCGATACTTGTTCACCTTCAATGGAAACCGATCCCATATCTGCATTGAGCTCAAGGTTGAACTGGTCCTTCGGAGCGCCCGGATTTACTGTGACCTTACCCATATCACAGGTCACATCGGTAATTCCTGCAAGCATACCTTCAAGATTAACGTCTCCGCTGTCAGACTCCATTTTCAGACCATTTGACGTTATTCCCCTGGCGGTAAGCTTACCAAAGTTCAACTTCAGATCACCATAATCAAAAGTCGTATCGGTAAGAGTTACGTCTCCGGAATCGGCATCCACCTTCAGCGTTTTCATTTCAGCGCCTTCCAGCGTTGTTTTTCCGAAATTGTTTGTTATGGTTAATTTGTCGACAGCTTTCATGTTCTTCATCGTGCAGTCCCCGCTATCCATGTCGACCGTGATATTATCCGCTGTAATATTCGTCAGTTCCAGTTTTCCAAAATCCAGGTCAAACTCCGCTTTTTCAGCGATCAAATCCGCTATGCCCAAATCCGATGCATCACAGCGTATCACAACATCCTTCAGCTTGGTGTTTTCAGGATAATAAATTTTGATGTGTGGCTGGTTGGAATCAAATATCAAGCCCGGCAAATCAATATTGAGATTGAACACTTTATTCCTGCTGCTCTTAATCACCAGCGTGTCATTTTCAACCTGAATGGTTGGCTTCCCTGCTTCACTGAGGTAATCACCCTGCACAGCGAACTTTTCACCGGGAACCAGATCCACCTCGTAAATGTCCAGATCCACGTCGATATTACGGAAGCTGTCAATACTCTGAGAAAAACTTACCAGCTCACCGCCGCCGTTTTTGCCGCCTTCACGGTCCCCAACATGGATGCCCATTTTATCCAGATATATATGCTGGTTCCCACCGGCCATAAAGCCGATCGCTGTGAGCAGGATCCCTGCCGTTACCATAGCTGCCGCTGCAATTGCAATTCCTTTCATTGAATTATTCATTTATATCATCCCCTTTTGATTTTCTTTTTAATTGTTTGTTCATACCCTTTGCGACTCCGCCAAATATTCCTCTGGCAGCCAGCACTACTAAAATCCCGAGCAATATGGAAACTCCCAGGATCAGAAGCCCCACGCCGATGGAAAAGATCGCGGTCGGTACACTTGTTGCAATCACTGCAATCCCCGATGCAACCACCACAACTCCGCCTAAGAAAAAAGCTGCAACACTGACGACCAGTGCAATTACGACGCCAATGAGTGCTGCCAGCAGACCGATCGCCAACGCGGCTGCTCCGATTGCCAGAGGCAGCGCAATGGGTGCTGCGAATATCGCCAGGATAACGAGCCATACTGCAGAAATCCCCTTTTTCATCGATGGTTTCGTATCCCCTTCCAATTTTTTCACCGCCGAATCCGCTTTGATCTTGGCTGCGATCTGTGCAGGAGATCCAAGCTCTTCGATCACTGTCTGCTCGTTTTCCACGCCGGCATCATCAAAATATTCATTATAGTAGTCCAGTGCTGCGTCCCGTTCTTCCTTGGAGACCTTCGTGAGCCCCTGCTCCAACCTCTTAAAAAATTCAGACCTATTCATTGTCTTCCCCTCCACATAACAGTTTATCGACCTGCGTCTTATACCGGATCCAATCCCTCTTGTACCCTTCAAATTTGTTTTTTCCATTCTCGGTGATGGCGTAATACCTTCTGTTCCTCCCCTGATAGGGTTGATCATAGGTCGTCAGATTTCCATCCTTTTGAAGCCTTCTGAGTACCGGATACAGCGTTGATTCCGAAATATCAGTCACATCTCTCATGGTCTGGGTCAGAACGTATCCATACGTGTCACCACTTGATAACACTGCCAATACGCACGCGTCCAGCAATGTCGATCCCACCTGAAACCCCATTATTCTACCTCCTTTTGATTTTGTCTTCTGCTAATACTAAAAGTTTCGCAATATTATTTTTATATCAATACTATACGTCGTATAATATTGTTTGTCAACCAAATATTTAAAAAATTTATAGAATGAATCGATGGAATAACAAAAAAACCGGCAAGGCCGGCGTATGGTTTTCCTGTTTCCTGGTAATTGCATTTATACTTTCCGATATCTGTTATAATTCTCCCGGATCTGCATCACCGATTCCCTGATGGTCCGCCCGTCCAAGTCTACTGTGAAATGGGCATATTTTTCGTAAAGAGGAGTCCTCTCGTCATACAGATCCTTCAGCGTCTGTCCTTCTCTCATGGATATGCCCCGCTCAGCCAGATCTCCCAACCGGTTATGAAGCTCATTAAGAGGCAGCCGGAGATATAGGATCACTCCGGTTTTTCCAAAATGGGCCATTGCCTCTTTTCCATATACCACACTGCCGCCAGTGGCGATAACCGCCCGGTCGATGACAATGGTGGAATTGACTTCATTTTCAATCTGATTAAAGCCTTCCGGCCCTTTTTCTTCTATGATTTCACTCAGCAGACGGCCTTCCTTCTCCTGTATCAGCAAATCCGCATCAATAAAATGATATCCCATGACCTTTGCAAGTACAACCCCGATGGTGCTCTTGCCGCAGCCTGGCATTCCAATTAAAATGATATTATCCATGTTATCCGATCAACTCTTCCTTCTTGATTTTATAATCCATACCCCATACCACCATTGCATCCAATATTGGCTTCAGGCTCAATCCCGTTTCCGTCAGGGTGTATTCGACCCGAGGAGGAACTTCCGCGTAAACCTTTCTTGTCAGCAGTCCGCTTTCTTCCATCGCTCTGAGATTGGAGGTCAGTACCTTTTGCGTGATGTCACATAGGGATCTTTTTAATTCTCCAAACCGCATGGTTCCATCCATAAGATCACGAAGGATCAAAATTTTCCATTTATCGCCCATTAGCCGCAGAGTAACTTCAACAGGGCAGGCGGGCATATCTTTTATCATCGCTGTTATATCCTTTCTAAACATTGTATTATTCCAATGGTATCCGAAAATATACTACAGCACTTTTAAGTGCTTACTTTACATTCTTTCCTTACAGCCTTATTGTATTCTTAAAGGCTATGAAACGCAAGCCTGATTCTATAAAATGGGGGTTCATAAAATGGATGAAATCGTAAAAATCTTAAAGGAAAATCCAACCCTATTGCACCAATAATACAAAGGATGTCTATGCGCAGATGCAGAGTCAGCCTTTCGTGGAATTATACGTCTGCACGCCACAGTTCGCCTGGTTGCGTCTTTCCGGAAAAGTTGTATTCTCAGATGACAAGAAATTAAAAGCGCAGGTGCTTGACTGTAATGATATGGTCAAGTCATTGTACCAAAGTGCTGATAATCCGATTTTCGAGATATTTTATCTGGATGAGGCAAGGGCGGTCATTTCTGACTTCTCAGGAAATCCGCCAAAGGAATACATCCTTTAAAAAGAGGGCGGCACAAATCTTACACGAGGATTTGTCCGCCCATTACTTAAATCTTACCCGAGAACGTTTATTTTCTGTTCAAAACCTTATTAATAAAGATCTCAACGATCTCGCCGTCAAATTGTGTCCCGGAATGAGCGACCAGCTCTTCTACCGCATCCTTTTCGTGGTCGGAATCCTTGTACAGATCTCCGTACCTCATAGCGTCATAAGCTTCCGCGATCGCCAGGATCCTTGCCTGCAGAGGAATTTCGTCCAGCTTCAGATTCCTCGGATAACCTTGTCCATCCATGCGTTCATGATGGGATAACACAGACTCCGCAATATGTACATACTCATCTGCAGATCTTAATATCTGGTAACCGACTTCAGGATGCCTCTTGATTTCCAGCCATTCTGCCTCATTGAGCTTTTTCAGCTTGTTGAGTATTTCATCCTGAATCCCAATTTTTCCAATATCATGCATCCGCCCAAGCAGTTCAAGCTCCAATAATTCACCGGCTGACAGGCCCATGGCCGTACCGATCTCTTTGCATAGCTTTCCAACCCGCACGGAATGAATCTGCTCCATGGAGTTCTTTTGGTATAATTTCCGCATGGCCAGCTGGATTGTCGCGTTTTTCATATTGGTGCTTTCGGTTAACTTCGTATGATACATGTTATCTTCAGCCTGTATAAAAAGTGCGTTGAAATCATCCTCCAGCGTTTCTTTTGTTGCCCCGCCGAAGGAAACAGACAGGATCGCATTTTCTGGTTTTACATTACGGATGGTTTCCTTTATTTGATTGATCAATAACTCCGCGCCCGCGGAATCCATCTTTGGAAGCAAAAGCACAAATTCGTCACCGCCGATTCTGGCGGCCACATCCTCTGCTTTTAGTATCTGATTCAAAACGGAAGTAAACTTTTTTAGCAGATCATCCCCTGCAAAGTGGCCGAATGCGTCATTTGTAAGCTTTAATCCGTTCACGTCCGCGATAACCAGCGTTAAGGGCAGATTCCACCGATAATTCATTCTGTGCAATTCTTCTTCATAAAATCTACGGTTATAAAGTCCGGTAAGCTGGTCGTGGTAGCTAAGATACAGCACTTCTCTCTCCGCCTTTTTTCTTTCCTCGATATTGCGGCTTGTTCCTACAATTTCAATATCTCCAACATCGTTGAACCGGAATTTCGCAGATACTTCTACCCAGATGACTTCGCCATTTTTGCATTTTTGCCTGGTTTCGATTATATAGGATTTTTGATTTTCCGGATCGAGCAAAAATTCCTGGAGATTACGCTCGATTGCTTCTCTTACAATGATCGCAGATTCCAGAGTCAGAGAATCCGTAAGATTCATATCGAGGGCTTCTTCTGCTGTCTGTCCCGTCAGATAATAGATGGAAGGGCTGATGTATGTGAATTTTTGTTTTTTTAAATTCAAGATCCAGATCACATCCGAAGTAAATTCGGTAAGCAGCCGGTATTTTTCCTCGCTGATTTTCAACGCGGACTCCATGCTTTTTCGCTCCGTAATGTCAAGCTTTGTGGAGAGAATGCAGGAGCGTTCCTGATACTGAATGATGATGCCGCTTCCGATTGCCCAGAATTCTTTCCCAGATCTGGTTTTTAAATGCATTTCAAAATCATTTTTGATCTCTTTTCTACTCAGTTCTTCTATCCACAGATCACGCTTTCCCGGGTCGATCCAAAGATCCACAGCTGTTCTCGTACCGATGACGCTTTCATCCAGCTCAAAGAGCTCCAGGCATTTGGCATTGGCATACATGATGATCCCGTCAAGACTGATAATGTCCAATGAAAACGGAATATTTTCAATGATCCGTTGGAACTGCAAGTCGTTTTCCAGCTTCAATACGTCGGCAATTTCATGAAGACGTCTCTCCCAAATGCCCTTTTCTTCTGAGATGCTTTTATATTTAAATTCCGTCTCTTCAAAGATTTCGGTTAAGCTTTTCAGCTCGTCGGACTGTTCCTTTTCCTTTGATGTGTCAAGGATATAGAGGATAAAATAATATTTCTCGGGAGAAAAGATTTTTGCGCGATACCACACATCCAAAACTTCAGAGTATTGTTCGATTTCTTTCACACCGCCATTTACCGCGATGTCACCGCACAATTGAATCCACTCGCGCCTGATTTGGAACAGTTGTGGAAATATCTCGGAAAAACGATTGCCGACCAGCTCCTTTTCCTGCAGACCGACAAAGCTTGCAAAAGAGGAATTTACATCAATATATTCATAGTCATATGGTTCTTCGTTTTTGTCGCAGATTATTTTTTGGCAGGCATAGCCGACGGGGGCTTCTTTCATTGCAGATCTGTAAAAATCCTCTTTCATTCTAGCGCCTTTCATCCTGTTTTCTTAACGACATTTATTCCTTATTGTCTTTTCGACTTTATTTTCTGCGTCCATTATATCATGTATTTCCCTTATTTCAATTAGAAAGCGGTGGACTTCCACAAATCCGAGACGAAAAAAGCTTCCTTTTCAGGGAAGCTTTTTTAAAACTATTGTACTGTTGGCGCCGGATTTGCTTTCAGGTATTCCAAAGCATTGTAAACCTGGACTGCAGCATCACCACGGGTGATGGGTTCTTTTGGCCGGAAGCTTCCATTGGTATCCAGCTGGACAAGCTTATACAGAAGCGCTCGCTGAATTGCACCGCTATAAAGTCCTTCCAGTTGATCATTATCCGCAATATCAACTGGTATTAGCTTAATCATAGGCAGATTACCCTGCTTCTCCATGACACTGACCAGATAATGCGTGAATTCTTCTCTCGTCCATTTCGCATTGGGATCCAAATCCGAAGGGAGCTCCAATCCGCTGAACGTTATGATAATAAACGCATTCGCATACCATGCATTGTCATCCGCGTTTTTGAAATAATCCGACGCCTTTGGCTCCTTGATAAACCGGATGTTATCGATATTCAGGTCAAAAGCGTTTACCAGGAGCTGGATGCCTTGCGCAGCCGTCAATGGCGCATCCGGTGCAAAAATACCGTTGCCGTAACCTTTAATAATACCTTGTTCCTGAAGCGAAATGATCTTATCCTTTCCAGCCGTCTCATTGATATCCGTGAATGGATTTACACCCGCAAAGCATTGCCCGGCAAAGGTCATCATCAATACTGCAATAATTGTTGCTTTCATTAATACGGATCGTTTTTTCATTTTCCACCTCTCTAATCTTTCCTTAGCAGTAGAAATCTACAAATTAGAAATTTGTGATTTCTTTGCATAAGTTCGCCATCAATTTGTTTCACAAATTGGGCGAGCTAATATCTGTATGATTAGACTGCGGGTACAAGAAAAAAGTTCCACGAAAAACACCCCTGGCAGGCTCTTACTTGATCGGATGACGCAGCACCGTTTTCATCTTTGACGGTTCTGTTTTCCTCGGATCCCCGAGATAGATCTCATGATGCCGTCTCACCAAACCATCGGACCTTTTCTCTCCGATGGCGTTCCGGTAATTGTTCTCTTCCATAAAGGAGTCCATTTTTGCAATGGTTTCCGGCTCCTCGTCATAAGGCCCAAGATGCATGACGTGTACGCACAACCCTTCTTCAAAGTTTTCCAGTCTTGCCTTTGCCGTATCCAGTTCAGGCTTTTTCTTTGCAGTCTCCCGGCAGGCGCGCTCAAAGACTTCCCGTGTCACAAATTCCGGCTGCCGGATCATGGAGGTCCAGAAATACTTCTCCTTTTGCGAGAAGTCGGAGTCGGCGGTGGTTCCAACCTCCAGCCACCACAATCCCTCCAGCGGCGGAACGACATAATCTGAGTAATCGTCCGGTTTGTTGCTTTTTTTATAGCCCATCTTGATGGTATAGGACAAGGCATAGAGCAGCTCCACCGCCTGCTGGTATTCGCCGCCCTCCATGTTGGGATTGCCTTTTCCGTCAACCATGATAAAGTTCATGGCCGGGACCTCAATCACAGAAGGTTTCGTCCCGGGCATATAGAAACGCTTATCCTTTTTCTTATAATCCAGTTTCGCTGCTTCCATCATTGAACCTCCTCATAAGGAATGATGATCTCCGTGATATAATTGTCTTCGTTTCCTCTGAAGATCATCCCCGGGCCTTTCACATAAATCTCCCTGGACGGCGTGATGCAGTTCAAGTGGTGTTCATTGGCATAATCGACAAGTGCCTTATATGCCAGGTTTAGTTTCTCATAACTGCCTACATGGGTCGTGCAGATCGCTTTGATCGCAGGCAGCTTTTTCCCCATGACATCCGGATGACTGATCATTTTTTTCGTAGGAAGACAAAGCTCCAGGTCCGCCCCCTCCTCCATATACTCCGCATCGTGATAGCACTGGATGGGTGCTCCCGCCACATCGCCCTTAACCGCTTTGTACAGTATACCGATGTACTTGCCCACATCGCTGTATTTCCCCTTATAGCGAATGGAAGCCACGGTGATCGGTGCAATTTCTTTTACTTCGATCTGATAATTCATACTGATTTCCTCCCTATCTGTTGGTTTAATATAGAGGTTCAATTTTTTTATCAGTTCTTTTTCCTTGAAGATCCTGCCTTCGATCATTTTCTTCTTTTCTTCCAGATAGCAGGGCAAATCGGAAGGATCACAGCAGTTTGCCAGTACGTCCTTTATCTCGGAAATAGAAAATTCCAGAGAACGCAGCAAAACGATCCGCTGCGCCTTCTGAAAATCTTCCTCGTTGTAGTACCGGTAAGCAGTCACCTTGTCCCGATGAGACGGCGTCAGGATCTGCTCCTCATCATAGTAGCGAAGCGCTTTGACCGAAAGGCTTGTAATCTTTGAAAAGTCACTGATTTTATACATTTTCTCACCTCTTGGACTCAGTATAAACTATCCCCTGCGCAGGAAAGTCAAGTACCTTATTGATAAATTTTTCTAGTATGCCTTTTCCCGATCAAACTTTTCCGCCCAGGCCTCTTCCAGTCGTTTGAGCCGGTCCCGGAAGCCCATCGTGCTCTCATCCTCTTTCTTTTCCACTTCCTCTAAAAATTCCAGGACAAATACATCGGATCCAAATTCATCAAAATCCTTTCGCATCTTGGGATGAAGACAGCCCTTCATACTCTGGTTAAAGTTGAAACGGTTTTGGAAGGATTGAAGATCCACCTCAGCCTTGAGCATATATCTTCCATTTGCAGTGTTGGTGACCTTATAGACTCCTCCCGTCGTTATTCTCTGTTTATATTCACTTACAATTTCTCTTTTTCTTTCTTTATCCATATTCATTTTATATATTCATACCTCTCGTACTATGCTTAGGTCTCTTTCCGCTCCTAAGTCAATTTTAATATCCTAACTCCTTGAGCAGGCGGGACAGCATGCTGAAGCGTTCTCCCAGGAGTTCACTGTCGTCCGCCAGCGCCTGCCGGACCGTCTTGATATCCTCATCGATCATATCATTCTCTGTACAGATCTTCACTGTCATGGCATCACCCTGCAGGCCCACACGTTCAATCACCGGATTTTCCGGATCATATAGCTTTTCGTACCGATAGGCCTCTCTGAAATATTTCTCAGCCTCGCACACGAAAATTGCGAGATCCAGCACGCGGTGAAGCGGCATTTCTTCAGACTGTCTTGACCATTTTTCTCCCGTATATCTCCATACCTTGGCGGAAATATCCATCTTTCCTCTGTAGTTCCACTGGGCAAGTCCGAGGGAAAGACCCTGGACATCTTTTTTGTATGCATACCGTCCGTCAATATTTCCGTAGCCTTCCGCCACTACAACCGGTTTGTGTTTTAATGTTGTTGGTATTTTCATCCTATTATTTCCCTCCAATATTTTGAGCCGTTGGGCAGCCGCTTCAGCAAGCCTCTGTCAACCAGCGCTCTTCTTAATATAAAATAGTCTCCAAAGGTATGCCATTCATCGATGATCGCATTCACCTGCGCCTCAGTATATTCTTTTCCGGTTTCAAATTTTGTGGCCAGATATTGTAATACATAAAGCTTATGAGCTTCTTTCGCAGGGAGCTGTTTTATTTGTTCCCCATCCAGAAATCTTAACACAATTTCATTCATTTATATAACCCCCCTTTTGATGTTTTATGCTCTGAACCAAATTGTCTGATTTTAGTTTAGTAATTTACTGATTTACTAAACTACTATGTCATTATATGATCGACCTTCTCGTTTGTCAACACAAAAAAGAAATAAAGTAGGGTAGCCTATTTCTAGGTTACCCCCTTATCAAACCGCACGTGCC
>CAZTEH010000038.1:14174-32474 GCA_964612345.1 uncultured Oscillospiraceae bacterium | reverse complement strand
CGTATCCACAATAAGTCACCTCAGAAATATATGAAGAAGATCGTTGATGTTATTCGTTCCGGTATGGGCTTCCCGGCATGTCACTTTGATGATGCACATATCAAGATGATGCTGGCCAAGGGCGTTTCCATTGAAGATGCCCGTGATTACTGTCTGATGGGTTGCGTAGAGCCTCAGAAGGCAGGACGTCTTTATCAGTGGACATCCACTGCTTACACCCAGTGGCCGATTTGTATCGAAACTACATTGAACCACGGTGTTCCGCTCTGGTACGGCAAACAGGTGACTCCGGATCCTGGAGATCTGAGCCAGTACAAGACCTTCGAGGAATTTGACGCAGCGGTAAAAGAGCAGATCAAGTGGGTAACCAAGTGGACCTCCGTCGCAACGGTAATCTCCCAGAGAGTACATAGAGAACTTGCGCCGAAGCCATTGATGTCCATCATGTATGAAGGCTGTATGGAAAATGCCAAGGATGTATCCGCCGGCGGTGCTATGTATAACTTCGGCCCCGGAGTCATATGGTCCGGTCTTGCCACCTATACTGACTCCATGGCGGCAATCAAGAAGCTGGTATATGATGATAATAAATATACATTGGCACAACTGAATGAAGCGTTAAAGGCTGACTTCGTAGGATATGAACAGATCAAAGCAGATTGTCTTGCTGCACCAAAGTACGGCAATGATGATGATTATGCTGATCTGATCGCTGCAGATTTGGTCAACTTTACCGAAATGGATCACAGAAGGTACAAGACGTTATACTCTGTACTGAGCCATGGTACTTTGTCCATTTCCAACAATACCCCATTCGGTCAGCTGACCGGTGCATCTGCCAACGGAAGAGCTGCTTGGTCACCACTTTCCGACGGAATCAGCCCAACCCAAGGTGCTGACTATAAAGGACCGACGGCGATCATCAAGTCCGTTTCCAAGATGTCTTGCGATAACATGAACATAGGTCAGGTTCACAACTTCAAGATTATGGCCGGCCTGCTGGATACTCCGGAAGGAGAAGAAGGCATCATCACGCTCCTAAGGACCGCATCGATATTCGGAAACGGGGAAATGCAGTTCAACTATCTGGACAATAACACCTTGACAGAAGCTCAGATGAAACCGGAAGATTTCCGTGACCTCATCGTCCGAGTTGCCGGATACAGTGCGTTCTTTGTAGAACTTTGCAAGGATGTACAGGACGAAATCATCAGCAGAACCATGCTGACCCAACTGTAACGAAGTATTTCTAAAAATAGTAAAATAAACTTTCTTAACAACAGAGAGGACCGAATCGGCGGGAGCACTGCTCCCGCCGGGCGGAACTTCTCAATACTCCCAGCAGGAAACAGGAGATTTGGCAAAATGAGCAATACGAAGAATGGAACAATTGAACGAAAAGCATTGATTGCCAATGTTCAGAAATACAACATGCATGATGGTCCCGGCGTTCGAACACTCGTCTTTTTCAAAGGCTGTCCGCTTCGCTGCAAGTGGTGTTCCAATCCGGAAAGCCTGGAGAAAAAATACAAGGTCATGTATAAGAGAAGCTCCTGTGTCGATTGCGGTGCCTGCGTTTCAGTCTGTCCTGTCGGGATCCATTCCATGTCGGGAGTGAACGGGACTCATCAAGTCGATTACAGTATCGACTGCATCGGCTGCAGAAAATGCGAAGCAGCCTGCCCGGAACAGGCATTGTCCATTTCCGGTGAAATGAAGACAATTTCTGAACTTATGGAAGTCATCGAGGAAGACCGCATGTTTTATGACATGTCGGGAGGCGGTGTTACCGTTGGTGGAGGAGACCCGTTGATCCAGCACGATGCCGTAGCAAGTCTGCTCATGGCCTGCAAGCAGGACGGCATCAATACGGCGGTAGAGACCTCCGGCTATGCAAGAACAGAAACCTTGCTGCAGATCGCCGAATTTACAGATTTGTTCCTGTATGACATCAAACAGATCGATTCCCAGAAACATTATGAGCTCACCGGCGTTCGAAACGACCAGATCCTAAAAAACCTGAAGGAACTGCTGCACGGGAGATACAATGTAAAGATCCGGATGCCGCTGTTGAAGGGACTCAATGACAGCCCAGCAGACATCAAGGGTGTTATCGACTTCCTGCTGCCATATCGGGACTGTAAAAACTTCAAGGGTGTTGATCTGCTGCCCTATCATAGGCTGGGTGTCAATAAATACAACCAGATTGGCCTCGAATACCCGCTGGAAAACTATCCCGATCCGACACTGCAGAGTGAAGACCTTAAAAAGATCGAAGCCATGTTTCGGGAGCATAATATCCAGGTACAAATTTTAAGCCATTAATAAATATAACTAAGACTTTAATGAATACAAAAACGGAAGGAATTTCTCATGGGAGTATTTGGTGAAAAAGGAATAGAGCGCATCATACAAGAATCGGTACCCGGAAAACAGGTCACCCTCGCTCATGTGATCGCCTCGCCAATGAAGGATATCTACGAGTGCTTAGGGGTCGATGACAAGGGAGCCATTGGGATATTGACCTTGTCACCGTACGAAACATCGATCATCGCTGCGGATATTGCAACAAAAACGGCCGATGTAGAAATTGGATTTTTAGACCGCTTTACAGGCTCCGTTGTAATCACTGGAGATGTGCAGAGCGTGGAAACGGCATTGGATGCCGTCAATAATACATTGAAAAACATGCTGGGATTTGAAACGGTCCCGGTGACACGCACATGAGGAAGAAAAGAGTTATGGTGATCGGACCCACGGGCTGCGGAAAAACCACATTGGTAAACGCACTCAATGATCATGACGGTCCCATAAGGAAAACCCAGAACATCATTTACAAAGATAAAACCATGGATGTTCCCGGTGCTTATATCGAAAATGCATGGATGTATAAACATCTGATTGCAGCAGCCCAGGACGCATCCCATGTTTTAATATTAGTTGATCAGTCAAGACGCGACGATGTATATTCCCCCGGATTTGCCAAGGTATTTCGATGCCCGGTGATCGGTGTGATCGCAAAGTGCGACTTGGCTGCAGAAAACGAAGAATTGGCAATTCAGAAGCTGAAAAAGCTCGGTATCGCAGAACCTTATTTTAAAATCAGCGTTTCCGACGGAACGGGAATAGCAGCTCTAAAAGAGTATTTGGCAAAGGAGTAAAAGGGTGATCAAAATGAAATTTATTACCGAAGACGATCTACGGGATTTGTACAAAAAAGAACCCTTTACCGCATATGAAATCGAGCCGGGAACAAGAATAACACCCGGAGCTCGTCAGTTTCTTGCAGATCGGCAGATTTATCTGCCGGATGAGGAACCCGCCCGGATGAGCCCAAATCACGGAAAACCGGAAAAGAAACCGGTAAAGCAGGAGGGCGGCAAGTCATTTTGCGATCGAAGGCTCTGCAGCAGGATCAATTCAGTAGAAGCACTGTTTCTGGCCATTGCGGAAGAACTTTTGGGCAAAGACGTGCTTCTGGCACAGAAAATAATCGGACTGAAGAAAAGCTTTTCTGATATCAGGAATGTGCTGGACGGCGCAACGCCTTGTGATCAGCTCATCTGTGAGAAGTGTACCGGGATCCAGGAGGAGAATTTCTCCGATGACCTGGGAGATTGCTTCGAAATCACAGAATTCCATATTCAGCTTGGAAAGGGCAAAGAAATCATCAGCTTACATAGGCTTCGCTGCGCGCTTCGCGAAATGCAGATGGATATTATCGAATCCTACGGAGGTTGTGTAGAAAATGAGCAGTGCCAGGCAGTGGCGGTCAAGGTAAACCAAATCATCAATACCCTGTCCCAACTGATCTGCTATGCTGCCGGAGGAGAAACATGTCAGAGAAAAAATTGATCTTTCAATACTGTGATCAGCTGGTCAGAGATTTTGAAGGAGTAATAGAAAATCCAATCAAAAGCAAGTCTTCCGTTTATTATACGGGAGTGGACCTGGGAACCGCATGTGTGGTTCTGGCCGTTCTGGATGAGAACCGGAAGCCGGTGGCAGGCGCTTACCGATATGCGGATGTGGTCCGGGACGGCATGGTGATCGATTATATCGGCGCCGTACAGATCGTAAGAGAAATGAAGAAAGAGCTGGAAGAAAAGCTGGATACGGAATTGATTTATGCAGCCGCCGCGATCCCGCCCGGAACAGATGCGTTGGATGGCGGAGCAGTCAAAAATGTCGTTCAAGCCGCAGGATTCGAAATGACTGCCTTGCTGGATGAATCGACCGCAGCAAACGAAGTGCTGAAAATGGAAAACGGTGCGGTTGTGGACATCGGCGGCGGAACGACAGGGATTTCGATCCTGAAGGACGGCAAAGTGGTCTACATTGCAGATGAACCGACGGGAGGGACCCATTTTTCCCTGGTTATCTCAGGCGCTTATAAAAAAACCTTCGCGGAAGCGGAGCTCTATAAACGAAACGTTGACAATCACAAGGAACTGATTCCTGTGGTAAAGCCGGTGGTTGAAAAAGTCGCATCCATCATCAGTCAGCACATCAAGGATTATGATGTACAGGAAATTTCATTGGTTGGCGGAACATGCTGCCTGTCTGGGATTGAAAAGATCATAGAAAAGCAGACCGGAATCTTCACTCATAAACCGCAGAATCCGATGTTTGTGACACCTTTGGGAATCGCACTGGGCTGTACCCAGGAAAGCATATACTAACCGCCGAGATCCGGCGAACGAAAGGAGGCATTTATATGGAATACAGGATAATTAAATCTCCTTCAACCGGTACTTTGGATATCCTCATGAGGCGCATGGGACCGGGTGCCGACACGGAGTTACGAAATGCAGATGCGATTGGACTCGTACAGGGAAGAATGATCGAAATGATCTGTGCTGCCGATATCGCCGAAAAAGCAGTTGGAGTATACGTTGAGGATATCAGGGGCAGCTGCCCTCAAAACATGATTATGATCGCGATCTTTGGTGATACGGCATCGGTGGAATCTGCAATTCAGGAGATCAAGCGTAAGGCGGAAGAAGGGAAAAATTTATGTTAACAGCAAAATTAATTGATAACGTATGGGCGACACGCAAAGCGGAATCACTGAATGGATTTAAATTCATGCTGGCCGAAGTGATCGGCGGAACCGATGAAGGAAAACGCTTGATCGTCATTGACAACATCAGCGCAGGCATTGGAGACAGAGTGATCGTAACCACAGGCTCTTCGGCTCGCCGAATGCTTGGAGATGACAATATTCCCGTTGATGCGGTTGTTGTCGGTATCATAGATGAAGATTGCAAATTTGGTTAAACAATGGAGGCGTAAATGAATCTTCTTGATATGTTGAAAGACGCCGGGATTATCGGTGCCGGCGGGGCGGGGTTTCCTACCCATGCAAAATTGGCATCGAAGGCGGAATATATCCTTATGAACGGGGCCGAGTGCGAGCCGCTGCTCAGAGTGGATCAGCAGCTGATGGCGATGTTCCCGGATGAGATCATAAAGGGCTTTGAAGCGGCAGGAAGACTGGTCGGTGCAGAAAAGGCACTCATCGGAGTCAAAGGAAAACATAAAGACGTGATTTCTCTGCTTCGAGAGAGAATCGAAGCATTGAAGCTAGGCGATTTCGTTCAGGTGAAAGAGCTTGCCGATGTTTATCCCGCCGGTGATGAGCAGGTTTTGGTATATGAGTTGACGGGCAGAGTTGTTCCTGAAGCGGGTATTCCCATTCAGGTAGGCTGTGTGGTGGTGAATTCGGAAACGGCGCTCAATATTTATCAGGCATCTTTGGGAAAGCCGGTTACGGAAAAATACATCACCATCGCGGGGGATATTCCGAATCGAATGACAGTCAAGGTGCCGGTGGGTACGCCGGTAATGGATGTTTTAAAGCTCTCCGGTATCGAGAACTTTGAAGATTATGCGGTCATTGACGGAGGCCCGATGATGGGGCCGGTGATGAACAGTTTAGCCGGATATGTAACGAAAAAAAACAAAGGTTTTGTAATATTAAAGAAGCAGCATTCCCTGATCCGCAAAAAATCAATCAAACCGGACCAGGCAAGAAGGATCAACAGAGCTTCCTGCGAGCAGTGCCGCATGTGTACCGACTTGTGTCCACGTTACCTGATCGGCCATAATATGCAGCCCCACAAGATGATGAGAACCTTAAGCTACTCGCTGGCGGATACGGAAGAACAAAAGATTTCATACCTGTGCTGTCAGTGCAATCTGTGTGAACTGTTCTCCTGCCCGGTAGGCCTGTATCCCAAGTCTGCAAACATGATGATCAAACAAAATTTGATGGAGCAGAACATTCGATATCAGCCTGCACAAAAAGAATATACCGTACAAAGAAATCGAGAATATCGTTTGCTGCCCAGCAAACGTCTCATAGCACGACTGGGCTTGCGTGATTTTGACAAGTCCGCACCTATGACGGAAGTTGCATTGAAACCCGAAATCGTTCGTATTGCTGTATGTCAGCATGTAGGAGCGCCCGCGGTTCCCATCGCAGCGATTGGAGATCATGTTCAGGCTGGACAGCTGATCGGTAAAATTCCGGAAGGCAGTTTAGGTGCGGCGATCCACGCAAGCATCTCCGGAACCGTCGTGGAATGTGATAACGGATTTATAGCGATTAGACGATGAAAATCTACGAATCCAGAGATTCGTGATTTTCTAGCCTAAATTCTGTCAGCGGCTCTAACGTCCGCAAGCGGACTCCTACGCAAGCAAAGCTTGCTACGCTGTCCGTTTTGCCAGCCAAGCAAGCTTGGGGCAAAAAGGCAAAGAGCCGGACAGTATGTTAAGGAGGGACTGAGATGGCAAGAGCAATCGGAATGGTTGAATTTATTAGTATCGCGCGTGGTATCTACGCTGCGGACCAGATGGTAAAGATATCAGATGTTGAAATCGTTACAGCCAGCTCGGTTTGCCCCGGAAAATTCATCGCCATCGTTCATGGTGATGTGGCTGCAGTACAGGATTCGGTAGCAATCGGTGAAAAGATGGCAGGAGAATACCTTGTTGATTCCATCGTGATACCAAACGTAAGCCCTGCGGTGTTCCCTGCAATTACAGGAGCCACGATGCCCGATGAGATCCGGGCGCTGGGAATCATGGAGTCCTTCTCCCTGGCAACGATGATCATTGCGGCAGATGCGGTTTTGAAATCAGCAGATCTGCAGCCGTTGGAGCTGAGACTTGGAAACGGTCTGGGCGGCAAAGCATACTTCATCTTTACCGGTGATGTGGCTGCGGTGCAAACCGGAGTAGAGGCAGGAACAGCAATTGCTGAAGAAAAAGGTCTGCTGGTCAATGCGGAAGTGATCCCTTCCCCGTCAGACAGACTGATCCCAACTTTGTTCTAAATATATTTATATATATAGATATTAAGATAGAAATTATCGTTCTGAGTTATTGTTTCAAAAGTGAAAGGAGGTGAAATCATGAAAAAATTGATTTGTGCGAAGGAAGTTGAGGCTGTGAAGAAGCAGGGCAAGAAAGTTCTTTACATAGACTGCGACTCAATCATTACTCCGTCAGCCAAGGATGCGGCAAGAGCATCTGGAATCGAGTTTTCTACCGAATTCTGTCCATGCTGTGTTGGCCCCGCTGAAATTGCAAAAGCCGATGAGGGCGGAATCGATAGTAACATGATTTACAATGTACTGAAGAATCTGATGGAAAAAGGACTGTTACAAGGAATGTTTGATCCCGCTTCCGATCAGCCGTATGCTGCTGAACGCGATGGCTGCGGACTGAAGGTAGTGCGCGGCAATTCGGTAAAGTACGAAGTGCTTGATACGGGAAATCCTGCAGACAAGGTATTTTATCAGGAAATCATCAATGCCGATGACGGCTGCTCCATGAATGCAGGTTTTATTACCATCGAAGGCTGCAATTTTGACTGGGAATGTGCTTGCCAGGAGCTTTACCACATCGTGGAAGGCACACTGACCGTAGCGGTAAACGGAAAGGTTTACACCGCACGTCCCGGCGATTCGGTTTTCTTCCCGAAGGGCGCTAAGGTACAATTTGGTTCCCCTGACAGGATGAAGGCATTCTATGCAACCTATTAGGCTTTAAAAAGCCGGGCAGAATGTTAAAGGAGGTTTAAGAAATGCAGGCACTTGGCTTAATCGAAACAAAAGGTCTCGTTGCGGCGATCGAGAGTGCGGATGCCATGCTCAAGGCGGCAGAAGTCAGACTCTTGGAAAAAACTTATGTCGGCGGAGGTCTGGTTACGATCATGGTATGCGGTGATGTAGGCGCTGTCAAGGCGGCTACCGATGCCGGCGCAGCAGCCGCACAGCGTGTAGGCGAACTGCTTTCTGTCCACGTGATTCCGCGGCCACATCAGGAATTGAACGATGTATTGATATCGACGACTTTATTAGAGCAGACCGAAACGCCATCAACTGCATCGGAAGAAACCGCCACCGTAGAAGAAGAAGCCGAACCGATTGCGGAGGAGTCCGTAGAGGATGAACTGCACAAGGAAGCTATCGACAAGCTTGCTTTTGAAAAGGGTTTGAAAGAGGCGATTTCAGCACTGGATAAGCTGAAAGTAGTAAAGCTAAGAAATCTAGCCCGCGAGTATAAAGACTTTGGTATCGCAGGCAGAATGATTTCAAAAGCAGATAAGCAGATGATTATCGCTGAGTTCAAAAAGTACTATGGACCCAAGAAGTAAGCAGGCAATACAATATTAGAATCATTGAATCTTAGCTCAAGAGATGAAGAAAGGAGGAATTACAACTTGGAGAATTATGATTATGACTTACGCTCCGTTCAGGAAGTCAGAAATCTGGCACGCACAGGAAAAGCTGCTGCGGTTGCGATCTCAGATTTTACCGAAGAACAAATCGATAAGATCCTGCGCAATATGGTCAAGGTCGCAAAGGAGAACGCCGTAAGTCTGGCAAAAATGGCCGTTGAAGAAACCGGATTTGGAAAAGTCGAAGATAAGACCTATAAAAACCACCTGGCATCCGAAGTTTTATATCATGCCATCAAAGATATGAAAACCATCGGAGTGATCAAGGAAGATAAAGCTGCACAAGTGATCGACATTGCAGAGCCTATGGGATTGATCATGGGTATCGTGCCTTCGACAAATCCCACATCCACAGCCATTTTTAAATCCATGATTGCAATCAAGTCGCGTAATGCAATCGTATTTTCGCCCCACCCATCCGCAGCAAAATGCACGATGAATGCGGCAAGACTGATGCATGAAGCGGCAGTGGCGGCAGGAGCTCCGGCAAATATTATCGGATGCATTAGCATGCCAACCATGGAAGCAACCAATGAACTGATGGCAAGCAAGGAAGTCAGCATGATCATCGCAACCGGTGGTCCGGGAATGGTCAAGGCATCCTATAGTGCGGGGAAACCTGCATTGGGAGTCGGTGCCGGAAACTGTCCTGCATATATTGAGAAAACTGCCAATGTTCCTCAGGCGGTCAGAAATATCCTGGCAAGCAAAACCTTTGATTACGGCACGATCTGCGCATCCGAGCAATCGGTCATCGTAGAAGAATGCAACCGTGATCAGGTAGTGGCAGAATTTAAGAAGCAGGGCGGCTATTTCATGAGCGCCGAGGAAACAGCGAAAGTTTGTTCCTTACTGTTTAAAAACGGCCACGCAATGAACGCCAAATTTGTAGGAAGATCACCGCAGGTCATCGCATCTGCAGCAGGTTTTTCTGTACCGGACAGCGTTCGCGTTCTGATCGGTGAGCAGCAGGGAGTAGGTCCTGACTATCCGCTGTCCTACGAAAAGCTCACATCCGTATTGGCGTTCTATACGACAAAGGATTGGCTGGACGCATGCGAACACTGCATCAACCTGCTCCAAAACGGCATCGGTCACAGCATGAGCATACATACGGAAGACCATGACATGGTCATGAAGTTTACGAAGAAGCCTGCAGCCCGAATTCTGGTCAACACCGGAAGCACTCAGGGAGCTGTCGGAGCAAGCACCGGCCTGATCCCATCCTTTACACTGGGATGCGGAACATGGGGAGGCAGCTCTGTTTCTGAAAATGTCAGCCCGATGCACCTGATCAACATCAAGAGAGTTGCATATGGCATCAAGGATTGCGGTGCTTTGGCTTTGGATCCGTCCTTTAACTATCCTGAGTTGGGCGGCGAAATCAAGCAAGCCGTTCCATCAAGCAGTTGTTCAGGAAACAGCCAGGGATGCAGCTCTTCATTCACGTCAAACATTATCGGCGAAGACAAGGAGCAGCTTTTAAAGCTGATCAGCGAGCTGGTTGACGCGATGAAGGGAGGCCAATAATGGACAATTACGAGAATGTGCTGAAACTTTTTCTGGAGGCGGTCCAAACGACCTTACACTCTTCGGAAACAGAAGACTCCACGGAAATTCCCGCAGGGATCTCCAATCGGCACCTTCATCTATCCCAGACTGATATGGATGCATTGTTCGGAGCAGGCTATCCGATGACGAAGATCAAGGATCTTTCACAGCCGGGACAGTATGCCTGCAAAGAAACCGTTACCATTTGCGGTCCGAAAGGCGCCATTGAAGGAGTTCGGATTCTCGGACCGGTTCGCAGCAAGACCCAGATTGAAATTCTTGCGGGAGACAGCTTTAAACTTGGTGTGGCTGCTCCATCCAGACTTTCGGGAGAACTTGTGGGAACGCCGGGAATCACCATCGTCGGACCGAAAGGGTCTGTCCAGACTTCCGAAGGATTGATTGTGGCACAGCGCCACATTCATATGACACCACAGGATGCACAGCGTTACGGCGTCAGCGACGGACAAATCGTTTCCATTCAAATTGACGGCCCTCGAGGCGGCACCTACAGCAACGTTGCCGTCAGGGCAAACAACGCATCTGCCCTCGAATGTCATGTCGACACGGAAGAAGGAAATGCAATGAATATGAATTCGTTATCAAAAATTAAAATAATAAAGTAAATTTTAGGAGGAAATAAAATGAAATATGATGCATTAGGAATGATCGAAACAAGAGGTTTGGTTGGTTCAATCGAAGCTGCTGACGCAATGGTTAAGGCTGCTAATGTTTACCTGGTTGGTAAAGAACACGTAGGCGGCGGACTTGTAACAGTTATGGTAAGAGGTGACGTAGGTGCTGTTAAGGCTGCTACCGATGCCGGTGCTGCTGCTGCTCAGAGAGTAGGCGAACTGATTTCCGTACACGTAATCCCAAGACCACATGCAGAAGTTGAAAGCATCCTGCCAGTAGGAAATTCTGCTCCAAAAGACGTTAAATAGTAAGACCGGAAATTTTTCGTAACGAACAAACCTTAAAAAGCTTTTTAAAGTATGTTGGATCTCTTGGCTGATGTAATATATGACATCAGCCGGGAGGTTTTTCATATCTGATCTTTCAGGAGGAAAGGAGCACGGTTATGAAAGTGCTGTTGGTAAATGGCAGTCCCCATGAAAAGGGAAGTACCTATACCGCATTGACTGAAGTGGCGAATACATTAAATAAGCAGGGTATTAAGGTCGAACTGTTTCAATTGGGCTCAAAGCCGATCTCCGGATGCATAGGCTGCGGTACCTGTTCAAAAATAGGAAAATGCTTTATGAGAGACCAAGTGAACGAGTTTCTTGAGAAAGCTGCTGATGCAGACGGCTTTGTCTTTGGCTCACCGGTTCATTTTGCCTCCGCTTCCGGGATGCTGACCTGCTTTATGGACCGCGTATTCTATGTGAACTATTCCAACAGGGTTTTGGACAATAAGCCGGCGGCTGCGGTTGTCTGCTGTCGTCGAGGCGGGTCTACGGCAGCCTTCGATCAAATCAATAAGTATTTTACCATAAGCAATATGCCCGTTGTCAGTTCACAGTATTGGAATATGGTGCATGGAAATACACCGGAGGAAATAAAAAAAGACCTGGAAGGAATCCAGATCCTGCACACTTTGGGAAACAACATGGCATGGCTGCTGAAATGCATTAAGGCAGGGAAGGCCGCGGGAATCGACTGCCCGCAAAAAGAGCCCAGAATACTTACCAATTTTATTCGATAAATACCAGGGCTCTCTAATAAAAGACTCTAATTGCCGGATCTTAAGGGACCCGAATATTTCCGATAGGTCTGAGGAGTCATGTTCATCTGCGCACAGAATACTCTGTTGAAATAAGAAGGATCTGAAAAACCGCATTCGATGGAGATCCGATATGCATGATAGCTGGTCGTCTCCAGCAATTTGCAGGCATATTCGATTTTCAGCCCAATGACATACTCGGTAAATGAGACGCCCATCTCCCTTTTAAAAACATGGCTGAAATACTTGGGATTAACAAAAACCTTTGAGGCAACCGATTCTAAAGTCAGCCTTTCCTTGAAATGATCTTTGATATATTTCAGAGATTCCTCGATAAAGGATTGCCGCTCGATTTTCAGCTCTGTATTTTTCCCCTCAGGCTTCTCCTGAGAAGGCATACGGCTTTTCGTTACTGAGTCCAGCATTCTGCAGAAAACCTGTTTGAAGTCGGTAGGCTTGATCGGCTTTAACAGATATTCAAAGACTCTGAGGCTGACGGCTTTCTGTGCATAGGAGAAATCCGAATAAGCGGTCAAAACGGAGATGCATGCATCGGGCAGGAACTTTCTGATTTCTTCAATGGCGCTTATGCCATCCAATTCGGGGATCCGCACATCCATTATTATAATATCCGGCAGATTCTGCTTCGCCAGTTCGACGGCCTCAACACCGCTTTCACAGGTCAATAGCGTGTCCTCCGGAAGAAGCTCGTCCAGAACTACCGATCTTAAAAATTCTTGTTCAAGCATTTCATCTTCTACAATTAAAACTACACTCATTGCTGTCACCTCCCGATAGGCTGGTTGGGAATTGTGATGGTTATAGTACTGCCGCTGAAATCTGATTTTACGATATGCAAACCGAATCCTTCACCATAATATCTCTTTAAACGATTGTCCGTACTGCGAAATCCCAGCCCTGAATTATTATCAGACTGATGGATTTTCTCCAAGACTTCCTTGGAAAAGCCATTTCCGTTATCAATAATGGATATTACGATCTCATTATCGCTTTCCTCTGCCAGAATACTGATTTTACCGCCATCCCTTTTCGGAGTGATCCCATGGATGAGAGCGTTTTCTACAATGGGCTGTATCACCATGTTTGGAATACGGTAAGGCTTTATATTCTCCGGTATATTGATTTCATATTCCAGACGGTTCTTAAACCGTACCTTCTGAATATAAAGATACTTTTCAATGTTGTCGATTTCGGAGCCGATGGTATGAAGCTGATCTTCCTGCTTCAGATTGTACCGCAAAAGATCGGAGAGGCAATAGATTAGCTCTTCCGTCGTATGGGATTGTTCAAAATATGCGATACGCGCGATGCAGTTCAAGGTATTGAATAAAAAATGCGGATTGATCACCAGCGACATATTTTTCGCTTCAAGGTCGATGATCTTTTTCTCCAGTATTTCTTTTTCGATGGATAGTCTGGCCACGTCGGGATCAGCCTGACTGATGCTTTCGGTCAGATCGAGGGTAATGTTTTTGGCAATATGACCGCATAATTGCTCGTGTACTTGAATTTTGTTAAATTCCACCGTTTTCAGTGAAGAAATGGATTTTGCAATCGATTCCAATTCCGGACTCTTTTCATCCTGAAGAGACTGTACGTCGATCATGTACTTCTGATATTCCGTATCAGGCAGATATACCTGCATACCACCGAGATAACCCAGAGTTTCTTCGCCGTTTTTGATTGGAATCAGGATGTTTTCCAGGCCGTAACGACACACAAAACTTCCCTCTTCGCCGGGTTTGAAACGACAGCTGTAATCCGGGCATACCCGCCCGCCCCTTTCCTGACATACATGGGTACAGAACTCAGGGGATGGGATAAACTCAAGTAAAATATCGCCGTTTATGTCAGCTAAAAACAGGGAAATATCAGACAGAGATAAAATACCGCTGTAACGTGCATATAAGTTTGATGCTATTAATTTTTTCAGAGGATTATTTTTTTTATTCATAGGATACATTGTAATATATATCGATAGAAATGTAAACAACCACATGAGGAAAGCCCCGCTCAGTTTCAGACTGCACAGGGCTTTATAATTAGGGGAAATATTCGGTAAAAATGATTTCCCTATCGGTTACCGTTAATAGCATTTTTTATAAATACGGATCAACTCATCCTTTGAAGGCTGTCTGGGATTGGTCGGGGTACATCGATCCGCTAAAGCAGTTTCGGCCATGCTCTCGAGTGCGCTTTCAAATTCCGTTTGATCAATTCCAAGGGCCCGGATGTTATCTTCCACGCCCATCACTTTCTTCAAGCGATTAATTTCGCGGAGAAGGTTAACGGTTCCTTCCCGGTAAGTTCTGGCCGGAAGCTGCAGCATCGCAGCAAGCTTCGCATATCGTTCGGCAGCATAACCATTGGCGCGCCCGGAAAGATCGGCATTATATTCGATTACGGCACTAAGCATGAGCGCATTGGAACGTCCGTGGGGAATGTGGAACGTACCTCCCAGTGCATGAGCTAAACTGTGATTGATGCCCAGATTCGCATTTGTAAAGGCCATTCCCGCCATACAGGATGCATTTTGCACACGGTCTCTGGCAGCAGCATCCTTTACGTCCTTATGGAGCGTTTCGAGGTTTTCAAAAATCAGTTTGATGGACTTTTCTGCAAGTGCGTCTGTGAAGTCGGTGGCCATGGAGGATACATAAGCCTCAATGGAATGAACCAGAACATCAATCCCTGTATCGACGACAACGCGCTGGGGCACGTGCTGAATGCAGGTGGAGTCAAGGATAGCGATATCCGGGGTGATGAATTCATCTACAATGCATACTTTGCCTTCCTCGGATGTTATAACGGAGAAGTTGGTCACTTCCGAGCCTGTTCCACTGGTTGAAGGGATCGCGATGAAAAGTGGCTTTTTAAACTGCTGATGGTCAGGCTGATCAAGCTTTGACGCAAAATACAGGATCCCCTTGGCTGCATCGATGGAAGAACCTCCTCCAATGGCAACCAGAACATCGGCACCGCTTTCAATAAATAATTTCAATCCGTCTGCAATCAGTTTTACATCCGGATCCGGGCGTACTTCGGTAAAGGTGACGGAGCTGATCCCGGCCTTTTCCAGATAATCGACTGCAGTTTGAAGATACCCCAGCTTTTCCATGATGGAATCCGAAACGATAAACGCCCGCGTACCGGTAACCTCTTCCAACAGTCGTATTGATTGCATATTGAAATAAACCTTTGATTTTAATATAAATTTATCTTCGATGACCATTCCCTCCCATCATTATTTACTGATAGTATCATATCATAAAAATCGACCCACATATTGAAGTTTTGTCATATTGTTTTGGGATTATAGGATCACGGTCAAATTTTGCATTGCATTAAATCTTTATTCTTGGACAATAACCATTTAATCGCTGAAAAGCCCATGAACGATTCAAATTTAATGAGCAATCCATTGATTAAAAGGATAAATCCTGTTAAAATATAAATAAATCAGCTACAGTATACGCGGAATGGCGTAAAAGGCAGATAATAATTTCATGGTGGAATTTATAAATGGATGAATTAATACAAAAAAAATTACGGCAGGTTTTTCATGATGACAGCTTAGTTTTTGATAAATCCCGTTTTACCGGCGGGCTTACCAATTACAACTATATCATGAACATCAAAGGGACAGAATATGTTATCCGGCAGCCGGGCGGCATGACCAACGAGATGATTGACCGTAACATTGAAAAGGTCAACAATGCCATCGCCTGTGAATTGGGTCTGAACTCCCAATGCTTCTACTTTGATGAAATCAGTGGCGTTAAAATCAGCATCTATATTAAGAACAGCAAGAATATAGCCCAGGCAGATCCATGCAAACCGGCAAGCCTTAAGGCTGTTTCTGACTTGATGAAAAAGACCCATTCCAGCCCGAAGGATTTTCCGAATCAATTCGACTGGAGGATGGAGCTGGATAAATACGAACAGATCGTAAATGAGCTGAACGGCGATTTCTTCTTTGATTATACTGTGCTGAAAAATCAATTGATGGATTTCTTTGACAGAAATATTACGGGAACGGTTTTGGTTCCCTGCCACAATGATACGGTACCCGAAAACTTTGTAATCGATGACAAGGGCAAGGCATATCTGATCGACTGGGAATATTCCGGAATGAATGATCCCAGCTGGGATATGGCGGCTTATATTCTGGAATCCAGACTGACTGAGGAAGCGATTGAATATCTTGCTTTGGATTATTACGGCCAATTGCCGACGCCGGAGGAGAGCTTAAAAATCAAAGGCCATATGGTAGCACAGGATCTGCTTTGGACAGTATGGGCCTTGATAAGACACTATAACGGCGATGATTTTCTGGACTACTGCAATATCAGGTACGAACGGTTCCGCAGGAATGTGAAGGCGATCTCGGAGAAGATGGATTGCTCGATCTACGATTTGGTGAAGGATTAAAAGCAGTAGAACTCTACAAACTGGAAACGATACAAAACGATGCGTTAGTAAATCGGAAGGGTGAACCCCTTCTGTTTTTTTTCCCTTCATAACCTTGCTGCATCTTTGTGGTTTGTTCAGCAGCTCCTAAATATGGCAAAAAAATACATTTGAGATGGAATAAAATGGATTGTGCTAAAAAAAATACAAAGCACAATATTTGTAAATATGTGGCTTACAGACGGGAAAGCAATTGCAAACACTGATTTTCGGGATATACTTATGTAATAAATTAACAGAAAAATCGAATTCAGTACAAAGAAAAAACTTGAATACGGAATATACTAATAGTATATTTATTTCTATGAGAAGTGAAATTATTGAACTGTGTAAGGACTACACAGACCTGACGGATGAAGATATCCAAATACTGATCGAGCATGATGAAAAAATTGCCTCGATTGCCTTGCTCACGTCAAACGACATCTTTATTGATGCACTTACGTCAAATCAGGAGGATTCTGTTGTATTGGCCTGGGCGAGACCGGAAAAAAAATCCCTCTACAACAAGAGTGTAGTGGGAGATCTTGCTTATTCCGAAAATGAACCCGGCGTTTATAAAACAATCACATCCGGTAAGATCTCCAGAGCGATCAGCGGTGTCAGCCAGGAGGGTGTTCCGATTGCCCAAACGGTCGTCCCGATCAAAAATGGAGCAAAGGTCATCGGTGTACTGATCATGGAACGCGATATCACACGGGAGATCGAACAGGAACAGGAAGTAAATGTACTTAAGGAAACAGTTGAATTTCTAAAGAAATCCCTGATGGAACTGAACATCGTGGAATCCTACTTTGCGGACTGGTTTAATAACGGGATATTTGTTCTGAACAGTGAGTGTAAAATCATTTACGTCAATAAGGCGGCGCATGATTTGTTTGTTCGGGAGGAAAACAAAGATCCAATGGGGAACGACCTCTCCAAACTCTTGGGTACTTTTAAAGATCTTAACGATATGCTCAGCAAGATCAGCAGCCCAACCGAGCTGGCGCTCCGGGATGAGGTTTATAACATGCACATCCACCCCATCGGAATTCAGGATGAGCTGGAAGGTGCGGTCATTATCGCGCAGGATATGACGGAACTCAGGATCAAGGAGCGTGAATTGCAGGGAAAAGACATGCTGATCCGGGAAATTCATCATAGAGTAAAGAACAACCTTCAAAACATTGCTGCTATTTTGCAGCTGCAGATGAGAAGGACCAATTCCGAAGAGGCCAGAAATGCGTTTCAGGCCAGCATCAGCAGGATCATGTCCATCGCTGCGGCTCAAAATGTCTTTTCCAGACAGAATCTTGATACGGTAAAATTAAAAGAATTATTAAGCTACGTTTTAAATACCACTTTGGACAGCTATAAATTCGAATATCAAAACATTATTGCCGTTGTGGAAGGTCGGAATGTTAAGATATCCAGCAGCCAGGCCATCCCTGTGGCGCTGATCGCAAACGAGGTGATCAGCAATTCCATGAAGCACGGGATCAAGGGCGAAGAAAGCGGAGAAATTCGTATCAATATTAACGAAGATGAAGACATGGTAACGGTAGAATTCTACGACAGCGGCAAAGACGAGCTGGTACTTGACAGCAATAATGAGAACAAGCTTGGGCTACAGATCGTGAAAGCGCTGTCGACCGAGCAGCTGGGGGGAGCCTTTACGATCAGAAAAGAAAACGGTGAGACAAAAGCGGAGATGGTTATTTTCAAGAAGTAATTGGGAGGTGTTTAATGGGCTATTTATCAGTACTGCTTGCGGACGACGAAGTGTTGACCAGACTTG
>CAZTEH010000038.1:0-14164 GCA_964612345.1 uncultured Oscillospiraceae bacterium | reverse complement strand
CATTTGACCAAAGAGGGCCATATCGTCTGTGCAGAGGCAGGGAACGGACTGGATGTTTTGGAATTAGCCAAATTGACGAATCCTGACATTGCACTCCTGGATATTAAAATGCCAGGACTTGACGGCATTGAAGTTGCGAATCAGTTAAAGCTGATGGGCATCCCCACCGTCCTGATGACTGCGTATTACCAGCCTACATTTATTAATCGAGCGGAGAAGGTGGGTGTCTATGGGTATTTGAATAAACCCATAAGGCAGCAGGACATCATCCCTTCTTTACATATTGCGTACGGGCGCTGGAAAGAAATGCAGAAATTATCCAGGGAAATCGATCTGATCAAGCAGAAGATGGAATACCAAAAAAAGATCGAACGAGCGAAGGGAATTTATGCATTTGAACATGGAATATCCGAACTTGAGGCACATAATGCCATTCTAAAAATATCCATGGGACACAGCAAACCATTGTTTCATGTTTGTGATGAAATAATAAAAAAACATATTGCAAACAATAAAATTTAGTGTTAGCATAGTAATTGGTTTAAGACAAAGGAATATGAGCAATAGGGCTCACAAATGCAGATTTTAACAAATCTGTTTTTGTGAGCCCTATTCTTATTTTCAGGGCATTCTTAGTTTTTATTTATTATTTTAAAGGAGGGAAAAATTATGACAGAAAAGATTAAAGAAACTGATCATCTTGTGAGAACTTTAAAGCCACTCCATCTTTGGGCTTTGGCAGTAGGTCTTGTAATTTCAGGGAACTACTTCGGCTGGAGTTACGGCTACGGCACGGGAGGTCCTTTGGGATTATTCCTTGCATGTATCCCAGTAACGATTTTCTATGGAACATTTATTTTCTGCTATACGGAAATGGCAACGATGATTCCTCATGCAGGAGGCCCGTCGGCATACGCCAGAAGAGCGATGGGACCTGGAGCCGGATACTTTGCAGGAATCAGTTGTCTGATCGAATTCCTGTTTGCTCCTCCCGCAATCGCGCTCGCTGTCGGCGGCTATATACATAATATGGTTCCTGCAGTACCTACAATGGCTGCAGCAATCGTTGCTTTCATACTTTTCGTATTTATCAATTTCTTAGGAATGCGTACTTCCGCTATATTTGAGCTGGTTGTTACAATAGTAGCTCTGGTGGGCTTATGTATTTTCTGGGCTGCTGCTGCACCACATGCTTCTATGGCAAGCTTCCTGCAGCCTTTGACCGAAAATAACGGTTTTGAAGGCTTCCTCCAGTACATCCCGGGCGGCTGGACCGGCGTGATGGCTTCCGTGCCGTTTGCGATCTGGTTCTACCTCGCACTGGAAGGCGGAGCGATGACTGCAGAAGAAATGGTAAATCCGCAGAAGGATATCCCGAAGGGTTTCCTGACCGCAATGCTCACTCTGTTCATCATGATGTGCTTCACCCTGTATCTTACAGCCGGCATCGTTGATTACAACGAAGTATCCGCTGTCGACTTCCCGCTTCCTTTAGCTCTGGAAGCAGTATACGGTAAGGGCGCATTAACCCTGCTCGTAAACTTCCTGGGACTGTTCGGACTGGTTGCTTCCCTGAACGGAATCATCGTCGGTTCCTCCAGGCAGCTGTTCGCAATGGCCAGAACCGGATATCTG
The DNA here is from genome assembly GCA_964612345.1 of uncultured Oscillospiraceae bacterium. Lineage (GTDB taxonomy): Bacteria > Bacillota > Clostridia > Peptostreptococcales > Anaerovoracaceae > Anoxybacterium. The sequence goes on along the minus strand of CAZTEH010000038.1, from coordinate 12,529 downwards.
CCTAAGATCCTTGCAACGGTAAACCATAAACGTCATACTCCTACGGCTGCTTTGATCGTTGCCGGTTTGATCGGAATCTTAGCTGCATCCACAGGCTTGACTTTCATCGTAATCACGATTTCCGTATTCGGTTCCGTAGCACTGTATTTCATCAGCCTGATTTCCTTCTTTGTGCTGCGTTCCAAGGAGCCAAATCTCAAACGGCCATTTAGGGTCGCTGCGGGCAATCTTGTCGGAGGAGTCAGCATGCTGATGTGTATTTTCTGCATTGTAAGCTTACTCATTACAACGGTTCCTGCTACGCTTCCGGAATCCAGCATTGCATATATGATTTTCGGCGGAGCCAGCATCAATCCGCTGATCGCCACAGTTTTAATTTTCGTCTTTGCATATATCTGGTACTTCATCGGCGGTAAAAAGAACATCAGGCCGTTTGAAGAAGAGTTCGACGTTATGAACGACCTGGATGAATAATATTCAGTTTTACAATTAATTTTATAATAAAAATGTCTTTAGGTGAAGGGTACGCCCTTCACCTTCGGACTCATTAAATAAGAATTAGAAGTTATTTTTGAGAGGAGGATATCAATAATGGCAATTAGAGATGATTTAATCGCATTAGGAATGGTTGAGACGAGAGGAGCAGTCGGTGCGATCGAAGCAGCGGATGCTATGGTAAAAGCTGCAAATGTAAGTTTGATCGGAAAGGTAAAAGTCGGAGGTGCTCTGGTAACCGTTATGGTTCGAGGAGATGTAGGCGCAGTTAAGGCTGCCGTTGACGCCGGTGCTGCCGCAGCGGAAAGAGTCGGCGAGCTGGTAAGCTGCCACGTAATTCCAAGACCGCATCAGGATCTGGAACAGATACTCCCAAAACTTCCGGAAGCAAAGGCGACGAAGGAAAAGGCAAACGCATAAAAATGATCTGAAAGCAAGTAATTCGAAAACAGAATGTTTCGCAGTCGAAATCTACAAATCGAAGATTTGTGATTTCGTTGCATAAGTTCGCCGATCAATTTGCTTCGCAAATTGGGCGAGCTAGTATGAGGTAAGCGAGAAGTGAGTAAGGAAAGCATATTAACAAGTGTAGGAATCGATATTGGAACGACTACGACAAAGCTGGTAATTTCTTATTTGACGTTGTCGAATGTGATGCCGGGCAGTAGAATCCCCCGCATCGAAATCAGCAATAAGAGCTTGTTTTATGCCTCCGAGGTCCGGTTTACACCATTTATCGATCGGGAAACCATCGATGAAGTAGCGGTCAGAAAGATGATCAGCGAGGAATATGAAAAAGCGGGAATTTCTCCGGAGGATATCGATACCGGAGCAATCATCATAACAGGGGAATCCGCGAAAAAGGAAAATGCGGAAAAACTTGTCCACGCTTTGGCAGAATTCGCGGGTGACTTCGTGGTGGCGACTGCCGGACCGGAACTGGAGAGCATCATTGCCGGAAAAGGATCCGGAGCCGAGGAGATCTCACGAAAAGAACGCTGTATCTGTGCCAATGTGGACATCGGCGGAGGTACGACGAACATCGCTTACTATGACAACGGAGTATGTATTGGAAATGCTTGCCTTGAGGTTGGAGGCAGACTGATCGAAATCGATCTGCTGTCCCATAAAGTAAAGTATATGGCAAAAGCAAGCAGGATGATTTCCGAAAAACTGCCCTGCAGCATGATCGGAAGCTTCAGCCCTGAAGCACAGAAACAAGGAATCGAGACGATTCTGGCGCAGATGGTGAAATCGGTGGATGAGGTTCTGTTCTCAGAATCCCCGTCTGATATCACCAGAGCCTTGATTGTCAACAACGACTTGCCGAAGGTTCTTCCCCAGAAGATTGTCTTTTCGGGTGGAGTGTCCAAGTACATCTATCAGAAATCCATCAGCGACTGGTGGATCCATGGAGATGTGGGGCCGCTTCTGGCAGAAGCCTATAAAAAAGGACGGGCTTGCCATACCTTTGAAGTCGCCCCCGGTGCCGAGACGATCCACGCCACGGTAATGGGAGCGGGGATCCATACGGTAAACGTGTCGGGTTCCACGGTCACCGTGAAAAAGGACTGCCTGCCTATCCGGAATATTCCCGTCGTGATCCCGGAGATCAAAAACGGACATTACGACTGGATCGATCCTTCCAAACGGTTTCTGGATTCCTTACATAATTGTGTCGCATTGGGTATCCCCGTGCAGGATAAGCTGGATTTTCAAAGCGTCGATGAACTGACGGAAATGATCGCGAGACAGCTTCCGCAGATCCCGAGCAGCCCGAAAGTGGTTGTGATGGAGCAGGATGTTGCCAAGGTCATCGGTCAGGGAATCCGGAAGCGGCTTGGAGATATTGATCTTGTCTGCATAGACGGAATCAGAGCTTTTGCCGGAGATTATATCGACATAGGAAAAGCATTAAGCTACGCGGAGGCATTGCCTGTAGTCGTTAAAACTTTAATATTTAACGGCGGCGCCAGTTCCTGACGCCTGCGGTTTCGGGTTATGGCAAGTGAATTGCCGAAACCCAAAACCTTTCGTAAACGATTTGAGTGCCGTGCGAACATTCGCCTGGAGGCGAATCGCACATGGCAATTTAAATCAAACAAGTTGATTTAAAATAATAATGAATAGGGGGTGTCAGACAATTGAAATTGATAACGAAATTGTTCGGGCATACATACCAATTTAAGGATATAAAGCAGGTTTTGGCAAAAGCCAACGAGCTCAAATCAGGTGATGTCTCAGCCGGACTCGCGGCAGAAGATTCTGCGGAAAGAATTGCTGCAAAGATCGTGCTGTCTGAATTATCGCTGGAAGACCTGAGGAAAAACCCTGTGGTACCCGCCGAAATCGATGAAGTCACTCGAATCATCGAATCCGACGTGAATGAGACGATCTACAACGATATCAAGAATTGGTCGTTAGCTCAGTTAAGAGAATATATCCTAAATACAGAAACAACAGGCGATCAGATCAAGAGGATCAGCAGAGGCATGACATCGGAAATGGTAGCAGGCACTGCAAAGCTCATGAGCAATATGGATCTGATCCTGGGTGCATCCAAAATTAAAATTACCGCACATTGTAATACGACGATCGGGCTTCCGGGAACTCTGGCTGCCAGACTTCAGCCGAACCATACAACCGACTCGCCGGAAGGAATCCTTGCAAGCATGAGAGAAGGTCTTTCTTATGGCATCGGTGATGCCATCGTCGGATTGAATCCGGTAGATGACTCTGTCGAAGCAACCATGCGTTCCCTGAATACGATCTATGAGTTTGTAGACAAGTGGGATGTTCCGACACAGATCTGTGTTCTCGCACATATCACCACCCAGATGGAAGCCTGCAGAAAGGGCGCTCCAACCCACTGTCTGTTCCAGTCCATTGCCGGATCTGAAGTAGCCAATTCAGCCTTTGGTATCAACAAAGAGATGCTGGATGAGGCTTATACTTTAGGCTTAAAATATGGTAAAGGAACCGGACCGAACATCATGTATTTCGAAACCGGACAGGGATCAGAGCTTTCCTCCAACGGTCACCACGATTCCGATCAGGTTACCATGGAAGCAAGATGCTACGGTCTGGCAAGACATTACAACCCGTTCCTGGTCAACACAGTGGTAGGCTTTATCGGTCCTGAGTATCTTTACGATGCAAGGCAGGTTATCCGAGCCGGACTGGAAGATCATTTCATGGGCAAGCTGACGGGAATCTCAATGGGCGTCGACGCCTGTTATACAAACCATATGAAAGCGGATCAGAACGATATCGAGAATTTGGCAGTATTGCTGACAGCCGCCGGATGCAACTATTTTATGGGTATTCCGATGGGTGACGATATCATGCTGAATTATCAGTGCACAAGTTATCATGATGTGGCAGCATTAAGAGAATTAATGAGTGTGAAGCCACTTCCTGAATTCAACGCTTGGTGCGAAAAGATGGGCATTTTAAAGGACGGAAAACTTACTCCTATGGCTGGCGACGCCAGCATGTTCACACTATAGGAAGGGGGTGGCTGATATGAGCAATATGGAAGATAGTATAAAATCGATTGTAGAACAGGTTCTTAAGGAAATTGCAGTAACGGAGGTTGGAAAACCTTCCGCGGATGCAGCGGTCAAGGTTACCTCCGCAAAGGATGTTTCGGTAATTGAAAGCTCCGATGTAATTGACCTTTCCACCATCGATCTGCAAACGCAGCTTTTAGTCCCAAATCCGAAGAATAAAGACCTATATATGGATATGAAAAAATCCACGGCGGCCAGAATCGGCGTTTGGAGAGCGGGTCCAAGACCGTTGACGGAAACCCTGTTACGGTTCCGGGCGGACCATGCGGTTGCACAGGACTCGGTTATGGGAGAAATCTCGGAAGAGGATGCGGCCAAGTACAAAATGGTCTATGTAAAGTCTGCCTGTAAGGACAAGGACGAATATCTGACCAGACCGGAGCTTGGAAGAGTTCTCGACGAAGAGAGCCTCAAAAAGATGGAGAAGGAATGCGAGAAAAAGCCGCAGGTCCAGATCGTCGTTGCAGACGGTTTGTCCAGCAAGGCCATGGAAGCAAACCTTCCGGACTTATATCCGGCCATGCTGCAGGGACTGCAATCCATGGGAATCAAAATCGGAACACCGCTCATGGCAAAATACGCCAGAGTCGGACTGATGGATTCCATCGGAGAAGCGATCAAGCCTGATGTCTGCATCAATCTCATCGGGGAAAGACCCGGTCTGGGAACCGCAGAAAGCATGAGTGCTTACATCGTCTATAACCCGAGAGCCGGCGTGATAGAAAGTGAAAGAACAGTAATCAGTAATATTCATAAAGGCGGAACACCGGCTGTTGAAGCCGGAGCTGCCATCGCAACGCTGATCAAAAAGATTTTAGATGCTAAGGCATCCGGCGTTAATTTAAAAATATGATAGAGGAGGTGCTGAATAAATGATTATAGAACCAATCAAACCTCAGGTTTTAGCAGTAAGATTGATCCCGAATGTTTCTTATGATCTGGCACAGCAATTAGGATTGTCGCCTGAACAAAGATCCATCGGTATGCTTACCGTAAATATGGATGACTCAACTTATACTGCACTTGACGAAGCAACGAAGAGAGCAGAAGTAGAAGTCGTGTACGCAAAGAGCTTCTATGCCGGCGCCGGCAATGCTTCCGGTCCAAGAAGCGGAGAAATCATCGGAATCCTGGCAGGACCAAATCCTGCTGAAGTACGTGCAGGAATCGACGCCTGCATCGACACTTTGGAAAATGAAGCATTTTTTTATACCCATGACGGTGGAGATACCGCATGGTATGCACATACCATTTCCAGAACTGGAAGCTATCTTTCCAAGGCTTGCGGTATTCCGGAAGGCGAGCCTCTCGCCTATCTGATCGCTTGCCCGATCGAAGCAATGTTCGGAATCGATGCGGCATTAAAAGCTGCAGAAGTTGATATGAAAGTTTTCTATGGACCACCATCAGAAACCAACTTTGGCGGAGCTCTGCTGACCGGTTCACAAAGCGCCTGCAAGGCAGCATGTGAAGCATTCCAGAACGCTGTAATCGACGTTGCACAGAATCCGTTAAAATATCTGGGTGGTTGAGACGAGGTGATCGAATTGGAACTTGATAGAGATCTGGCTACGCTTCAAGAGGTAAGAAACCTTGTAAATGCAGCAAAAAAAGCACAGGACGCCCTGAAGACCTTCACACAGGAACAGGTTGACAGGATCTGTCTTGCGATTGCCGAAGCCGGAGAAAAGAATGCCTGCTTGCTTGCTGATCTGGCGGTCTCGGAATCAGGGATGGGGAAATATGAAGACAAGTGCTTTAAGAATTATTTCGCTTCAAAGGTGCTTTACGATCACATAAAGGACATGAAGACAGTCGGCATCATTCGCAAGGATGACGTTGAGAAGATTTGGGAGGTTGCGGAACCGGTAGGCGTTATCGCCGGTATCGTACCGACGACCAATCCTACCTCTACGGTAATCTTCAAATCAATGATTTCCCTTAAGACAAGGAATGCCATCGTATTTTCACCGCATCCGTCATCGGCAGCCTGCACAAAAGAGGCCGCCAGGATCGTTCATGATGCGGCAGTGAAAGCAGGTGCTCCGGAGGGCTGTATTGGATGCATTTCCATGCCGACCCTTGAGGGAACCAACGAACTGATGAAGCATAAACATGTATCCATGATTCTTGCCACCGGAGGAAGTGCCCTGGTGAGAGCTGCGTACTCCAGCGGAAAACCGGCTCTTGGCGTAGGCCCCGGAAATGTTCCGGCCTTTGTCCACAGAAGCGCGGATATGGCAAAAGCGGCAGAACACATTCTCATGGGCAAAACCTTTGACAACGGCACCATCTGTGCATCGGAACAGTCGATCGTTGCAGAGGGGTGCATCTCGGATCAGCTCATCGAAGAACTGAAAAAGAGAGGCGGACATTTCCTCACAAAAGAGGAAACGGAAAAGGTTTCCAGAGTTGTGATGCTTCCGTCTCATGGCGTCAACCCAAGAGTGGTTGGAAAAACACCTCAGTATATTGCAGAACTGGCCGGCATCGACGTACCGAAGTCCGCAAGGGTACTGATTGCAAATCTGGACGGAGTAGGTCCGCAATGGCCGCTGTCCTATGAGAAGCTAACCACCGTGCTCGGCTACTATATCGTAAACGACTGGCACGACGGCTGTGAGCGATGCATACAGCTGCTGGAACTGGGCGGAATCGGCCATAGTCTGGCAATCCATTGCACCGACATGGACGTCATTACGGAATTTGTTCTAAAGAAGCCGATCTTTCGGATTTTGATCAATACCCCAGCTGCATTGGGAGGCGTTGGTGCCACGACGAATCTTGCACCATCCTTTACCCTTGGCTGCGGCACATGGGGAGGCTCAAGCGTTTCTGAGAATGTCGGACCAAAGCATCTCTTGAACATCAAGAGAGCGGCATGGCATTCGGGAGTTCCGGAATTGCCTTCAGGTTTCATCAAACCTCAGGAGACGGCTTCCAATACCGCTTCTGTTCAAACAGAAAGCTTGAACATCAATGAAAAATTAATCGCTGAAATCGTAGCGCAAGTGATGAAAAGCATGAACAAATAACGAGACGAATGCGTTATATTCAATTTATAATTTATAAAGGAGGAATATTCAAATGGAAAGAAATACAAGCGCTCTGGGCATGATCGAAACAAAAGGCCTGATTGCTTCTATCGAAGCGATGGACCAGATGCTGAAGGCTGCAAATGTTAAAATTGCAGGAAAAGAGCATGTTAGCGGCGGATACGTAGCAGTAATGGTAAGAGGTGACGTTGGTGCGGTGAAAGCAGCAGTGGATGCCGGCGCGGCAGCAGCACAAAGAGTTGGCGAACTCGTCAGCGTTCATGTAATCCCAAGACCACATGGGGAAGTAGAATGCATCTTGCCGGTAGGAGATAACAAATAACCGTTGTAGATATCGACTGCAAAAAGGATCAGAAAGTGGTGATTACCTTGATCGTAACAGAAAGTGATTTAAGAGCAAACTGGGCAAAGGAAAAAATAACGGTTTTAAGAATCCCACCAGGAAGTGTGATCACTCCTCCCGCACGTGAATTTATCAGTAACAAGGGAATCCGTGTAGAGATCGAAGGAGAAGGAGTTGTAGATTTTACGGGCTTGACTTATAATGCGGCGATCCACAGCAAAAAGGATACGCCGGAAAGCAAACCGGCAAGAAGAGCTGTGGAAAAACCGGAATATATGACTCATCTGAACGGAAAGAAGCTGGTAACGAAATCCGATCCGGTCATTCGGCTCAGGGGGGAACTGGACTCCTTTATTTCTCAGCTTGTGGAAACCCAGCTGTGGTTTATCGGCAGAGGCTACACCGGCATGGCGGAAAAGCTGGAAGAGGTGGTAGTCTTTTGCAGAAGTTTGATGCAGGCGGAAGTCCTGGAAAAGGAATTTGAATTTCCGTTGATGTTTGGATTCGATAAGGAGCAGCTGCGGGAAGTGAGCCACAATCCGATGAAGTATTTCGGAGTGAAGCATTCCTTTGTGTCCAAAAAGCATGGAATGAGCGTTGCGAAGCTTCATGTGCTTCGTGCGAAATCGAGAGAAGTGGAATTGGCTGCAGTGAATGCATTTGCAACTGCAGACGGAAAATGCGTCCGGGAGGATATCGTAGCTGCATTGAACCGGCTCTCGAGCATTCTATATATTTTAGTCTGTCTGGAAAAAGCCAGAGTGAAAGAAGCCGGCGTGGAGCAGGTCGAAGAAAAGGTCCGCCGGTTTGAAGTAAACATTGGTGTTTCCAATAGGCATATCCATTTAAGTCAGTCTGATTTGGAGACTCTTTTCGGAAAAGGGTATCAGCTGAAAAAAATGAAGGATCTTTCCCAGCCCGGACAATATGCGGCGGAGGAAACCCTCGATGTCATCGGACCAAAGGGAAAAATCGACCGTGTACGGATATTGGGACCGGTAAGAAAAGAATCGCAGGTTGAGATCAGTGTGTCCGACAGTGTGAAGCTGGGCATCGAGCCTCCCATCAGAGACTCGGGCGATATTGACAGCACACCCGGAATTACTCTGGTTGGCCCCCTTTCAAAACTGGGACTGCAAAAAGGCGTTATCATCGCAAAGAGGCATTTGCATCTTGATCCCGTTTCGGCGAAAGAGATGGGATTAAAGGATAAGGATGTGATCCCGGCATATTTGAAAACAGAACGGCCCATACGACTGGAAGCAATCGGCGTAAGGGTCAGTGATCAGTATGCAACCGATCTTCACATCGACATGGACGAAGCAAATGCAGCTCTTGCAAAGAACGGAGATAAGGCGATATTGATTTTGGAGGTCTGATATGGAACAGGATAAACTTGCCGCACTCGTCAAATTGATCATGGCAGACAAGAGAATCATGGATCTGATCAAGAATGGATCATGTGATGGAACGAGCCAAGGCTGTGACCTGACCTTAATTGAAACCAAAGACATCTTCGAAACCCTCCCTTTCGAATGGAGGGGGAATGTTTATTGCCAGGAACGGCCGGATGGCGGCGACGGATTTTTAAGCAAGGTAGCGGCAGCCCAAGGGGAATGGAATAAGATAAGAGTTTATCAGCCTTCCCTGAATGCCATCGCGAAGCTCGCTCTGGGAATCGCGGATGAACCGCTGCTGAAAATCGTCCAGCAAATGCTTATGGAGGGCGCGGAGAATATCGAGCTTCTCAGGCTCTGCAATCTGTCAAAGGTAAAGTCGGATTCCTACAAAAAACTCTTCCTTGGTTATATTGAGAAAATCAAGAGCTATGGAATCAAGATCAGCGATGACGGAATCACAGCGGCGGAAGGAGATTTCCCGACAGCGGTGAAAACCCGAAAAGCATGCTCAGAGAAGGCAGACGCAGGTATCTGGCAATTTAAGGCGCTGACGGAACGGGATTTGCTTGATATAGAGAAAGGCACAATCCTGACGGTCGGCAGAAAGTGTATCGTCACTTCCCTTGCCGCGGATATGGCAAGACGGAAATCGATACAAATTTGTCGTGAAGGAGAAGTAAAATGATTTTAGCAAAGGTAGTAGGTCAAATATGGTCTACAAGAAAAGAAGAAGCTCTCCGAGGCATAAAATTTTTAGTTGTTCAACCAGTTAATCTGACTTTTGATTCCGACGGCACGGTCAAAGAAGTACTGAATTTCGGCAATAACATTATCGCCGGAGATAAGATCGGAGCCGGAGAAGGCGATTTTGTCATGGTAGTATCGGGATCGTCCGCCAGACAATCGGAAGGAGACACCCATCTGCCCATCGACGCCAACATTGTAGGAATCGTAGATTCGGAGATGTTTGAAAAATGAAAAAGGAAGAGATCGTTCAAAAAATAGAAGCGTGTGGGGTGGTAGGCTCCGGCGGCGCCGGCTTCCCAACCCACGTAAAATACAAAACAAAGGCGGAAACGGTCATCGTCAATCTGGCGGAATGCGAGCCCTTGCTTCGTGTTGACCAGCAGCTGGCGGAAAAGAATGCAGCGGAGCTGATCAGAGGCCTTGGGTTTGCCATGGAAGCCGTATCCGCGCAGGAGGGCATCATCGCCCTGAAGGAGAAGTATCACAAAGCCATCGATCAACTTAGACCTTTACTGAAGGACAAGATGAGGATCGCGTATTTAAAAGATATTTATCCTGCAGGCGACGAATTCATGACGATCAAGATGACGACGGGCAAGACGGTACCGCCAGGATCCATTCCCATTTCCATTGCTACGGTAGTCAGCAACGTTCAGACGCTGATCAATGTGGCCAATGCCATGGAAGACAAACCGGTGATCCATCGGACGATAACCATAACCGGTAATGTAAAAAACCCGGTTACCGTTACGGTGCCCATCGGAGTGACGTTTCGGCAGCTTTTAGAAAAGACGGGTAATGAAATCAGCGATGAGGATGCCTATATCGACGGCGGACCCATCATGGGCAAAATGCTGACGGATCTGGACAGCAGCGTGACAAAGACCAGCGGCGGACTTGTGGTACTTCCAAAAGACCATGTGCTGATCAAGATCAAAACCCAGCCCATGTCGCAGATCATGAGGATTGCCAAGACGGTATGTGAGCAATGCCAGTTGTGCACGGACCTCTGTCCGAGAAACATCATCGGTCACAGGGATTTAAAACCCCATATGACCATCCGTGCCGTAAACTACGGCAGGATGACGGAAAGTCAGGTCATCAAGGGAGCAATGCTGTGCTCGGACTGCGGTGTATGCGAGCTATACGCGTGTCCCGTCAATATTTCCCCAAGGAGAGTCAACCAGGAGATCAAGCAGGAGCTTCAAAAGCAGGGGATCAAATATGACGGTGCATTGGGCAATGAGGATCCCGTCTGGGAGGCAAGAATGGTCCCTTCCAAGCAGATTGCAAGGAGGATAGGGTTAAAGGATTATTACTATCTTGAGGCTCCTTTGCAGGAAGGGATTCTTGAGTTTGATCGTGTACAGATCCCGCTAAAGCAGCATGTGGGCGCACCTTGCGAGCCGGTGGTAAAACCGGGCGATGCTGTGAATCAAGGGGATCTGATCGCAAAAATCAAAGAAGGTCAGCTGGGAGCCAATATTCATGCCAGCATCAGCGGAACGGTAACCGCAGTAGAAGGCAGCGGAATAATCATTGAGAAAGGCGGTGTCAGCTAATGGATGTCACAGCAATCGGAATGGTGGAATTTAACAGTATCGCCCAGGGGATTGACAGCACGGATGCCATGTGCAAGATCGCGGATGTCACGCTGCTCGTCAGCAAAACGGTCTGCCCGGGCAAGTATATCAGCATCGTTGCCGGAGACACCTCTGCGGTTCAGCAGTCTGTGAGAGCAGGGGAGGATAAAGCGGCCGAATGTGTGGTTGACAGCTTTATGATCCCCAACATTCATAAGTCTCTGATCCCTGCCATAGCAGGCACTTCCAGTATTGAACATGTCAAGGCCGTCGGTCTGATCGAATGCTTCAGTGTGGCGACCCTGATGGAAGCAACGGATTTAGCTTTAAAAACAGCAGAAGTGGAACCATTGCGGCTCCATATTGCTTTCGGCATCGGCGGCAAGGCCTATGTGGTTTTGACCGGTGATGTAGCTGCTGTAAATGCAGCCATAGCGGCGGGAAGTGATTTGGCGGCGGAAAGAGGTCAACTGGTACGAAGTATTGTAATACCAAAGCCTCATCCAATGGTCGTAGAAAATCTGATATAATTTTGAAATTAAGAATCGAGGTGAAAGGATGAAAACTTGTGTATCCTTGAACATACTCAGGGAACTTTCAGCAAATAGTAAAACCGTCTGCTTGGATGACAACAGCGTATTGAGCCCATCTGCCAAAGATTATGCAAGAGAAAAAGGACTGGTCGTCTATTTACGCGGCAATAAGGACCCGATCATCGGAGTAAGCACAGGTGCAGAACCTGCCTGTGAAGCAGAGAAACCGGCACAAAGCTGCAGCACGGATACAAAAGCTGCAAGCAGTGATAACATCAGCATTGATGAAAATATGCTGAAAGCAATTATAACCAAGGCGATTCTCGAGAATAACAAACCGATTTGTGAAAGCCCAAAGGCCATGAAGATCGAGGGTGACAAAGTGGTGATGGAACCATTTACGGAAGCGCCTGCAGGCCAGAAGATCGGAATGACCGATGTGATCACTGAGAGAGAAGGCAACCTAGGTGCCGGCTTTATGACCTTTGAAAATTCCGAACTGCCTTGGACTTTAAGCTATGACGAAGTGGACTACGTTGTTGAGGGTGAATTCACCATTAAAACCGGCGGGAAACTTTATACCATGAAACCGGGAGACGTGTTCCATATTCCGAAGGGAACCAGCCTCGTATTCGGATCTCCAAGCTTCTGCAAGGTTTTTTATGTGGTATATCCGGCCAATTGGCTGTCACAGAACAAATAGATTACGAACAGATTGTTAAGACGATAGAAATCTACAACGTTAAAGATTTGCCTTTTTGCCGCAGCTTTAGCTGCAATGGCAAAACGGACAGCAGCGC
>CAZTEH010000037.1:0-33153 GCA_964612345.1 uncultured Oscillospiraceae bacterium | reverse complement strand
ATCGAAAGCACAAATCTAGGATTTGTAGAGTTGGCCTTAACGGCAGAGGGCGGGCCCCTCTGCACTCCCTTTTTTTATTGAATGATAGGCCGACAGTATATCATTGAATAAAATAGCTCCCTTTGGTAAAAATAGTCTGGAAAGAAACAGCAAGCAAAGGGAGATTTAAATGGAAAATAATAAATTTAATGAATATGTGAATTATTTCAGGAAAGCGTTGTCTATCGGGGAAAGCTTTGATATCGGTGAGAGAAATGTCGTAGTCGGAGGGAAAGAAGTCTATTTTTATTATGTGGAAGGCTTTCTCAAATCGGAAATCATGGAGCATATGTTTCATGTGCTCTTTGCGGTACCGAAAAATGAAATGAATCAGCGGCAGAATGCTGCGGAGTTTATTAAATATCACCTGCCTTACGCACAAGCGGTAACGGAAAAGAACACGGACAAGATGATCAAGGCCCTTCTTTCCGGATTGCTTCTCATGGTGATCGACGGATATTCGGAAGTCATCATCATCGATTTGAGGACTTACCCCGTCAGAAGCGTCCAAGAGCCGGAAAAGGAAAAATCATTAAGAGGGGCAAAGGATGGGTTTGTAGAAACAATTCTCTTCAATACCAACCTGATCCGCAGGAGAATCAGAGACCCCAGGCTGATTTGTGAAATTCATACCGTTGGTACAACCTCGAAGACCGATGTCTGCATCGTTTATGTAAAGGGCTTGGTGGATGAGAAGATTCTGAAAGAAATTCGGGATAAAATTGATGGGATCCATCAGGACACGTTAACGGTCGGTGATCAGAGTCTGGTTGAGGCCATCGGAAAATCGAGATGGATGAATCCCTTTCCCAAAGTACGGTATACGCAAAGGCCCGATGTGGTATGCGCCCATCTAACGGAAGGGAAGCTGGCGATACTGGTCGATAACAGCCCTACGGCAGTACTGATCCCTACCTGCATCTTCGATTTTCTTCAGGATACGGATGATTATTACTTCCCGATCGCAACGGGGAATTATTTTCGCTTCTTGAGAATTATAAACATGATTGCTGTCATTTTTTTAACACCGGCTTATCTGTTGATTGCAGAAGGAAATATTCCAATCCACCCGAGGTTGGAATTCTTTATTCCCGATGAGGGATATGCCATCCCATTGTTTGTTCAATTTCTCTTGTTGGAACTGGCCATAGATGCTTTAAAACTAGCCTCGCTGAATACTCCAAGCTCGTTGGGAATGTCACTGTCGGTAATCGGAGCTTTGATTTTAGGGCAGTTTGCCGTTGATTCCGGCTGGTTTATCCCGCAAACGATTCTTTGTATGGCGGTTTTGGCCTTGGCAGGGTTTACACAGCCGAGCATTGAGCTTGGTTATGCGATTAAATTTATGAGAGTATTTATCCTGATAGGGGCCGCGATACTTGGAGTTTGGGGTGCTTTGGCGGCTTTGGTCATTAACTTTATCGTACTGGCCAGGACGAAGAACATTGTCGGGGCCTGCTATTTATACCCGTTGATCCCATTCCATTGGGAGACACTTCGTCATTTGATCTTCCGAACCAGAAAAAGTGAGCATGTTGAAAAGAGCCGACATTAAGAAATGTACGGCTCTTTCTTTTATCTTTTGGGGGCGATATCGCCGTGGGCATGTGATTTGAAGAATTTTATGTTATAGAAATCACAAGCTGTAACATCTCCTGTTGTTAAATCTTCGAGCAAAATGTAGTTCAATCCTACTCCGATCAGCTTGCCGTTCCTTGATAATATGTTCGTTGAGCCAACTAAGAATTCCACTTCCACGTAATAGCTGATCTGGGTTCTTAAATAGCCGTTCAAATACTGCAGGCTTTCATAGTCGAGGATCGTGGAGTAAGCCGGTGGTAAAATGGGATTTGCAGGTACTGTGATGTTCGGTGAAGTAGGCAGGATTCGAGGCAGCAATGGGCTGAGCGGGTAAGTCTGTTCTGGCTCAGGAGGTGCCGGCGGAAATGTTGGCGTTGTCGGTCTCGCCGGTAAAGTCGGAGCCGCAGGTGCCCTCGGTACAGTCGGAGCCATAGGTGCCATTGGGATAGCCGGAGCAGCCGGGGTCATTGGCGCAGTTGGTGTGGTTGGAACAGGTCTTGTAGGAAAAGTAGGAGGCATTAAGGGATTTGGTAAGGGTACTGTTCTTGGCATACTGGGCGCAGTTGGTGGTGTTGTTGGTGCTGCCGGCGCTGCCGGAGTCATCGGAGTTGTTGGTAAAGTCGGCATTGGAAACATTGGCATACCCGGAGTCATGGGCATTTGCATTTTCGAATATGTTGACTCTAAGCTTGGCAGTTGATAGTCCTGCATTTTTTGAGCCCTTGATTTTATTAAATTACAGTCATACATTTGTTTGTTTCCTTTCTAAGTACTGGGATAATATTGAGTTGGTATATAAAAGCAATGGTCACCAACTCTATTATGAATAACGCCAACATTGGTTGGAAAATAGGGAGGGCACTGGGGACTATAGGGATTAAAGAAAAATAGAGAATGATCAACGCCGGCCAGTCTGCCACCGCCTATCGCCCAATCAACGATTGCATAATGCTCATCAGTAGGATTCATATTTGTTACATTCTGCGGATTATAAACACCTCCGACCGAGGTTTGCATACATACAAACTGCCTATCCTGTACCAAAATATTCCTGACATTACCTCCCTGACTGATTCTGGAAAATTCTCCGTAAGGGATATTCGCTCGATTCATAATAACTGTTGCAACTGCTCTCATTCCATTGAGAGTCCGGTCATACCAACGGTAGCTATATGTGTATATTGAATTCAATATAATGTAAACACAAAAAAACACCCGTTAATTGTCGGAATATTCTTGTATTGTTAAAATTCGAATGTTAAAATAATATCAAAAAAGGAACGGAGGGTGCATAAATGTCATATGTCTTAGAAAAAGATCTGTGCAGAGAATTGAGCGATATAGAAAAATTTGCACTACTAGATGATGTAATCAAAGACTATGGAAGGAAAGAAAGTAATCTTATTCAAATCCTGCATATGGCCCAAGCTATTTTTGGTTTTTTACCGAAAAACGTCCAGTCTTATATTGCCGAACAAATGGATTTGCCAATCTCGAAAATAGGCAGTGTCGTAACCTTTTATACATTTTTTTCTACAAAACCAAAGGGTGAGCACACCATCAGTGTTTGTCTTGGTACCGCATGTTATGTTCGCGGCGGGAAAAAGATCATGGAAAAACTGAAAGAAACGATTGGTATAGACGTTGGAGAAACGACGGAAGATATGAAGTTCACCCTGCAGGTTGTCCGGTGTATGGGAGCTTGCGGGCTTGCGCCTGCAGTAAGAATTGATGAAAAGGTTTACAAACGTGTAAATCCCAACAAGCTGCAGCAAATTCTGAAGCAGTACAGTAATGGGAGGTAATTGAGATGGCAGAGTATGAAAAAATCAACTCAGCGGCGGATCTGGATCGTGTCAAGGAAAGATTCAAAGAAGAATCTGAGAAATATGACAGAACACTTCTGTTCTGCTCCGGATCAGGCTGCGTTTCTTCCAATTGTGTCGAAGTCAGGGACGCATTGATTTCTGAGCTGGAAAAAGCGGGTCTAACCTCTACTGTTAAATTAAGCTTGACCGGATGTATCGGAATCTGTGAAGTCGGACCACGTTTGACCGTTATGCCCGATGGAGTTTTTTATTGCAAATTGCAGCCGGAAGATATGAAAAAGATCGTTAAAAAGCATTTGCTGGAGAATCAGATCGTCGAAGAATTGTGCTATACGGACAGAGAAACCGGCAAGAAGGTTCCTCAGATGAAGGACATTGCGTTCTTTAAAGGACAGAATAAAACGGTCCTGCGAGATTGCGGCATGATCAGTCATAAATCCATTGAGGAATTCATCGATCATGACGGCTACTATGCCCTTGCCAAAGCGCTGAATGAGATGACTCCGGCAGAGGTAATCGAAGAAGTCAAAAAATCCGGACTGCGAGGCAGAGGCGGCGGGGGCTTCTCGACGGGTGTGAAATGGTCTCTGGCGGCAAGAGCGGCCGGTGATCAGAAATATATCATCTGCAACGCCGACGAAGGAGATCCGGGTGCGTTTATGGACAGGAGTCTGCTGGAGGGGAATTCCCATGCGGCGCTCGAGGGTATGGCCATTGCCGGTTATGCGGTTGGCGCCGATCAGGGCTATGTCTATGTCAGAGCGGAATATCCTTTGGCGATCGAGGTGCTGGAAACAGCGATACAAGATGCAAGAAGTATGAATATATTAGGGAACAACATATTCGGCAGCGGATTCAATTTTGATGTAGAAATACGGATTGGAGCCGGTGCCTTTGTTTGTGGCGAGGAAACGGCATTGATGAAATCGGTGGAAGGCCGCAGAGGAGAGCCGAACCAAAAGCCGCCTTACCCTGCTGATTCCGGATTATACGGGAAACCGACGGTGATCAATAATGTGGAAACTTTGGGTAATATATCGGCGATCATACTTAAGGGAGCTGGTTGGTGTTCCAAAATCGGTACGAAAAACAGCACAGGAACCAAAGTTTTTGCGCTCGCAGGGGATATCAACAACACAGGCCTCATCGAGGTTCCCATGGGCGTTACCCTGGGCGAGATCATATTCGGCATCGGAGGAGGAATCCCCAAAGGCAAAAAATTCAAGGTTGCCCAGACCGGCGGACCTTCCGGAGGCTGTCTGACAAAAGCCCATCTGAACACTCCGATCGATTATGATTCTCTGGTGGAATTGGGCGCGATCATGGGATCCGGCGGGCTGATCAGCATGAACGAGGACGCCTGCATGGTGGATGTAGCCAGATTTTTTATGGAGTTTGTTCAGGATGAGTCCTGCGGGAAATGCGTACCGTGCAGAATCGGAACCAAGAGAATGCTTGAGATACTGGAAAGGATCACGAGAGGAGAGGGCAGGGAAGGGGACGTTGAACTTCTTGAAGAACTTGCAGTCGCCATCAAGGATACCGCATTGTGCGGCCTTGGCCAGACCGCTCCGAATCCTGTACTCAGTACAATAAAATATTTCCGTGAGGAATATGATGAGCATATCAAATATAAATATTGCCGTTCAGGCGTTTGTTCCGAATTGTTTATTTCACCTTGTGAAAATGCATGCCCGGCAAATGTCAACGTTCCCGGCTATCTGGCACTGATTGCCGCGGGGAGAGTGAAGGATGCATACAATCTGATCCGGCAGGAAAATCCGTTCCCGTCGGTATGCGGCCGTGTCTGCACCCATCCATGTGAAAGCAAGTGCAGAAGAGGTCAGATGGATGAACCCATCGCCATCTAAGATCTCAAACGTTATGTTGCCGATGAGAGGTTCAAGAGCAACGAACCGTTTATCGATCTGGTATTTCCGAAAAAGCACAAATCAATCGGGATCATCGGTGCCGGCCCGTCCGGTTTGACCTGCGCCTACTATCTGGCCAGACTGGGCTATGACGTTACCGTCTATGAAGCTCAACCGGTTGCGGGAGGAGTATTGATCTTCGGTATCCCCGAATATCGACTTCCTAAGGCGGTTTTGAAAAAGGAAATCGATACCGTCAGGCAGGTTGGCGTCAATATCATCACCGACGTGGAGGTCGGCAAGGACATCAGCTTTGACGAGCTGCGGTCCAAACACGATGCGGTCTATATTTCTACCGGTGCCCAGCTTTCAAGAAAGGTCGGCATTGAAGGGGAAAGCCTGCCGGGGGTATATCATGGATTTGATCTTCTGAAAGATGTCAATCTTGGAAAGTCTGTTAATCTGGAAGGAATTGTTGCGGTCATAGGAGGCGGAAGCACTGCGTTTGACGCGGCAAGGGTAGCGGTGAGAAAAGGCGCCAAGGAAGTACATATCTTTTACAGAAGGACCATGGAAGATATGCCTGCGGATCAATCAGAGATCGACGAGGCCATTGAAGAGGGCATCGTGATCCACGAATTGGTGAGACCAATTGCATTCCTTGGTAAGAACCATGTAAATCAAATAAAGTTTATCAAGATGGAGCTCTCGGGATTTGATTCCGACGGCAGAAAAAAACCTTGCGATATCGGGGATTCTGAGTTTATCTTCGATGTGGATATCGTCATACCTGCCGTAAGTCAGTATTCCGATCTCCCGTTCGTCAGAAAGGACGAAGTGGAAGCCACTCCGATGGGGACCTTTATTGTTGATCCTGACACCAGAATGACATCCATGAAGGGCGTCTTCTCCGGCGGGGATGTAGTAAGAGGTTCCGATGTTGTAATAACAGCAATTGCTGACGGTAAAAAAGCGGCTTCCGAAATGGATAAATATCTTGGCGGCAGTGGAGCTTTGAATAAGGGAGAGCCGATTGACATTCCGATGAATATTGAGGATGCAGAGGTTACCGAGCATGATCGGTTTGAGATGGATTATCTTGAACCGGATGAAAGAAAAGATAATTTCGATGAAGTATGTTTAGGTTTTCACAGACTGAACGCCATTGCCGAGTCAATGCGCTGTTTGCGATGTGACCGAAGACTTTAGATGAGCAGGAGGTGAATTATAATGGTAAATCTGACAATAAACAATAAAATGATCAGCGTCGAGGAAGGGACGACAATCCTGGAAGCAGCAAAACAGAACAACATACTCATTCCGACAATGTGTTATCTGGAAGATGTCCATAAATTAGGTTCCTGCAGAATCTGTGTCGTGGAGCAGGAGGGAATGAAAAACCTTCAGGCTTCCTGTATCACTCAGGTTACGGAAGGAATGAAAATCCAAACGAATACCAAGAGGGTCAGAGATGCACGTAAGGTGATTTATGAGCTGATGATTTCGGACCATCCGAAGGACTGCCTGAAGTGCGGACGAAATCGAAACTGTGAATTTCAAGAGCTTGGAGAATTGATTCAAATTGATAGCTCCAGGTTTGAAGGAGAAAAATCAAAGGAATATATCGATGACACCTCTCCTTCCATTGTGAGAGATGCTTCCAAATGTATTCTGTGCCGCAGGTGCGTAACGATCTGCAATGAAGTTCAGGGGGTTGGTATTCTGAATTCACAATTCAGAGGATTTTCAACGGTGGTTAGTCCCGGTGAGGAACTGCCGTTGAATACATCAGCCTGTACCTTCTGCGGGCAATGCACTACCGTATGTCCGGTGGATGCGCTGAAAGAAAAGGATGCGACCCAAATGGTTTGGGCTGCCCTGCTGGATCCGAATAAGACGGTTGTCATACAGACTGCTCCGGCGATCCGGGCTGCCTTGGGAGAAGAATTCGGATATGAACCGGGGAAGTGTGTCACCGGGAAAATGGCGAGTGCTTTAAAAGAAATGAATTTCGACTATGTTTTTGATACCAACTTTGCAGCGGATCTTACGATTCTAGAGGAAGGAACCGAGCTGCTGAAGCGCCTGACTCAGTATTTTTACATGAAGGGCCTCATCACAAAGGAGCAGCTGGCAAAGACCGGTTTCGGCGAAACGGAGGATGTGCCCGTACTGCCAATGATTACAAGCTGCAGCCCCGGATGGATCAATTATATCGAACACTTCTATCCGGATCAGCTTGACAATTTATCCTCGTGCAAATCTCCTCATATGATGCTGGGCGCTCTGATCAAGAGCTATTTTGCTCCGAAGATCGGCGTCAATCCGAAGGATGTCTTTGTGGTTTCCGTCATGCCTTGCACTGCGAAAAAATATGAGGTTACAAGACCTGAGATGGTCAATGACGGTTATCCGAATGTGGATGCCGTCGTCACTACCAGAGAGCTTGCTAAGATGATCAAGGATGCGGGGATCGATTTTCATAAGCTTCAGGATACGCCATTTGACAATCCTTTGGGACTTTCCACCGGTGCTGCCGATATCTTCGGCGTCCCGGGCGGTGTTATGGAAGCGGCATTGCGTACGGTATATGAAGTCGTTACCGGCAGGGAGCTGCCTTTTGACCAGCTGCACGTGAAACCGATCCAAGGTCTGGAGCGAATCAAGGCGGCTGAATTTACCATAGAGGATGCAAAGGATGAATGGAGCTTCCTCAACGGGGTTACCGTTAAAATTGCCGCGACCAGTGGCTTGAAGGGCGCTTCAGAGCTAATGGAGGATATAAAAACCGGGGAAAGCCCTTATCATTTCATCGAGGTGATGGGATGTCCGGGCGGCTGCATCAGCGGCGGCGGTCAGCCGAGGCTGACGGATAACGAGAAACGCCTAAAAAGAATCCAGGCGCTTTATGATGAGGATGAGGGTAAGGAATACAGAAAGTCCCACGATAATCCTTATATTACAAAACTATATGCTGAGTATCTTGGTCATCCCCTTGGTCACATCTCTCATGATTTGCTACATACCTCTTATACTAGAAAAAGCAGGTATTAGAGGTATTGCAACGCCATAAAACACTGATTCGTTTTATGGTAATAAGCGCACGGGAATTTTTTTAGAGACTGCCCGTGCGCTTTCTATTTTCATAACAGCAAGCTATTCTTTGAGTATAATATCGAGAACAAATTCGTCTTTTTTTCTGCCGGGTGGCTTTGAATATACGATGGTATCGACGATGTCTCTCAAGAATTCATTTTTGTTTTTTGGATCGAGTCTCCAGTAGACGGTCTTGATAAACTCTTTGATCTCATTCATAGGAGGAAGATCGTTTGTGGCATGATTCAAATCATTAGCTTGAGATAATGCTTTGAAATGTGACAGCTGTTTCTTAACAGCATCCATTCTATCCTCAACAAGATGAAGATTTTCAGTTATTCTCTTCGATCGCTCGAGGAACGTCTCTCTGTTATAAATGCCCTGTTCCAATAAATCATGGAGATTATCAATTTGTACTTTTAGCTTATTCTTCTGTGATATGAAGTTTTCCAGTGAATGAACAAGAACAGGATATTCCGTATCCGCTTTCTTTTCTGATTCCATATATCGAAAGGGAATTTCGAGTTCTGATAAACGCCGGACCAGCAGATCGACGGTTCTTTCTTCCACCAGGGTAAGGTAGGAACTCATCGAACCGCCGCAGTGTCTGTAACACCGGAGTGTATCGGCCTTGCCTCTCGCTGTCCGAATGGTCATTGTAGCACCGCAGTATCCGCATTTTATCATAGCAGCCATTGGATTCCGGACGGTTTTTGTCCTATGCAGATGGGGAAGACCGTTATCCTTTGCGATCTGCTGGGCTTTTTGAAACAAGGTTTCATCGATGATTGCATCATGCCTGCCTTCATAGATTTTCCACTGTGATTTATTAGCAAATCTGCTGGTGCGTTTTCCGTTTCCCCCATATCGGTATTCTCGCTTATTCCAGGTGATTTTCCCGATGTAAACAGGATTCTGGATCATATTCCGGATGGTGGTTTTATCCCAGTGCGCCGTGCCGTGCTTGTTCGGGATGCCGTGATCCGTCAGATACCTTGCGATTCTCGTATCTCCATAGCCTTGATTCACATAGAGATGGAAGATCAAATCGACAACGGTTTTCTCCCCATCGTTGACGGTTAAGGTTTTATGATTCTTATCATAACCGTAGGGTGCATACGGACTTATGTAGTTCCCGTCTGAAACAGACTTCATCCGGCCGCTGTGGAGCCTTTTTGTGATCATCTTTAGTTCCTTGCGTGCAAAGAAAGCGCTTAAATCAATATACTCTTCATCAAATTCGTTTTCAAGATCATAGGTTTTCTCCGGAGTAATGATCTTCGTCCCTGATTTTCGGAAGGCTTCGATGATGATGCCCTGCTCCATCATGCTTCCTCGGCCGAGCCGGTCAAAATCCTTCACCAGGACCGCGTCGTAAAAACCGTCTTCCACCTCTTCCAAAAGCTTAAGCATTTCCGGTCTCCTTGCCAGCGACTCTCCGGAAACCACCTCTTTTTTTATGTCCGCGATATCCAGATTTATTTTTTCGGCAAAAGCGAGCAGCAATGCTTCGTGATTCTTCAGGACAGCTTCCACCGGCATATCGGGATGATCCCGGTCTGCACGGGATTTTCTAAGGTAAATGCATACTTTCAAACGATCACCTCCATTAATATTTATATTGTATGAATAACGGAACCGATACATATTCTGAATATAAGGAGATTATTCTCCTGGCAGGCGCAGCAAGGGGGTGGATTATGGATCGTGGAATAATCAAGGTTTGGTCAGGTCCCATCGAGGATCTCCCCAAAGAATATACTATGGAGAGAGTGCCTGAGGGCTGTGTCAATGTGGTGATCTACAGTGACGGAAGCAGGATTTATGATAAAGGATTTGCCTTGTCGAAAGTATTTCGGGACAAGATCAACTTCAGGATGAGCAGGTGCTGGGACTCCTTAAGTGAGGAGGATAAGGAGGTATGACAGAACTTGCATTCCATTCTCACCTTCTCCACCGGCCTCGCACTGAATAAGCCTTGCGAAGAGTTCTCTTGTATCGTATTGATCAAAAGCCATGGGCGTCACCTCAATTAAGTTTTACTTTAGTATATGCGTCTTTTTACCATTGTGATAAAGGTAATAAGAGAAGATTCTTAATCAAAAAATCCACTCCGGAGTCCGAAGTGGATTTTAAATTTATATTTTACTTTTTTAATCGCATATATTCTGATATCAATTCATCCGTTCGCTGACTTATAAGCATCAATGCCTCGTCATTTTGATGATATTCATTATAATCTTTGCATAATCCATCTAAAAGCAATTTTAGTTCCGTAATACAAGTTGAAAGTATAACTTCTTCTGAGTTTATTGCTTTTTCATCATTCATCTTACCTCCTTCTATCAAATATTAGGAATTACTCCTCTTGCCGATTCAAGTGCGGAAGCAATACCTTAATAATCGTTTTAAAAACGTTGATTTCATTGTCTGAACATCTGCGGAGCAGGGAATATAAATCATCATCATTATTATTCCAGGTCGAATCTGATCCGTAAATAAGATAATCTATGGAGATATGTAAGCATTGAGACACCGCTGTCAATGTCTTAATACTCATTTTTCTTTCTCCTCTTTCAATTTGTCCCAGGAAATAAGCAGAGATACCAATGAGCTCTGCCAGCGCTTCTCTGGTCATATTAAAATTTTCTCGTTCAATCCGCAGCCGGTTTCCGACTTTTCCATAATCAATTACTTGATGCATACAAATTACCTTTAATGCTAAGAAACTACAATAAGTTAACTTTAGCAAGAAAATTACCCCTGATAAATAAGCTATTTGCCAACAATTGACATTAGCAGTAAGCAAAAGCGAATAGAAGGGCAAAAAGTGAGTATAAGATATTTTGATTATAATAATATGAATCGCGAGATTCAAGAGAAAATTTGTGGTAATTTCTCGGATTACTTGAATGATGAGTGTACTTAATTTAGTTATACATTTGTGTATGCTAGGATGGAATAATATGATAAAATAAAGTAATCGGAAATAAACCGATAACTCGGTTATCAGAACAACAAAGAGAATATGAAAAGGAACAGACGATGACATTTACACACCTTCATGTACATACGGAATATAGCCTGCTGGACGGAGCTGCAAGAATCAAGGATCTGATTGCGGGAACGAAAGAGCTGGGAATGGATTCGGTGGCCATTACAGACCACGGAGCCATGTTTGGCGTCATCGATTTTTATAAAGAAGCGAAGAAACACGGCATCAAACCGATCATAGGCTGTGAGGTCTATACTGCGGCCAGAACCATGCTGGACAAAGATGTGGAAAGGGACAAGCGACAGGGACATCTCGTGCTGCTGGCGAAGGACGATGTCGGTTACCACAATCTGATGAAAATTGTATCCGCCGGCTATACGGAAGGCTTCTATTATAAGCCGAGAATCGATCATGACTTATTGCGGAAATACAGCGAAGGAATTATTGCGTTAAGCGCCTGCCTGGCAGGTGATGTGCAGTGGAAGCTTCTGAACGGTGATTATGAAGGGGCCAAAAAAGAAGCTTTGGCCCTTCTTGATATCTTTGGAGAGAACAATTTTTATTTGGAACTCCAGGACCAGGGTCTTGAGGAGGAGCTTCAGATTCTTCCTTCCATGAAGCGGCTTCATGAGGAAACCGGAATCCCGTTCGTGGCGACCAATGATGTGCATTATGTAAAAAGAGAAGATGCTGTTGCTCATGATGTACTCCTGTGTATTCAGACCGCCAAGACCGTCGATGACGAAAACAGGATGCGCTTTCCAAACGATCAGTTTTATCTCAAATCAGAGCTGGAAATGGAGCATATCTTTGCAGACCTTCCGGAAGCCATTGAGAATACAAAAAAGATTGCAGCCCGCTGTAATGTGGAATTTGAATTCGGCCAGATCCATCTGCCGGAATTCCACGCACCCGACGGGAGAACGAACGAATCATACCTCAGGGAGCTTTGCGCAGCGGGTATGATGGATCGGTATGGGGACCTCACTGCCGACCTGGAAGACCGACTCGTTTATGAACTGGATACCATCATAGCCATGGGCTATGTGGAGTATTTTCTTATCGTATGGGATTTCATCAATTATGCCAGAAACCATGGAATCATGGTGGGGCCGGGACGAGGATCCGCAGCGGGGAGCATCGTGGCATATGCTTTGAAAATCACCGATATTGACCCGATCAAGTATGGTCTGATCTTTGAGCGATTCCTGAACCCGGAACGAATCAGCATGCCGGATATCGACATCGATTTTTGCTATGAGAGACGCCAGGAGGTCATCAATTACGTTATAGAAAAATACGGCGCCGACAAGGTTGCCCAGATCATAACCTTTGGAACCATGAAAGCAAAGGCGGCGGTCAGAGATGTGGGCCGCGCCATAAATATGAGTTACGGTGATGTGGACGTCATCGCCAAGGCGATTCCTTTCGACCTGAAGATGACGCTCGACAAGGCGCTTGATATGAATGCCGAGCTCAGAGCCTCCTATGAAGAGGACCGGCGGGTAAGGGAGCTGCTTGACACGGCAAAAGCGCTGGAAGGCATGCCGAGACATGCCTCCACCCATGCTGCCGGTGTTGTGATTTCCAAGAAAAGCATCAATGAATATGTGCCCCTGTATTTAGCGGACAAAGGGATCAGTACCCAGTTTACCATGGGGACCATCGAGGAACTGGGTCTGTTAAAAATGGACTTTCTCGGTCTTCGAAACCTGACTGTGATCCGGGATGCCCTGGAACTCATCGAGAGAGACCACGGAGTAAACATCAATCTATCCAAGATGGAGTATGATGATAAAGCAACCTTTGAGATGATCAGCAGCGGGAATACCCAGGGAGTGTTCCAGCTTGAAAGCTCGGGCATGACCCAGTTTATGAAAAACCTGAAGCCGGACTGTTTCGAGGACATCGTGGCCGGGATTTCCCTTTATCGTCCGGGACCAATGGCATCCATCCCAACCTACATAGAAAACAAGAAAAATCCAAAAGGAATCGAATATGTTGATAAAAGCCTGAAACCAATTTTGTCAGTAACTTACGGCTGCCTTGTTTATCAGGAACAGGTAATGCAGATCGTGCGCGATCTGGCGGGATATACCTATGGCAGAAGTGACCTTGTGAGAAGAGCCATGAGCAAAAAAAAGATGGATATCATGCTCAAGGAACAGGAATACTTTGTTTATGGAAAAGAGGATGGATCAGGAAATATCGAGATCAAAGGCTGCGTCAGAAACGGCATCCCGGAAAAAGCCGCTAAAGAAATCTACAACCAGATGATCAGCTTTGCGGAGTATGCCTTCAATAAATCCCATGCTGCAGCATATGCTGTTCTGGCGTATCAGACCGCATATCTAAAAACCTACTACTCGGTGGAATTCATGGCGGCACTTATGACCAGTGTAATCGGAGATTCCACCCAGATTGCGAAATACATCCGGAACTGCATCGAAATGAAAATCGATGTTTTGCCGCCGGATATCAATGAAAGCAGCAAGAAATTCACAGTGAAGGACGGGAAAATCAGATTCGGTCTTCTGGGTGTAAAAAACGTGGGAGAAGGAGTCATCGACGCCATCGTGAAAGCGAGAGAGGAAAAGGGACAGCCGAAGGACATTTTCCAGTTCATCAACAATATCGACATCCATGAAATCAATAAGAAGGCCGTGGAAAGCCTGATCAAGGCGGGAGCCTTTGACTGTCTCAATGAGAACCGGGCAAAGCACCTGTCTGTTTATGAGGGACTGATTGAATCGGCTCAGAACAATTCCAGAAAGAATATCGAAGGCCAGATTTCTTTGTTCCAGATGAATGCCGACAGCATGCACAGTTCCGGTATGACGGGACAATTGCCGGATGTAGCGAATTTCTCAAAGGATCTGCTCATGGCAATGGAAAAGGAAATGCTAGGTGTTTATATCACAGGCCATCCTCTGTCGGACTATGCAGAGAAAATAGAAAAAGTCTCGACAATTACATCGGAAGATCTTGCCCACGCAGAGGAAAACGGCGACATTCAGGACGGCATGTCTGTTACCATGGCCGGAATGATCAGCACAAAGAAGACATTAATTACTAAGAAGAACAAGATGATGGCCTTCGTACAGCTGGAGGATCTTTACGGTATCACGGAGGTTGTCGTGTTTCCGAATGTTTATGAGGCAGCCCTTGGACTATTGAAAAATGACGGGGTCATCGCAGTTCGCGGGTCGGTCAATTTTAAAGAGGATGAGGCACCAAAACTGCTTGCGGATAAAATTTTCGATATCAACGACTTCAATGGAGTGCCGGCTTCCGGCATCGTGAAAATCACCATTCCGGAAGAGTTCGACGAAGCGCAGTCCCTTTCAAAAATCAAGCAAATCATCATGGAGCACAAAGGAGATACGCCGGTGATCATAACTGCCGTCGCATCAAACAAGAAGTACAAGACAAAATCGGACCTTTGGGTCAATCCAAGCGACCGCTTTATGCAGAAGCTCTCTGACTTCATAGGAAAAGAAAACATTGAGTAAATATAGGAGGTAGTTATCGTGAAAAGAATTGCAGTATTGACAAGCGGAGGAGATGCGCCGGGAATGAATGCAGCCATCCGGGCGGTGGTAAGAGGTGCGCTCTATCATAAAATGGAGGTTTACGGCATCGAGAGGGGCTATGAAGGTTTGATCAACGGGGATTTTAAGGAAATGACCGTTTCCTCGGTTTCCGATATCCTGCAGCGCGGCGGAACCACGTTGAAAACGGCAAGAAGCAAACGGTTTATGACGGCGGAGGGTTTTCACAGAGCCGTTGACATGCTTGAAAACTTTGAAATCGAAGGATTGGTTGTCATCGGGGGAGACGGCTCCTACCGGGGAGGCGTAGAGCTTACGAAAGCAGGAGTTAAGGTGATTGGACTTCCGGGTACCATTGATAATGACCTGGCATATACCGATTACACCATCGGTTTTGATACGGCGGTTAATACGGTTTTATCGGCGATAGGAAACATCAGAGATACATCCTCCTCCCATGAACGGAGCACAGTAATTGAAGTTATGGGGAGACATTGCGGCGACATCGCCTTGTATGCCGGTTTGACAGGTGGTGCGGAAAGCATATTGATACCGGAGGAACCGATGGATATCAATAAGATCTGCAGAACGCTTATTCAAGGAAAAAACAGGGGAAAAATGCATAGCGTCATCCTTCGTGCTGAGGGAGTTGAAATGTGTTCTGACGAACTTGCGAAAACCATTATGGAAAGGACCGGAATGGATACGAAGATCGTTGTATTGGGTTATATCCAAAGAGGCGGTTCTCCGACGGCCAGAGACAGAATGCTTGCCAGCAGAATGGGTTATAAGGCAGTGGAATTGCTGATGCAGGAAGGCATAACCAGTAAGGCGGTCGGTATCAAAGGAGATGAAATCGTCTATTATGATCTGGAGGATGCTGTAAACATGCCAAGAAAGCATGACGAGTCGCTGATGGATCTTTCGGAGATCCTTTCGATGTAAACTTAGGGGAGAATTTAGAGATGAAGAAAACAAAAATAATCTGTACAATAGGTCCGGCCTGTGAAGACCGGGAGATTTTGAAAAGCATGATGCTGGCAGGGATGAATGCAGCAAGGCTGAATTTCTCACACGGCACCCATGAGGAACAGAAGAAAAAAATTGATTTGATAAAAGAGCTCAGAAAGGAATTAGGCATCCCGATTTCCATCATATTGGATACCAAGGGGCCAGAGATCAGAACGGGACAATTTGCACAAAAAGAAGTCGAACTGGTCGAGGGACAGAAATTTATCCTAACTATGGATGACGTCATGGGGACCAATGAAATCTGCTCGGTTTCTTATAAAAACTTGATCGAGGATGTAAAGCCTGGAGACCAGCTGCTCATCGACGACGGTCTGATTGGAATGACCATCAATGAAATCAAGGGCAGCAATATCATCTGCACCGTTGATAACAGTGGTATCATTAAAGATTACAAGAGCATCAATGTTCCGGGTGTTACGGTGAAGCTCCCTGCCATAACCGACAAGGACAAAGAGGACATCGAGTTCGGCATCCATGAGAAGGTTGATTTTATCGCGGCATCCTTTGTAAGAAAGGGTGCTGATGTGGATGAAATGCGAGCCTTCCTGAAGAAATATGGAGCGGAACAGATTAAAATCATATCAAAGATCGAGAATAAACAGGGCGTGGACAATATTCTGGATATTGTGGCCGCTTCCGATGTTATCATGGTTGCCCGCGGCGACCTGGGAGTGGAGATTCCGGCAGAACAGGTACCTGCCACTCAGAAGAGGATCATTAAGCTATGCAATTTGGAAGGAAAACCGGTAATTACAGCAACTCAGATGATGGACTCCATGATTCGGAATCCGAGACCGACCAGAGCGGAAGTGGCCGATGTGGCGAATGCTATTTATGACGGCACCGATGTGATTATGCTGTCCGGAGAGACCGCTTCCGGAAAATATCCGGTGGAAGCTTTGAATATGATGGTCGATATTGCCAAGGCGACGGAAGCTTCCCTGAATTATGATAATATCCTGAAGGAGAAGAATAGAGTAAAGGACTCCAATATCACCAATGCCATCGGTTATGCTACCTGTACCAGCGCTCAGGGTTTGAAGGCTACTGCGATTCTAACTCCGACTGCAACTGGGCATACGGCTCAGGTCGTATCCAAATTCAGACCGAGAGCGCCGATCCTGGCCTTTGCGACAACCGTACAGGTTGCAAGACATTTGACACTGGTCTGGGGTGTAACTCCCATTTTAACAAAATCTGCGGATACAACAAACGGCGTTTTTCATGATGCCATTAATGCATCGATTAAAAATGGATACATTTCCAATGGGGATCTGATCGTCATCACCGCAGGAGTTCCCGTAGGTGTGGGTGGCATGACAAATATGCTGCGGATACACATCGTCGGAAACAAGATATAAGAAAGCAGAAAATATAGCAGAATAACAAGTATATGAAAAAATGGAGGGAAATAGTTTGCCCTCCATTTTTTTTCGTATTATACTATTCTCAAATTCATTGCATACTTAATTCGTTTCTTCTACTTCCGCATGGGCAGAGCTATCTGCTTTGACTTTATCGATACTATATTTATTTGCGCCGAATAGTTTGTTCAGAGTAAATACTGTAAACAGGAACAAAGCTAAGACGGCAATCATCGGTACAAACCAATTGTCTACAAAGCCCGAAATCAGGAAGCCTACACAAGCTACACCTGCACAAGTCACAGAATAAGGAATCTGTGTTTTAATATGATCGGTATGGCGAATATTTGCCGCAGCTGACGAAAGGATCGCCGTATCTGCCAGTGGTGAACAATGGTTGCCGAATCCGCCACCGCCGATTACTGCCGCGATGCAGGCATAGACGCTGATATCCATTGCCAGAGCCAGCGGTACAGCAAGCGGGATCATGATCGCATAAGTTCCCCAAGTGGCTCCGGTCGAAAAGGTCATGACGCAGGAAAAAGCGAAAATGATAAATGCAACCAGGAATCCGGGAACATTTCCTACAAAGAGTGAAGCAACATATCCTGCCGTGTCCAGTTCGTCTCCGACCCCGCCGATACTCCAGGCAAAGGCTAATAGAATTACTACAAACAGCATGGATTTCGTTCCTACCACAAAGGCAGCTATGGAATCACTGATTTTAGACAGGCCTCTGACGGCATAAAATATGATCGCAAACAAAACAGCAATAAATACTGCGTATGTAAGAGCCAGCATGCCGTCCATATTGTTAACTGCATCCATTACACTGAAGGATTCAAAATAACCTCCGGTATAAAGCATGAAGAGTAAAGCAAGTACGATCAGCAAAAGGATCGGAGCCAGGAGATCGATCGCTTTGCCTTTCATCTGTTCTATAGAAGAGAAGTCGTCATCATCGGCTCCTCCGCCGCTAAAGGTTTTGTCGCAAAGGGCACCTGTTTCCATCGTCCTCTTTTCCGCTTTTGCCATAGGACCGTAATCCAGGCCCAGATAAACAACGACAATAACCATTATGATCGATAGCCATGCATAATAATTATAAGGAATGCACATTAAAAAAGCTTGGAATGCGTCCTGTTCAACACCGGCTGTGGCATAGCTGTCGGCAATCAAAGAACAGATAAAGGCAACCCAGCTTGAGAGAGGTACCACGAGACAGATACCTACTGCAGTGGAGTCAATAATATAAGAAAGTTTTTCTCTTGAGACACCAAACTTGTCACTGATGGGTCTCATAATTGCTCCGTTTGTCAGGGCATTAAAATAATCATCGAAAAAAATGAGAAGACCGATTAACCAAGTGGTTCCTTGTGCACCTTTCTTGGATTTGATTCGACGCCCCAGCAGGTTGCCAAATGCGGTAGACCCTCCGGATCTGGTTAGAAGTCCGATCATCCCGCCGAGCAGTATGACGATGATCAATACCTGCATGTTCCACGGATCGGTAAGCTTAGCAAGGATAATCTCCACCATCTTCTCAAAACCCGTGAGGGGATTTCCACCAACAATGATCAGGCAGCCTGTATAAACTCCGATGAAGAGTGATAACAGTACTTCTTTAGTGGCAATTGCAAGCACAATTGTAAGAAGTGGAGGAACGATTGCCCAAAATCCTACTTCCATATAACGACCTCCTTTAATAAAATTTAAGATACCTACTTGTATCTTTCGGCCATATTATATTCTGTCAAAATTTAGTTGTAAATGAACAAATAATAAAAATGTTCTGAATATTCAAAAAAACTCTATGCTAAGTATAAGGTTTTATGTTATTATTTAAACGATTTTTTATGCGGAAAGAGGGTAGATAAAAAGTATGGAAAAACTTATGGACCATATCACGATTGGAACAATGGCTAAAATCAACGGTATATCAGAGCAAACACTGCGGCTTTATGACAAGATCAAGCTGCTTCAGCCCAGTGAAATCAACATTGAAACGGGATATCGATATTACAATATTAAACAGTGTGCGCAACTGGATATGATACAGTATATGAAAGCTTTAGGCATGAATTTGATCCAGATAAAAGAATGCTTTGATAAAAAAGATATCAGAGAATTCAGACAGAGACTTGAACTGCAAAAGCTGAATATTGAAAAGCAAATGCTCGAGATGCACTACACAAAGCAGGCGATCGAACGGTCTGTTGAGAGCTATCGGCGTTATGAATCTGCTCCTGAGGAAAACACGGTAATATTAGAATATATCAAAGAGAGAAGAATATTCTGTTATGACACGAAAATAAACTGTTACAGCTATGGAATGGATTATTATGAGCATATTCTTCGGTCACTGAAAAAGAACTATGTACTTCATCATTTACCGATGTGCTACTTCTGTAATGTGGGCAGTATTATGAGGAAAGAGTATTTTCAAAGGAAGGAGCTATGTGCCACAGAGGTAATCCTCTTTGTTGAGGATGATTTTGTGTCGGAGGATGGTATGGAGATCATTCCGGAAGGAATGTATCTATGCACATACTGTTACGGATTTAACAAGGAAGAAGAGTCTTTGAAACTGCTGATGGAATACATAACGGATCATAATTATGAGGTAAAAGGGGACTGTATTAGTGAGATACTCATTGAATTTCCAACATTTAATAATTATGACCGGAATGCTTTCTTTAAGCTTCAGGTCCCTGTAAAGCAAAAAAAGAAAAAAATAATTTAAGTCTATTGACTTTGTAATTGCTATAAGGTTTAAGATAACCTTAACCGAAAGGATTTGCAAAAATCTGCCAATCAATGCATAAGTTCGCCGACAATTTGCTTCGCGAGTTGGGCGAGCTAGTAAAATGGAGGATTAAACCAAATGCAATTACAAAGTGTCAACTTAACAGCGCAGCAAGTGGTCGATTTAACACAAAAGTATATGATCGAAACTTACCAGCGTTTCCCTTTCATAGCGGTAAGAGCTAAGGGAATGTATCTTTATGATGAGAATGATCAGCCGTATTTGGACTTCTATGGCGGCATTGCTGTAAACAATGCCGGTAACTGTAATGACAAGGTCGTTGCAGCTGTAAAGGACCAGGTTGGCGATATCATGCACACCTTCAACTATCCTTATACAATACCTCAGGCTGTTTTGGCAGAGCTTGTGTGTAAGACACTGGGGATGGACAAAATCTTCTATCAGAATTCCGGTACGGAAGCCAATGAAGCAATGATCAAGCTGGCCAGAAAGTACGGAACTGACAATTTCGGCCCTGAAAAATACCATATCATTACAGCAAAACAGAGCTTCCACGGAAGAACCTATGGAGCAATGTCCGCAACCGGACAGCCCGATAATGCTTGCCAGCTTGGCTTTAAGCCTATGCTGCCAGGCTTTACTTATGCTGAATTCAATCATCTGGAATCATTTAAAAATGCGATTACGGAGAATACCATCGGTATTCTGCTGGAACCGATCCAGGGAGAAGGCGGAGTAAGACCTGCCACCAAAGAATTTATGACCGGGATCCGAAAGCTGTGCGATGATAACGGAATATTGTTCATGATGGATGAAATCCAGACAGGATGGTGCAGAACGGGCAAAGTTATGGGTTATATGAATTATGATATCAAGCCTGATATCGTATCAATGGCCAAGGGACTCGGCGGAGGCATGCCGATCGGTGCGATCTGTACGACGGATAAGATCGCGGCGGCATTCAATCCCGGTGCGCATGGAACCACATTCGGGGGAAGCCCTGTATGCTGTGCGGCTGCATATGCCCAGGTGAATGAGCTCCTGGATCTTGGTTTGGACAAAAATGCGAAAGAAGTAGGGGATTATTTCATGAAGAAATTATCCGAGCTGCCGCACGTGAAAGAAATCAGAGGAATGGGACTGATCGTCGGAGTAGAATTTGATTTTGACGGCGCCTTGGAGATAAAACACGGATGTATGGACAGAAGGCTGTTGGTAACAGCCATTGGCAAAACCATCATTCGAATGATACCTCCACTCATTGCCTCAAAGGAAGACTGTGACAAAGCCTTTGAAATTTTGAAAGCTTCTGTGGAAGAAGCTGCTGCAAAGATCGAGGAATGAATTTTTTGGACGATGAAAATCTACGAACCTTCGGCTCGTGATTTTCCAGCCTAAATTCTGTCAACGGCACTGAAGCGCCGGACAGAATGTTAAATTGGAGGAATTTTCAAAATGAGAAAAAATTTCGACGAGGTATTAGAGTATACCGAGTATGCAATGAAAACCATAGCACAGAAAACCATGACCGGTGAGGAAAAAGAAGTATTTATCAAAGAAACCAGATACAATTTCAATACCCATATCAATCCGGGCTTCCTGGAATACCGTAAATCTGCAGGTGCGGATGATATGGCAATGGAATGGATGGCGAACGGGGATACTTTTACAGATCTGCACGGAAATACATATATCGACTGCCTGGGAGGTTTCGGCGCATTCAACTGCGGACACAGACATCCGAAGGTAATCGAGACCGTAACAAATCAGCTGGCAAAGCAGCCGTTATCCAGCGCTGAGCTCATCGATGCAAACCGTAGCTTGCTTGCGAGGATCCTGGCGGACGTAACTCCGGGAGATTTGCAGTATACCTTTTTTACAAGCTCCGGAACAGAGGCGATCGAGTGTGGTTTGAAAATGGCTACACTGGCCACCGGAAGACATTATTATGTAGCATTTAAAGGAGACTTCCATGGAAAGACGCACGGAGCACTTTCCCTGACATCGAAAGCACATTTCAGAGGTCCGTTCCTTCCATTGCTCCAGGGCGCAAGATTTGCTCCTTTCGGCGATCTGGAATATTTAACGAAGATGCTTGATACCCTTGACTTTATAGGAGAGCTTCCGGCTGCTATCGTCTATGAACCGATCCAGGGTGAAGGCGGCGTCAATATTCCACCGGATGAGTGGATCCCCGGAATCAGAAAGCTTTGCGATCAATACGATATCATGATGATTGCCGACGAAGTGCAAGTAGGTATGGGTCGAACCGGATACCTGTTTGCAACGGATTACAATAATGTGGCTCCTGACATTCTTTGTCTGGGCAAATCCATTTCCGGAAGCGTAGTTCCTCTCAGCGCCTGTGTATGTACGGAAAGAGCATTCAAAGGAATGTTCTCGGATCCGCTGCTTCACAGCACGACAACAGGAGGAAATCCTCTTGCAACATCGGCGGGTATCGCTGCGTTCAACGTAATCCTTTCGGAAGATCTTTGCGGCAAAGCGAAGAAATCCGGAGCGATCTTTATGGAAGGTCTGGAAAAACTCAACAAGAAATATCCTAAGCTTTTGACCACTTACCGAGGCAGAGGACTGATGATCGCAATGGAATTCTGTGACGGCGATATGGGATATGAAGTCGTATTTGAGGCCTTTAACAGAAAACTTCTGCTGTCAGGATCTCTCATCAATGCGAAGACCATTCGTATCGAACCGCCTCTCAACATTACGGAAGAACATGTGAGAAGGGCTCTCGAAATATTGGATGAATCCATGGCAATCGTATACGAAAAGCACTTTAAATAATGTGATTGTTCGCTATGACGAATGGTGATTTCATTCGTCATAGCCGTTACAATGGAACAGCATAAAAGGAGATGTGGAATATGGACATGATGGAATATGTATCGGAAATCATAAAGAAAGGCAGAAAGGCCCAGCAGGAATTTGAATCCTATACCCAGGAAGAGGTCGACCAGGTAGTCCGAGCGGTCGGAAAGGCGGTCTATGATAATGGAGAAGAGCTTGCACGCTTAGCCGTGGATGAGACAGGAATGGGGAACTATGAAGATAAGGTATTGAAGAACAAAGGAAAAGCGATGGCAGTATGGAACTACTTAAAGGGGAAAAAGAGCGTCGGCATTCTTCAGTATTTTGAAGAGGAAGGAATTGTAGAGGTCGGAAAACCGATCGGTATCATCGGAGCGGTTACACCGGTCACAAATCCGGTTATGACACCGATGCACAATGCGATGATCGCATTGAAGGGCAGAAATGCCATTGTAATTTGTCCACATCCGAGCGGGAAAGAAAGCGGCGTGAAAACGGTTGAATACATCAACAAGTATTTGAAGGAGCTGGGAGCACCGGAGAATTTGGTTCAGGTTGTAGAAGAGCCTACTCTCGATATTTCCAACCTTGTAATGAAGATGACGGATGTCTGCATTTCCACCGGCGGACCCGGTATGGTAAAGGTCGCTTACAGCAGTGGCAAACCGGCTTTTGGAGTAGGAGCCGGAAATAATCAGTGTCTGATCGACGAGGATGCTGATATCAAAGATGCCGTACCAAAGATTATCAGGGGTAGAATCTATGACAATGGTGTTCTTTGCACTTGTGAGCAGAGCATTATTTGCCCGGAAAACAGATATGTTGAGATCATCGACGAGTTTATAGCACAGGGAGCATATTATGTTTCCAGCCCGGCTGAAGTTGTGGCTCTCCGAAATAAAGTATTGCCGGAGGGTGCACTGAATAAAGGCTGTGTCGGCCTGAGCGCGGCTAAAATAGCCGAAATGGCAGGAATAAAAGTGGATCCGTCCATAAAGCTGCTGATCGTAAAGACAGACGGCCCTGGAAAGGCAGATCCGTTCGCAAAGGAAAAACTGTTCCCGATTTTAGCGGCTTATACGTATAAGACCTGGGAAGAGGGTGTGGCAATCGTAAATGCAAACCTTGACTGGGAAGGAAAGGGTCACAGCATGGTGATCCATTCCTTTAACAAGGAGCACATCGAATATGCGGCGGAAAACATTCCTGTTTCCCGTTTCCTAGTCAACGGAATCGGATCCAGCGGACTGGGAGGCGCTTATACGAACGGATTGGCTCCTACGGGGACATTGGGCTGCGGATCATGGGGCAACAACAGCATCAGCGAGAACCTCAGCTTCCGCCATCTGATCAATATCAGCAGAATCGCATATACGAATCCGAATGCTCATATACCAACACCGGATGAAATCTGGGGTTAAAATCAACCCTTACATAAAAAAGAGGCATTGAGAAATCAAATGCCTCTTTTTTTAGGCAAAAATTTTATCAATCTCAAGCAAGACATAATCGAAATAGTGGCATGATTATTGCGATATTTAGTATTAACATCGAAAAACATCGCACAATCCATTTTTTCCTAAATAAATTTCAGCGGAGATTGTGGAAAATTTATCTTGCATAGGCTGCACACAATCGATAAAATGAAAAAGATTATTTAATTTTAGAGGAGATATCAGTATGATCATGAAAGAGTACAAGAGTAAATGCGTAACTGCAGATGAAGCAGTGAAGGTTATCAAAGACGGAGATTGGGTTGAATTTGCCTGGGGAGCAAGCTATGCGGGCTTATTGGGCGAAGCGATCAATCGCCGAAAAGAGGAGCTCCATGACGTAAACATGCGCGGCGGCGTGATATTAAAACCATTGTCTTTTATAGAAAATGACCCGGAAGGCGAACATTTTACATGGAACAGCATGCACTTGAGCGGCTACGAGCGTAAATTGGCAGCCAAGGGTTTAGCCTATTATATCCCGATCAAGTATTCCGAAGTCCCGCGGTATATCCGGGAAAACTGCCGTACTGATGTTGTGGCGATTCAGGTTGCACCGATGGATGAGTATGGTTATTTCAACTTTGGCGTCTCGATTTCTCACTATGCCGCAGCAATTGACAAGGCCAGAGTTGTTATCGTTGAAGTCAATGATGATATGCCGAAGGTTCATGGTGGGTATGAGCATACCGTTCACATTTCAAAGGTGGATTATATCGTGGAAGGGGGGAATACGGGACTTCCTGTTTTACCTTCCGCAGCTCCATCTGAAATCGATAAAATGATTGCCGATCACGTTTTGGCCGAGATTCAAGATGGATCCTGCATCCAGCTGGGAATCGGCGGAATGCCCAATGCCTTGGGAAAAATGATCGCCGAATCGGATCTTAAGGATCTCGGAATCCATACAGAAATGCTGGTTGACGGTTTTGTTGATATGGTGGAAGCCGGAAGAGTGACCGGCCTTAGAAAAAACATTGATAAGGGCAGGATGGCATATTCCTTCGCGGCCGGATCCCAGAAACTCTATGATTTCATGAGGGACAATCCGTCCATCGCAGCTTACCCTGTGGATTATACCAACCACCCGTTTATCGCTTCAAAAATCGATCAGCTGATCTCCATCAACAGCGCTGTAGAAATCGATCTGTCCGGTCAGGTGTGTTCCGAGACCGCGGGGCCAAAGATTATAAGCGGTTCGGGAGGACAGCTTGATTTTGTGGAAGGAGCCTATAATTCAAAAGGCGGAAAGAGCTTTATCTGCCTGCCTTCCACATATACGGACAAGGACGGGAAGCTTCATTCCAGAATCAAAGCGATGATGACATTAGGCTCCGTCATCACGGATACCAGAGCAGGAGTTCAGTATGTTGTTACGGAATACGGGAAGGTCAATCTGAAAGGAATGTCGTCCTGGCAGCGCGCGGAATTATTGATTTCCATTGCGCATCCGGACTTCCGGGACGAACTCATCGCGGAAGCGAAAGCACTGAAAATATGGAGAAAGAAATAATTGAATTCAGCCCCGCCGGCGATCATTAAGAGCCGGCGGGGTAATTTTTTTGTAAGGTACCTGCTTGTGATCAGTCGCAGCCGCCGGACAGTTGTACGGATAACCGTACAGTCACAGGAGGAACCGTACACGAAAAAAGACAACCGTACAGTAAGAAAGACAAACGTATCGCTTCATTCCAATAGGAGGGGAACGGTACGGGAAAGGCCTTTGCGAACGGTTGCCCTGATTTTGTCGAAATGGAAAGACAATTTTCGGTAGGAAATCAACAATTTTTGTGATATGGCATAGTTCTTGCGATTCATAAATATATTCTGACTATGTAATGTCAGGAGTAAAGTACTGAGAATAAGCATATTTGACTAAATTAATATATTTTAACAGGAGGTTCGTATATGAATTTTGATTTGAATGAAGACCACATCATGATGCGTAAAATGGTGCGTGATTTTGCTGAGCAGGAATGTGCTCCGGGAGCAGAAGAACGAGACGAGAAGGAAGAGTTTCCGATGGAATTATGGAAAAAATGCGGAGAACTCGGTTTGGCCGGAGTCACCTTTCCGGAAGAGTACTGCGGTGTAGGAGCGGATTATCTCTCTTATGCCATCACCATAGAGGAACTATCCCGCGTGGATGCATCCTTAGGTGTTACGGTTTCTGCCCATTCCAGCCTGTGTGCCAATCCGATCTATCTGTTCGGCACGGAAGAACAGAAGCAGAAATATCTCGTTCCTCTGGTTACCGGCGAAAAAATGGGAGCCTTCGGACTGACCGAATCCATGGCCGGTTCTGATGCATCGGGGACACGCACAACAGCTGTCCGTGACGGAAATGATTATATTATAAACGGATCAAAAATCTTTATCACCAACGGTTACTATGCCGACACCTATGTGGTCACAGCACAAATGGATAAGAGCAAAGGAAATCGAGGCATCGCCGCTTTTATACTCGAAAAGGGAATGGAGGGATTCACCTTCGGCAAAAAAGAGAAAAAGATGGGGATCCGCTCTTCCGCTACATACGAACTGGTTTTTGAAAATGTGCGTGTTCCTGCAGAAAATCTGTTGGGTCAAGAAGGACAGGGATTCAAAATTGCAATGGTCACCCTTGATTACGGCAGAATCGGCATTGCGTCACAAGCGTTGGGAATCGCGCAAGGCGCCTACGAACAGGCGCTCAAATATTCCAAGGAACGGTCTCAATTTGGCAAAACACTTTCTGAAATGGATGTGATCCAATTTAAGCTGGCCGACATGGCACTTCAGATTGAAGCTGCTCGGCTTCTGGTTTATCAGGCTTGCCATATGGCAACGGAACACAGACCTGTTTCAAAATATTCTGCAATGGCAAAAGTATTTGCCTCGGAGACGGCAAACCAGGTTGCCACCCAAGCGGTCCAGATATTGGGCGGATACGGCTACACGCGGGATTACCCGGTGGAACGCATGATGCGTGATGCAAAAATTACGGAAATATATGAAGGAACCAGCGAAATTCAACGCATTGTTATCGCTGCGAATATTCTTAAAGATTGATAGATTGGAGGAGATCGTATGAATATTGTCGTTTGTCTCAAACAAACATTTGATACGGAAGCGAAAATCGTATTGGGCAGCAACGGGAAAATAGACAACACCGGAGTTAATTTGGTCATGAATCCATATGATGAATTTGCTGTCGAAGAAGCTCTGAAGCTCAGAGAAAAATTCGGCGGACAGGTAACACTGGTCAGCATGGGAGGAGATCGGGTCACGGAATCTTTAAGGACCGCCTTGGCAATGGGTTGTGACGAAGCCGTTCTGATTAACGATCCATCCTTGGATAGCCCTGATGAATGGGTTACTGCCGAGATACTCGCCAAAGCCATTGCCCAGATGCCGTATGACATGATATTGGCCGGACGAATCGCAGTAGATGATGGTTCCAGCCAGGTAGCGGTCCGTGTGGCCGATGTATTGAATATTCCATCTGTCAGCTGCATCCTCAAACTTGAGGTCGAGGACGGCAAGGCAAGCGTAACCCGTGAAATTGATGGCGGAACGGAATTGATCGAAGTCAGTTTACCGGTGGTCTCAACAGCTCAAAAAGGGCTGAACATACCTCGTTATCCCAGCATGATGGGAATCATGAAAGCTAAGAAAAAAGAAATAAAACTATTGACCCTTGCAGATCTTGGGCTGAGCGCAGCAGACCTGACGCGAAAAATTAGTATTACGAAATATAGTCTGCCAAGCCCTCGCAAAGGAGGCAAAAAAGTTCCCGGTGAAGCAGCCGATGCTGCGAGAGAATTAGCAAAGCTTTTGCGCGAAGAGGCAAAGGTTATATAGGGAGGAGGAATTCATATGGCAAAGGGAATTTGGATTATTATTGAACAAAATAAATCAGAGATCCGCAAAGTTTCGCTGGAACTTCTGAGCCAGGGGCGAATCATAGCCGACAAGACCGGTGAGCCGCTGGTGGCGGTAATACTTGGCAAAGGTGTAGAAGAGCTCGCCCAAAAAGTTGCCGTCTATGGAGCAGATAAAGTCATCCTCGTTGATGATGACAGACTGACTGATTATACGACGGGAGCCTATACATCCGTACTGAACAAACTGATCCGAAAAGAAGAGCCGCAGGCAGTATTGCTTGGAAATACGGCTGTTGGAAAAGATCTCGCACCGCGTTTGGCACAGCGTCTTGGAGTAGGTATGGCTTCGGATTGTACGGGAATGGATGCTGATGCGGAGAGCTACCTGACCTTTCAACGCCCGATTTACGGCGGAAAAGCCATTGCGGAAGTTGTTTCGGCTGTCCGACCGGTGCTTGCCACAATTCGTCCCAATACGTTCCCGCTGGCGGTACCTGATGCATCACGTCAGGCTGAAGTGGTCAATGAAACGGTGGATATCGATCCTGCGGATCTCAAGGCCATCGTTAAGGAAATTGTATTAGCAGCTTCTGAGCGTCCGGAGCTGATCGAGGCAAATATCATTATTTCCGGCGGACGTGGCATGAAGGGACCTGAAAATTATTGCATTTTAGAAGCATGTGCCGATGCGATCGGCGCAGCCGTTGGTGCTTCACG
Organism: uncultured Oscillospiraceae bacterium; assembly: GCA_964612345.1. Taxonomy (GTDB): domain Bacteria; phylum Bacillota; class Clostridia; order Peptostreptococcales; family Anaerovoracaceae; genus Anoxybacterium. The sequence continues at coordinate 4,120 of CAZTEH010000037.1, read as the reverse complement.
CGCTGCGGTAGATGCAGGATGGATCGAGCAAAAATTTCAGGTTGGACAAACGGGAAAAACCGTGTCACCTACCCTCTATATCGCCTGCGGAATTTCCGGAGCGATCCAGCACCTCGCAGGCATGGGATCATCAAAGGTGATCGTTGCAATTAATAAAGATCCGGAAGCCAACATATTTAATTTGGCTGATTACGGAATTGTCGGAGATCTTTTTGAAATCATTCCTCTGTTGACGGAAGAATTCAAGAAACTCGGTTAAGCATGAATCTCTCATTATACTCATCATACAACCAGCTGCAACGCGGGGCGGACACGCTTCGCGTTGCGGCATATCCCAATGAAGGAGACAAACTATGGAAGAACAGGGACGGAATAGGGGAGATTTAAAGGGGAAAGAGCTTGCGGAACTAGCCGTTGACATGCTGCACAGGACCATGGTGCATCACGTTTTCTGGTTCAAAGAAGTGGAGCATCAGATGGGATTTGAAAAGGCTCTCGAAATAATGGGAGCCGCTTATGAGAAGAGCAGAGGGATTCAGTTAAACCGACTGGGCAAGCTGCTCGGCTTCAAGCTGGTTGACGGAATTCCCGAGCCGCTGCTCAATATGCCAAAGGAAAAGCTTGCGGAACTGGTTGAGATATTGGGAGTAAACTGGCTGGCGGGAGACGGCGTCTGGTTCCAGTCGGTAGAAGCTGAGTACGGTATGTATGATGCCAAACGGTGCAATGATTCATGCTGGGCATGGTTTTCCCCTTTTGAAGCCTGGTCTGTCAAACGGTTATTAAACCTTCCGGAACACCCAGGAATAGAGGGATTGAAAAAGGCGCTGCAAATGCGCATGTACGCCAAAATAAATGTGCAGTCGATCATCGAGGAAGACCCAAAGAGTATTATGTTACAAATGAACGACTGTCGGGTACAATCCGCTCGAAAAAGCAAAGGCATGGAAGATTACCCCTGCAAGTCTGCGGGACTGGTCGAGTACACCAATTTTGCACGGGCAATCGATTCCAGAATACAAACCGTATGTATCGGATGTCCACCGGATCATCATCCCGAGGAGTGGTTTTGTGCCTGGAGATTCAGCATAGAAAAGGAGTGAGGAATACAATGTTCGAATTAACACCATTAAGTTTAATGATCATGGCAGGAGTATTTGTACTTGTTGCAATTACATTTGTTGTTTGTATCAGAAAAGAGCTTAAATAAGGCAATGTATTTGAAAATTAGAAAGGAGAATCGTTATGGGAGAATCAATCCTGATTTCAATAGAGATTTATTTAATAGCATCTGTCGTTGCTGTCCTTATTGCCGGCTTAATTAAGGGAATGCTGGGTGCAATACGCCGTATAGCCCCTAAGCAAGAATTGATAGACGAAGAAAAGTGAGGTATCAATATGAATTTATCCAATTTATTTCAAGGTTTTGGGACACTTTTTTATCAAGATCCTAAAATTGCCATTGCTAGAGTTGTATTGATCATTTTGGGTATCCTTCTTGTTTGGTTAGGTAAACGAGGCACCCTGGAACCACTGATCATGATTCCCATGGGCTTTGGTATGTCAGCCGTAAATGCCGGCGTTTTGTTTTTCTCTGCTACGAAAACCGGAACCCTCTTTGTAGATCCTCTTGTCAGTGATACCGACGGACTGATGAACATCTTACAAATTGATTTTCTGCAGCCGATTTATACGCTTACCTTCAGCAACAGTTTGATCGCATGCTTAGTTTTCATGGGGATCGGCGTCATAGCGGATGTGGGCAATGTCTTGCGCTTTCCGTTTACGAGCATGCTGATTGCTTTGTTCGCTGAGCTTGGCACCGTAGCAACCTTCCCCATCGCACATGCCATGGGACTGACTTACGGCGAATCCGCTGCAATTTCTATCGTTGGCGGAGCGGACGGACCAATGGTTCTTTTTACCTCGTTGATGCTGGCACCGGAGCTTTTTGTTCCAATCACAGTGATTGCCTATCTTTACTTAAGCTTAACCTACGGGGGGTATCCATTCCTCATACGCCTGATGATTCCAAAGGAATTGAGAGGGATAGCTGTAAAAACTTCGAAAAAAAATAATGTAACTTCCGGTGAGAAACTCGCTTTTGATATTATCGGCTGCACCGTGCTAAGCTTGTTATTTCCGGTGGCTGCGCCATTATTTTTAAGCTTCTTTCTGGGGAATGCCATAAAAGAATCCGGAATCGTAAAGTATTCCCAGCTGATCGAGGACGTTTTCCTCTACGGCGCCACGTTCTTTTTAGGCCTGATGCTTGGCGTATTGTGTGAAGCGAGCACCATCATGAATCCTAAGGTTTTATTACTCCTTTTCCTCGGAATGATTGCACTTTTGCTTTCCGGAATCGGAGGAATTATTGGAGGCTATGTTGTATATCTCATCAATGGTAAAAAATTCAATCCAACCATTGGGATCGCAGGGGTATCCTGTGTGCCGACCACTGCCAAAATAGCCCAGCATGAGGTTGCTGCCATAAATAAGCGTGTTGTGATCCTGCAATTCGCAATGGGAGCAAATATCTGCGGCGTAATAACGACAGCAATACTTACAGGTATTTATGTATCAATGATTCCATTGCTTTAGAGACGGAATAAGGGAATCGGAAATCATATCAATTGAAAAGGCAGAAGCAATCAGCTTGCTTCTGCCTCTTCTAGTATGACGGTTCCGGGCTTTAATGACTGCAGCCTTTTTTGCAGATTTAAAAAAATGATGGTTACGAGGATCAGCAGACCGCCCAATATCGAATTTAATGATATCTTGTCGTTCATAAAAATGATTCCGGCGAAGTATGCCACCACCGGTTCCAATGTGTTAAAGATCGCTGCGTTGCTCGATCCGATCTGTTTTACTCCCTTGGCGAAACACACCGCTGCGATGAACAAACAGAAAAAAGCCAGTAGCAAAATGTACATTCCCTGCAATGGAGTTTGCGGGAGGAGCGGTTCCCCTGATACGATACATCGCACAAGGCTGAAAAAGATGGGCGGAATGAGCATATATCCGATGACTACCTCCGAGTCAAGGGCTCTGGTTCGTTTTTCGCCAAGACCGATGGCATAAAGTCCATAAAAAAATGCAGCAACCAATACCAGTACAACACCGTTCCCGCTGAGCAGAATGCCCTGACCCGGAGTCCAGATTACGAGGATCAATCCGATAAAGGAGCAAAATAGGCATATTATTCTTGCCTTATTGATATCTTCGCGTCCGATCACTATTTCAATAATGACCACCACACTGACATACAAAAACAGCAGCAGCGAAACGATGACTCCGGGTAAAAACCGATAGCTTTCACTCATAGCAATCATTTGCACGACGGACGCGCAACCGGTCAGCAGCATAAATCTCAAATGCTTTTTATCTACTTTAAATTTAAGCTTCTTTATAATAACAGTCGTCCAAATGAGCAAAGCGCCCAAAGACAACCTGCCGAACAACATCGTGCTTACCGACAGACCTGCTTGATAGGATAACTGCGTTAAAGCAGGCATAATGCCATATGTAATACAGGTCAACATTACAAAGAGAAAGCCTTTTACTTTGTTGTCAATTGAATTCATTCCATAGCCTCTTACGAATTGATTTCGGCCGCCTTTATTGTGTGCCTTGTTCATTTTATTCCTTCTATTCATAAAATTCAATACAATTTATAATTTTAAACTCAATATATATCGAGCCATCCGCAGGGACCGGACAGTTGTACGGATAACCATACAGTCAAAATAACAACCGTACATACAGCCGAACAGGCAAACAGCCGATGCCCGGGTATTTATGGGGATTCCAACGATAATGAAAAATTCGAATGACATGGCATAGTTCTTGCGATTCATAAATATAGTCTGACTATGTAACGTCAGGAGTAAAGTACTGAGAATAAGAAAAAAAAACAGGAGGTGCTCAGAATGGCAGAATTAACAAGTCCAATGGCCGGAAAGGTTCAGGAAATCAACATTAAGGTGGGTCAAATGATAACCGAGGATGATGAATTGTTCGTCATCGAGGCCATGAAAATGGAGAATGTAGTATACGGTGATCCCGGGGTAGTGAAAGAGATCTTTGTCAAGGTAGGAGATAAAGTCGAAGAAGATGATCC
>CAZTEH010000036.1:0-33278 GCA_964612345.1 uncultured Oscillospiraceae bacterium | reverse complement strand
CAAGATCATCAAGGTCATCGACGATATCGCATTCCAGACCAATATCCTGGCTCTGAATGCTGCAGTAGAAGCGGCAAGAGCGGGCCAGCACGGGAAAGGCTTCGCGGTAGTAGCCGAAGAAGTTAGAAACCTTGCGGCAAGAAGTGCGGCAGCAGCCAGAGAGACCACAGAACTCATCGAAGGCTCCATCACCAAGGTGCAGAGCGGAACCAAGATCGCCAACGAAACGGCATCTGCCCTGGTCGAGATCGTATCCGGCATCGAGAAAGCAGCGAACCTTGTAGGAGGAATCGCAGAAGCATCCAACGAGCAGGCATCCGGAATCGCCCAGATCAACAAGGGTATCGAGCAGGTAGCCCAGGTCGTACAGAATAATTCTGCGACAGCGGAGGAGAGTGCGGCGGCCAGTGAACAGCTTTCCAGCCAGGCGGAGCTGCTGAAGGAAATGGTAGGCAGATTCAAGCTGAACATAGGAACGAAAGCGATGCCCGGATTGTTAAGATTACCTGGAAGCGGCACCGGAGAAGCAAAGCATAAGAAGGAAGTATTAGCTTCACCGAAAATTCTCCTTGGCGACGAAGAGTATGACAAATACTAAGCCTTAGTCACGGATAATAGGAAAGATATGGCATAAACGAAAATGCTTTACTCGGAGTTCACTCCGAGTAAAGCTATTTTTTCTTATTGTTGGCATTTGCGCTTAAGTAATGAAGGAATTTGCCGATAATTATTAATGGGTAAGATATTGACAGAATAACAATTTGACACAGGAAGGTGGGTTATATGATACCAGGAGATGTAAAGGGAAAAAAGGAACAGGAATCGAAATATGAAAGTCTTAGACGAAAGCTTCTGGGTTTGGAAGAAAGCTCCGGGATCATTCGCGATATTATTCAGGAATATGGTTCTTTAATCGATCAGGTATTTCTTAAAATAAAATCCGTACAGGGTATTGCAAATAAAACCAATCTTTTCGCAATCAATGCCTTCATTGAGACAATACATGCTTCTGATTTGTTGGCTAGTTTTGAAGAGATCGTTACGAAAAACCTGATTATCCAGAGCAAAATCATTGCACAGATATTGGAATATGATCCAGACTTTTTATGTCAGGATGGATCAAAGTTTGCAAAAGAGTGCGGTATGGAGGAATTTTTTATTACGGATGACGAGGGACTCATTCAGTTTACGAATATGCAAGCCTGGAAAAATGCAGCGTTAAATTCCTCGGATATGTTGAGGATTCTGAAAAATCCCGAGTTGGAGATCTCCTTGCCTGCTACGGGCAACGGGTTTGACAGCGAACAGTATAAGGTTGTAGGAATTTCCAGAACCGATCAGGTTGGGATTATACAAATCGGAGCACATTTCACAAGACCGAAAGGACAATTGGCGATCAACGGTTTTGGTGTGGTTGCCCAGGAAGCAAAAAGACTGGCAGACGTATCCAAGGAAATTTCAGCCAGAATTACCGCTTTGACAAACGATTTGGGTGATAAGCTCAAGGAATTAAACAAAACCTTTGTCAATCTGCAGGAAAGTGTTACTGAGAGTATCGATACAACAGGCAAGCTGTCGGAAGAATCCGGCATTGGTATTCAAGAGGCTGCCATGCAGGACATGAAGACCAAGCTGGCTGCTTTTGAAGTCAGCATGAGAGAGTCCAGGAAATATTTCAAGGATATCCTGTCCCCTTTGAGCGAGCTGATCAACATAGCAAGGCAAACCAATCTGCTTGGTGTTCGTGCGGCAATCGAGGCAGCACATTCCACAAATGACAAGCAGGATTTTGATAGCCTGATGGACCGTCACATGACGGCGGAGGCGAATCTCGTCGCCATTCTCATTGAAAGAAGACCGGATATCACATGCGAAGATATGGCTCCGCTTGCAGATTATATCGGACTTGATGAAATCTGGATTCCTGACGGAGCTGCCGTGGTTGAGTTAACCAATGTTCCGGGGGGCAAAGGCTTCCAATATTTAAATGAAGGGCAGACCGCACCGTATATGCGGCTTCTGGCAAACCCGGATCTTGTTGTCACTGCTCCACCGGAGCCTCGTGCGCTGGATGGCAAGGTTTTCAAATATGTCGGAGTCGGACGAAGGGGAAAACCCGGATTTGTCCAGATCGGTAAAATATCCAAAATGTACGGAGAAAGCACTGCAGAAGGTTTCTCAGTAGTTGCAAAGCAGATCAAAAATCTGGCGGAGCAGTCAAGAGAAATCACCACGGAAATCGAGGGAATGGTCGAAAACATGGATTTCAAAGCACAGAAAGCCATTGACCACATGAAGAGCTTACAGAAATACCGTTTGGATGCTCATGCCGAATTAGAAAAACTAAAATAGAAGTATATCAAAAAAGGCCGCATATTGCGGCCTTTCATTGTTAGATAATGCGCAGGGTCCAGTCCTCGATATTCCAGACATCGGTGATCCAGTCCTGGTAAAACTCCGGTTCGTGGCATACCAACAGAATCGTGCCCTTAAATTCCATTAGGGCTTTTTTTAATTCCGCCTTTGCTTCCACGTCCAGATGGTTTGTGGGCTCATCCAGAATCAGCCAGTTTGCTTCTCTCTGCATCAGTTTGCAGAGTCGTACCTTGGCATTTTCTCCTCCGCTCAGCACCTTCATCTGACTGGTGATATGCTCGTTGGTCAAACCGCATTTTGCCAGTGCAGCGCGCACCTCGGCATTGGTATAGGAGGGAAATTCCCTCCATAAGGACTCCAGAGCGGTTTCCGAACTGTCCCGGTCCGCTTCCTGTTCAAAATAAGCGGGATGGAGAAAATCACCCAAATCCAGCTTGCCGGATATCGGCTTGATTTTTCCGAGGATCGTTCTCAGCAATGTGGTTTTTCCAAGACCGTTTGTACCGATGATGGCGATTTTCTGCCCACGTTCCAGTGCGAAGCGAACCGGCCTGGTCAGTGGTTCGTCATAGCCCAAAACGAGATCCGTTCCTTCAACGATAAACCGGCTTGGGGTTCTTGCTCCCTTGAACTCGAAATACGGCTTTGGCTTTTCTCTTGGCTTTTCCAGGACTTCCATTTTGTCGAGCATTTTCTGCCGGCTGTTTGCCATGCCGCGGGTTGCGACTCTGGCTTTGTTTCTGGCTATGAAGTCTTCCATACGATCGATTTCCTGCTGCTGTTTTTCATAAGCCTTGCTTTCCTGATTCTTTTTGACGGCATACATCTGCATGAACTTCTCGTAGTCTCCGGAGTAACGGGTAAGCTCTCCGTCGTTTACATGATAGATCACGTTGATGACGGAATTTAAGAATTCCATATCGTGAGAAACCAGAATAAAGCTGTTTTCATCATCCTGTAAATATTTTTTCAGCCATTCGATATGCTCTGCGTCCAAATAATTGGTCGGTTCGTCCAGTATCAGGATGGATGGATCCTGCAGCAGCAGCTTTGTAAGCAGTACCTTCGTACGCTGGCCTCCGCTTAAATCGGACACATCTTTGTCCAATCCTATGCTTCCAAGCCCCAATCCATTGGCAATCTCTTCTATCCTGGCATCCAGGGTGTAAAATCCGCTGTGCTCCAATATGTGCTGGATCTCACCCGCATCCTCCATCATTTCCTCGATCCCGGCCTCTGCGGTGGACATGGCATCATAGATGGAAAGCATCTCCTTCTCCAGATCAAACATATGCTGGAAGGCTTCCCGCAATGCATCCCGGATCGTCATTCCTTTTTTCAGTGAGGAATGCTGATCCAAATATCCCACGGTCACTCTTTTGGACCATTCAACCTTGCCTTCATCCGGTGAAAGCTGGCCGGTTATGATATTTAAAAAGGTGGACTTGCCTTCGCCGTTTGCTCCAATCAACCCTATATGCTCACCCTTAAGCAATCGGAAAGAGGCATCCTCAAGAATCCTTCTCGCACCGAAACCGTGGGTAACTTTTTCAACTGTTAATAAACTCATTTTTAACTCCTGATCATAAAATTGTAAAAATCGAAATACCTCATTATTCTATCGATTAATGGGTATTATGTCAATGGTCAGATATTTTCTTGACTTTTTCATAATACTGCCATATCCTATAGAAAGTTATTTTAGAAGAAAACAGGAGGGAAAGAATTGGTATTAATTTTTGCAAAAATCCTCAGCGTATTCGGCATCTCAATCATCGGGTTTGCAGCAAACAAGTTGAAATGGCTCCCGGTGGAATCAACAAAATATCTTTCCCTGCTTCTGATCAACATCGCCAGCCCTTGTCTGGTTATATACTCCATGAGCCAGGAGGAGCTTACCGATGGCACGATTGCATCCGTGGTACAGACTGACGTCCTCATGCTCCTTGCACTGGTCACCGCTACCCTGCTGTCCATTTTCACCGTCAGAGTTATGAAGGTGCCTGCCGCAGACCGGGGCGTTTTTCGGACGCTGCTCGTTCTGACCAACTGCGGATTTATGGGGTATCCCCTGTCGCTGGCTGTCTTTGGAGAGAAAGGACTGTTCCTGATGATCATAGCCAATGCAGTCTTTATGTTATATACCTATTCCGTCGGTGTTTTCATGCTGATATACGGCAGAGACGAAAAACTGACGATAATGACCGCATTGAAATCAATCGTATCAATACCTGTCGTCTCAACCATCATCGGCTTGCTTATCTTTGCCTTTGGGATCCGGCTGCCCTTCCTTCTTGAAAATTTTCTCGGCACAGTCGGAGGGATCACAATTCCTCTTTCCATGATCATCATCGGGATCCAGCTGGCGGAAAGCAAAGCAAGAGACGTCCTGAAGAACAAGCATCTCTATGAAACGCTCATTCTCAAGCTGATCGTCTTTCCTGCGGTCCTGTTTGCCATTCTCATGTGGCTGCCGTTTGAAAAATATGCTTTTTCTATTGTCATATTCGCGATGGCTATGCCGTCGGCAGCGATCATTCCGATGCTTTCGGAGGTTTACGGCACCAATGCCAAGCTGGCCGCACAGGCAGTTTTTATCACAACGATGTGTTCTTTGATTACGATTCCGATCTGTGCAGTTCTTCTCAACTTGTATCTGGGGATATAAAAGAAAAATCAAATAGTTCTTTAAGCAGAGAGAATTCAAAATACAGTTGACATTTATTTACATATATAGTATTATTATCCTACAAAACATATGCCATAGTTTACAAGATCGATGGGCAGAAGGGCGTTTTGAATCAATAGAAAGGAATGAAAACAATGTCAGGAAAAGAAAAAGAAAAGGAGAAAGACAGAGAAATCACTTTTGAGGTCGAGGAACATGTCGGAATCATAGGGACTTCGCCTACCGGCTGGAAAAAAGAGCTCAACATGGTTGCCTGGAACGGAACCCCAGCCAAGTTTGACATTCGCGAGTGGGATGAAGATCATACCCATATGAGCAGGGGGGTTACCATGAACAAGGACGAGATCAAATCCTTATCCGAGATCCTGAACGGATTGCAGCTGCAGTAGAGAAGGCCTTGCCGACCGGAAGCATTCCGGCCGGCTTTATTTTGTTATGAAATAATAGAACCCGGCAGGCAGATCGGAATCAGAAAAGAGTAGCTGATCATGTAATAATATAGTATATTGAAATAAAATAAATTTGGAGGATATTTATCATGACAAAACTAAAAATAACAGCGGGGTGCTATGAATTTATCGGAAAACTGGAAGAGGAGCTTGCGCCCAAGACCTGTGAAGTATTTAAGAAACTATTGCCTCTTGAGAATAAATTGATCCATGTTCGCTGGAGCGGGCAGGGAATGTGGATACCATACGGAGATTTCAGATTAGGGCTGGATTTCGAGAATCACACCAGCCATCCGGCAAAGGGAGAATTCCTGTTATATCCGGGCGGCATCAGCGAGATGGAGATTATCGTGGCGTATGGAAGATGTTTGTTTTCCAGCCAGGTCGGTCAGTTGGCCGGAAACCATTTTTTAACGATTACCGAAGGAATTGAGAATCTGGACAAGCTGGGAGAAAAGGTTCTGTGGGAGGGCGCCCAGACGATCCAAATCGATTATCTGTAAATAAAGTCTGCAGAACTCCAAAAGAAGCAAGAAAAAAAGGAACCTCGTTGAAGGCGATTCCGCCAATGACTTTTCAATTGACAATTCAAGGAGGAAATGAAATGGATTATCGAATCATAGAAAAAGGAGCTTTTCACATTGTTGGACGAAAGAAAAGGGTTTCTCTGCAATATAATGGAGTAAATCCGGAAATTGCAGACATGTGGGCAAGCCTTACCGAAGAAGGTATTATCGAATTAAAACAGTTGTCTGGTGAGGATCCAAAGGGATTTATCAGCGCAACGGTAAATTTTACAGACGGCAGAGCAGAAGGTTCTGAAATCGACCACTATATCGGAGTTGCAACCAATAAACCGCATTCTGAAAAGTGGGAGGAATTATATGTGCCGGCTTCCTCATGGGCAGTCTTTACTTCAATCGGTAAATTCCCGGAAACGTTGCAGAATATATGGGGAAGGATCTATGCAGAATGGTTCGCCATGTCAGGGTATGAACTGAGTGAAGGGCCGGAGATCCTTTGGAACGAAAATAAAGACACCAGCTCGTCGAACTTTCATAGTGAGATCTGGATTCCGGTCGTACAAAAATAATTAAAATAAAATAGGCACCGCGCCGTGTCTCGGTCAGCGACACGACGCGGCGCCTAATTGTACACCTGCCAGGTGTTTAATCATTAATTAAATTATTTTAACAGCTGAATCGCCTTCGCCGGGTCGCTGACCTTCATGACCAGCCGAGCCGTTCCGCCGTTGGAGTATCCGTACATATAGGACAGATTGATCCCTGCTCCGGTCAGCAGCTGTAGGGTTTTATGCAGCTCGCCGGGTTCGTCGGGAGATTCAACACAGATGACGTCGGAGACCTTCACGGAAAAATCTTCCGCTTTGAGGGCTGCGGCCGCCTTATCGATATCGCTGACAATCATTCTAAGTACTCCGTACTCCGCGGTTTCAGCAATACTTAAAGCAGAAATATTGATGTTATGCTTATAAAGAATGTCTGTCACTTCCTCCAGTCTTCCCAGTTCGTTCTGGAGAAAAACAGATAACTGTTTAATAATCATGCAGGACACCTTCCTTTCAAACCTAAATTTTACGCTTGTCAATGACTCTTTGCGCTTTTCCTTCGCTTCGCTTGATTGTCTTATGTTCTACTAAGCTTATTATAACACTAATTCCCAGAACACTCTCAACTTTATGTTTGATTTTATTACGAATATTATTTAATTGTACGATTTCATCGGAATAGTACTTTTCATCCAATTCCACTTGGATTTCAAGGGTATCCATAGTGCCCTGCCGGTCAACGATGAGCATATAAATCGGCTTCGCTTCCGGAATTTCAAGCAGCACGCTTTCCACCTGTGAAGGAAACACGTTGACTCCTCTGATGATGAGCATGTCGTCGGACCGTCCGAAGATCTTGGCCATTCTGACGTTGGTTCTTCCACATGCACAAGGGCTGTAATCCAGACTGCTCAGATCGCGGGTTCGATAACGCAGCAGCGGCATGGCTTCTTTTGTTATTGTTGTAAATACAAGCTCACCGGTAACGCCTGCTTCAACAGGCTTTAATGTATTTGGATCCAGAATCTCAGGTACGAAATGGTCCTCCGCGATATGGAGGCCGTTCTGATACTCGCAGCTGTTTGAAACTCCCGGCCCGATGATTTCGCTTAAGCCGTAGATATCGAAGGCTTTGATTTTCAATCCATCTTCGATTTTTGCCCGCATTTCATTACTCCAGGGCTCCGCTCCGAAGACGCCGACCCGCAGAGGCAATTTCGACGCATCGATCCCCGCTTCCGCAATTGCTTCAGCCAGGTATGCCGCATAGGATGGGGTGCAGGCGAGTACCGTGCTGCCGAAATCCTGCAGAAGGGTAATCTGCTTTTCCGTGTTTCCGCCCGAGATAGGAACGACGGCGGCACCTAGCTTCTCGGCGCCGTAATGGAGGCCCAAGCCTCCTGTGAAGAGTCCGTAACCATAGGCAACCTGAACGATATCCTCTTTTGTCACAGTGGAACAGCACAGGGCACGGGCAACAACTTCGGAAAAAATATCAACATCTTTTCTGGTGTATGCTACAACGGTGGATTTTCCTGTGGTACCGGAGGAAGCATGGACTCTGACTACTTCGCTTTTCGGAACGGCAAAGAGTCCGAATGGATAATTATCCCGCAGATCCTGCTTTGTCGTAAAAGGTAACTTTACTAAATCGTCTATTGTGTTAATGTCGCCGGGTTCCAGACCCATTTCCTGCATCTTTTTTCGATAGAACTCTACGTTGTGATAGATGCGGACGACCATGTCTTTCAGTCGTCTGCTTTGGAGATCGTGCATCTGATCTCTGCTCATGCATTCCATTGGTTCATTCCAAATCATTTTTTTCACTCCTCTATTTTATTTTGTTTCTATTTCTGTGATGTAACCAATTCTTGGTTTCCGCATATAGTAATATAAAAAATAACCTATTTAAATTAAGGAGGTATTACCATATGGGTTGTAACAATGGTTTATTTGGAGGCATGGATGACAGCCTTCTGTTCTTCTTCCTATTGCTGGTTGTTCTTTTCTGCGGCTTCGGAAACGGCGGCATTGGCGGCGTTTCTGACGACTGCAATCGCAGATGCTAGTAAATAGTACTCACAGCACATAAGACATAGCTCAAATAAAAAAAGGGCTTTCCGTCTCGTAAGAGACGGGAAACCCGCGGTACCACTCTTTTTGCTTTACAGCCACTCAGGACTTTCATCCATATCCCGATAACGGAGGAAACCGTGCATACCTACTTCTTGGTTCAATATGCAAGCTCAAGGGGGAACTTCGATTAATCTCCGTCATCGGCTCTCATCAAACCCGACTTTCTGTAAACGAAAAGAATAACTTACTTTACCCTGTCATCGCTTTCTGACAATAATTTCTTTGTATATGGATATTATATTACAGTGAGAATCCAACTTTGTCAACACAAAGAGATTAGAAATAATTGAAATAGATGTACAAAAATAGAGGGCAGTATGGATTTGCATATGATTCCATCTGCCCTCTGTTTTTTTGGGCGTTACCCGACAGCCATCAGCTGCTTAGGATTGTGTGGTTCCCGTTTTTCGGAAAAAGAAGGAAATTGCGTAGATCCCTGCTATGCCAACGATAGCAAAAATAATTCTGCTGACAATCTCATAGCTTCCACCAAATATACTTGAGACCAGATCATATCTGAAAAAACCGATTAGGCCCCAGTTGATTGCGCCTATAATCACTAAAATAAGAGCTAAATTCCTCAAAGATATCACTCCTTTCAGATATGATTATGCCCACTTTTGTAAAGTATTATGTTATAATGATTCCACCATTGAATGCGACGTTGTCGCAAGGTAGGAATCATTGAAATATGCTTCGACAAGCTCGCATGTTAAAATGGTTCCATTAATTAAGACGGCGGACCAAATTCGCCAAACAGATATTAAGAGGAGTGATTTTTGATAATGGAGATCAATATCAAATTGATAACCGGGCCCCGGGAGCTGCCCGTCGAAAGAACGGTAGAACAGGGTACAACACTGGAGAGTCTGGCAGGAGAATATAAGGAGCTTCCCTTTATGATTCTGGCAGCCAAGGTGGACTATAAAATCAGTGAATTAACGAAGAAAATAGAAGAACCCTGCACCATCGAGTTTTTGGACATGCGGGATCAGGCAGCAAATTTGATGTATCAGAGAAGCTTATCCCTCGTGTATCTGGAAGCGATACACGATGTCTTGGGCAGGGTTTCCGTTTTCATAGAAAATTCATTAAACAAAGGACTCTATACTGAGGTCAGAACGCAAAATCCAATTACACAGGAAGAGGTCCAGCAAATCGAGGAGAGAATGCATGAACTTGTCAGAAGGGATATCCCCTTCGTGAAGGAGATCATGAACAGAGAGGACACATTAAAGGTGCTGCTGAATGACGGCCACAAGGAAAAGGCAAGAATGCTTCAGAAATCCGATGTGGATAAATTCCCGTTTTATTCTCTGGAAGGATTCCGAAATTTCTTCTATGGGTTGATGGTTCCTTCTACAAGATATGTGAAATATTTTGAGCTTAGAAAATACCGACGAGGCGTATTGCTTCGCTTCCCCCACCCATCGGCGCCGGACAAGCTTCCTCCATATGTGGATGAAGTGCTGCTCTACCATGTCTTCGGTGAGACAAAAAATTGGGATCGCCTCATGGGGATTTCCTATGTGGGAGAACTGAATGAAAAGACAGAAAGCGGCGAGTACAAGGAAATCATCCAGATTTCCGAAGCCCTTCATGAAAAGAAGATCGCACAGATCGCCGATATGATAGCGGAGCAGAAGAAGAGGATCGTTTTGATCTCCGGCCCTTCCTCCTCCGGTAAAACCACATTTGCAAGAAGGCTTAACATCCAACTGAGAGTCAACGGTCTGGAGCCGCTTTATCTGGGGACCGACGATTATTTCGTTGAAAGAGGGCAGACACCGAAGGACGAGAATGGGGAACCGAATTTCGAAGATATCGAGTCACTGGACATCGAACTGTTTAACCGCGATATGAACAGTCTCCTCAAAGGAGACGAGGTGGATATCCCTACCTTTGACTTTATGAACGGCACAAAGGTGTTCGGAAAGAGAATTACCAGAGCAAAGAAGGGCCAACCCATTATTATCGAGGGGATTCACGGCCTGAACAAACAGCTTACCCAAGAAATTCCGGACGAGGAAAAGTTCAAGATTTACATCAGTCCGCTGACCCAATTGAATATCGACGAGCACAACAGAATTCCAACCACCGACGCAAGAATGCTTCGAAGAATGGTTCGGGATTATCAGTTCAGAGGCCATTCTGCCCAAAGCACCATCCAATCCTGGCCAAAGGTCAGAAAGGGGGAGGATAAGAATATATTCCCGTTCAACGGAGAAGCGGATGTATTTTTCAATTCGGTGCATATTTATGAACTGGCGGTACTGAAAAAGTACGCAGATCCGCTGCTTCGCAATATCACCCACGAGGAACCGGAGTACAGCGAAGCGGTAAGAATGCTGAAGTTCCTTCAATATTTTAAAACAATTGAGGACGATACCATGATCGCAAATAATTCGATTATCAGAGAATTCATCGGAGGGAGCATATTTGTATGAGTGATGTCAGCATCATCGGCGGAATTACAGCCGATATTGAAGGGAATCCCTATAACCAGTTGATTCAGGGTGATTCCAATCCGGGGAAAATATCCATGTCCTACGGAGGAGTCGGACGGAATATTACTGAGAACCTGGCCAGAATGGGAGCTTCCGTCCGCTTTGTTTCCGTAGCCGGAGACGATTTCGCAGGCAGAGGGGCAGTCAGAGAACTGGAGGATATCGGCGTCAATACAGAAAATGTGAGACTTTTGCAGGAGGAAAATACTGCGGTCTATATGTCCATCCTGAATCTGATGGGCGATATGGAGCTTGCTCTCTGCAACATGGATGTTCTGGAACGAATTTCGATTGATTTCATTGATGAAGCATATGAAAGCATAAAAAACTCGAAGGTGATCGGCATCGATACCAATCTGACGGAAGAGACACTGGAATATACCACAAGAAAATTAAAGGATATCCCCCTCTTCCTTGATCCGGTTTCCGTTACAAAGGCGGAACGAGCAAAGAAGATCATCGGCCGGTTTCACACCATTAAACCAAACCGTATGGAAGCGGAAGTCCTTTCGGGGATGACCATTATGAGCGGGGAGGAACTGGAGAAAGCCGCCCGGTGGTTTATCGACCAGGGAGTGAAGAGGGTATTTATCACCCTTGGAGCGGGAGGCGTCTTTTACCAGGACCGGATAGAATCCGGCTTGCTCAAATCGAATCCGGTGGACATCGTCAGCGCAACCGGCGCAGGGGATGCCTTCTCGGCAGCGATTTTTTATTCCTATTTGAAGGGTTTTGACATAAAAAAGACAGCGGAAGTGGGGACGACTGCAGCAGCCATAGCATTGCAGTCAAAATCGGCTGTAAATAGACAAATGTCCGAGGAAATGCTCCTGCGGTCACTCGTGCGGGAGCTGTAGGCTACACCTGTAAATTATAAGCGCGTGCTACAGATATTCCCAATGCGACTGCCGCGCATATTTTCTCGAAAATCCGGTCGCTTCCAGTTTGACTGATGCTCCGACGGTTTTCTATGAAAACATGCCGTCGCGTCGCCAACACCGTATCTCGTGCCGCGCCGTGGGTATTCTCACGGGAAAGCGTCCGAGCTCTCGTAATCAAGTGCCTATTACTGTAAGCGAGCGATTTCTAAGAGAATACCCCTGGCAGGCACGTCAACGGCGGTTTCCAGGAGAATACCCACGGCAGGCGCATAGAAAAGGAGAATTGAGATGGAAAAGTATTTAGATATGAATCCGGAGGTCCGAACGGCAATGGAAGCAGGGCAGCCGGTGGTAGCATTAGAATCCACCATTATCGCCCACGGAATGCCGTATCCGAAAAATGTAGAGACGGCTCTGGCAGTCAATGAGATGATACGGAACAACGGCGCGGTGCCGGCAACCATAGGAATAATCAACGGCAGGATGAAAGTTGGTCTGACCGCTGAAGAAATTGAATATCTTGCAAAGGCGGAAAATGTTTTAAAGGTGAGCAGAAGAGATCTGCCCTATGTCCTTGCCAATAAACTGGATGGGGCGACCACCGTTGCGGCTACCATGATTATTGCCCACATGGCGGGGATCAGAGTATTCGTGACAGGCGGAATCGGGGGTGTTCATCGGGGCGCAGGGGAAAGCTTTGATATCTCAGCGGACCTGGAGGAATTGAAGGTAACCGATGTGGCAGTGGTTTGCGCCGGAGTAAAGTCGATTCTTGATATCGGTGCTACACTGGAATATCTGGAAACCGCCGGAGTGCCAGTTATTACCGTTGGATCTGATGATTTTCCTGCTTTTTACAGCAGAAAAAGCGGCTTCAAATCAGATTGCAGGATCGACTCACCAAAAGAAATTGCCGAGTTGATTTCCTTAAAATACTCACTGGGGCTGAAGGGCGGCGTACTGATCGGATGCCCAATTCCGGAAACGCAGGAGATCCCGCTAGACAGGATGGAACGTGTCATTGAAGAGGCGCTGCAAAAGTGTAAGTCAATGAATATAACGGGAAAACGAGTCACGCCGTTTCTTTTAAATGAGGTGAAGACGCTGACTTCCGGAAATAGTCTGGAGGCCAATATCAAGTTGGTCCTGAACAATGCAGAAATCGGTGCTAAAATCGCGGCAGCCATAAAAATCTAAAAATAAAGTTTTAAAATTTTCAGACAAGGTATAATTAGTTTAGTCAAAACCATATTGAAAGTGGAGGGAAAGATAAATGAAGGACTTAAAAGGAACAAAAACACTGGAGAATTTACTGACGGCATTTGCCGGCGAATCGATGGCCAGAAACAAGTATACTTATTATGCTTTTAAGGCAAAAAAAGAAGGTTATGAGCAAATCAACGCAATCTTTACTGAAACCGCCGCAAACGAGAAGGAGCATGCTGAATTATGGTTCAAGCTGGCTCATGGGATCGGAACTACTTCGGAAAATCTGGAAGACGCAGCCAATGGAGAAAACTATGAATGGACCGACATGTATTTTAATATGGCCAAGGTTGCCAGAGAAGAAGGCTTCCCTGAAATCGCGGCTCAGATGGAAGGCGTAGCAAAAGTTGAAAAAGAACATGAAGAAAGATATAGAAAACTGAAGAAGAATATCGAAGAGGGCAAGGTGTTTGAGAAGGATGATGTGGTTGAGTGGAAGTGCGCAAACTGCGGTTATGTTTATACCAGCCAGAAAGCCTTTGAGAAATGTCCTGTATGCGATCATCCGAAAGCATACTTTGAACTGAAGAGCAGAAATTATTAAAATCAAAGACCCAATTAAAAATAAAGAGTAAGCCGGTTTTGACCGGCTTATTTTCATTGTTGCTTTAGCTGAGGTTCTGAGCGACAGTAGTCGCGAGGAACAAAAACCACCGGCTATGCCGGTGAGATTAAGAGCTTTAGCTTTAAGAAAAAACCTCCTATGTTAGAATAGAGTGGGTTTGCCAACCACACTATCAACAAGGAGGTGTGTCCGATGAAGGACAATAACAGTTTAGCACATACAACTTGGAATTGTAAGTATCATATAGTCTTTGCACCGAAGTACAGAAGGCAAGTGATTTATGGTCAAATCAGAGCTGATCTTGGAAAGATTCTGAGAATGTTGTGTGAACGAAAAGGTGTAGAAATAGTTGAGGCTGAATGCTGTAAAGATCACGTCCACATGTTGCTGATGATACCGCCAAAATATAAAGTTTCAGACATTGTCGGATATCTCAAAGGCAAAAGCTCTCTGATGATTTTTGACAGACATGCAAATCTGAAATATAAATATGGAAACCGACATTTCTGGTGTCGTGGTTATTATGTAGATACAGTAGGGAAGAATGCAAAAAAATAGAGGAGTACATAAAAACACAGCTCCAGGAAGACATCTCAGAGGATCAGATATCGCTGAAAGAATACATTGATCCATTCACTGGTGAAAAAGTAAAGAGATAAACTGGCGTAAAATAGCCCTTTAGGGCAGCCAGAGAAGCATGTGCGGTTGGCAGATCTTTCAGTACGTCTTAAGACGTTGCAGGTAAAGGCCCCTTATAGGGGCATAAACAAACTACCGGCTGAGCCGGTAGTTATGATTTTATCAGGAAAACATCAGTTCCTATCGGAGCTCTTTTATGTTAGAATATTAGAATAAAAATTGAATGATTTGATGGAGTGTAATATGGACTATTTGGACAAACTAAACCCGCAGCAGAGGGAAGCTGCCGTACATAAGGAAGGTCCCCTTCTGATTCTTGCCGGTGCAGGCAGCGGCAAGACCAGCACCATGACCCATAGAATTGCCTATTTGATAAAAGAAGAGGGCGTTGCCCCTTACAATATTCTTGCTGTTACCTTTACCAATAAGGCAGCAAAGGAAATGAGAGACAGAGTGGAGGAGCTCATCGGGGAAGGACTCAATATGTGGATTCTTACCTTCCATTCCGCCTGCTTGCGCATTCTTCGGAAGAACGCGGAATTTGCGGGCTATAACAAGGATTTTGTCGTCTATGACCCAACCGATCAGAAGGTGGTCATTAAGAACTGCATCAAGGAGCAGAACGTCGACGAGAAAAAGTATCCTCCGAACTATGTGCTCAGCATCATCAGCGACTGCAAGGAAAAAGCAATCAGTCCGTCGAAATATGCTCAGATCAACGGCGTGGACTTCAAGAGCAAGATAATTCTGGACCTTTATACCGCCTATGAAGCCGTATTAAAGAAAAACAATGCCATGGATTTCGATGATCTTATTTTAAGAACGGTGCAGCTCTTTGAAAAAAATGAAGACATCTTAGCTTATTATCAGGATAAATTTAAGTACATCATGGTAGACGAATATCAGGACACCAACTTTATTCAGTACCGGTTCATAAGGCTGCTGGCGGAAGCGCATAATAACATCTGTGTTGTAGGTGACGATGACCAGTGCATTTACCAGTGGCGCGGAGCGGACATCAAGAACATCCTCGACTTTGAGAAGGATTTTAAAAATACTAAGGTGATCAAGCTGGAGCAGAATTACCGTTCTCATGCAAATATTCTGGATGCAGCCCATTCCGTCATCGAAAAGAATAAGGGCAGAAAGCACAAGAAGCTCTGGACCGACAAGGAAAAGGGCGATAAAATCAAGTATTACCGAGCGGACAATGAAAAGGACGAAGCGAGATACATTGCACAGGAGATCGACCGGCTGCATTCGAAGGAGCTGAAATATAGCAATTTTGCGGTGTTATACCGAACCAACGCCCAATCGAGAACATTCGAAGAAGCGCTTTCCGCAAGGGAAGTTCCTTATCGTGTACTTGGCGGCACCAGATATTACGATCGAAAAGAAATCAAGGATATCATGGCATACATGAGACTGGTTCAGAATACGGCTGATGACTTGAGCCTGGCCCGAATCATCAATGAGCCAAAGCGTGGAATCGGCGATAAAACCGTCGAAAAGCTGAAAACACTGGCTTCCGTTCGGAATGAGAGCCTGTTTGAATCGCTGACGGATGATGAAATCGTCGAAGGACTTCCCTCAAAGGCGGTGGACAGCATCAAGGAAATGATCAATGTCCTGAGTCAATTCAACCAGGAGAAGGATAATCTGAAGGTTTCGGATATTTACGACGGAATTCTGATTCGGACAGGTTATTTAAAAAGCCTTGAGCTGCAGAACACAGTGGAATCCGAGGGAAGGATCGAAAACCTTCTGGAGTTCAAATCCGTAATCTATGACTATGAAAAGGAAAATCCGCAGCTTTCCCTGTCGGAGTTTATGGAAAGAGTTGCATTAATGTCTGAAATCGATAATCACGATGCCGACGAGAATGCTGTTGTGCTGATGACTTTGCACAGCGCAAAAGGCCTCGAATTCCCCGTGGTATTTATGCCGGGAATGGAGGATGGATTGTTTCCGGGATGGCGTTCCTTTGAGAAACCGGATGGCATCGAAGAGGAAAGAAGACTTTGCTATGTGGGCATGACCCGGGCGATGCAGAGGCTTTATCTGACCAGCGCCGAGGTGCGAACCCTGTACGGAAAAACCGATTATACAAAAGAGTCACAGTTCTTAAAAGAATTGGACAAATCTCTGATTGACGGGGATGCGATCTATGAGAAAAAGAGTTCGCCGGGAGGCTACTCCGGAACCGGTTCGGGAAAAAATCCTGGCTGGAGTCAGGGCGGAGGAAATGACGGTTATTCCGGTTCGGAGATTTTCCGGCCTTTCGATCAGCTGAAATATATCAAGCAGAACCAGACGGCGGGAGCACAAGGCGGCAAGGGCGGCGGCTCTGACATTAAAGATGGAGACAAGGTCAGCCATAATAAGTTCGGAGAAGGACTTGTTTTGTCCGTAGAGGGGAGCACGGTGACCATTGCCTTTGATTCGGTCGGCATTAAAAAACTGGCGAAGGACATCGCACCGATCAAGAAGATTTAATAAAGTCCTAATATATTTTACAGTAGAAATCTACAAATCATAGATTTGTGATTTCCTTGCATAAGTTCGCCGACAATTTGCTTCACAAATTGGGCGAGCTAATATAAGGAGCATTAACGAGATGGATGAAAAACTCCGGATAATGAAGGAAAAGGTAAAAACCCTCAATGAGGCGGCGAAGGCCTATTACCAGGAAAACCGTGAGGTTATGCCGAATATAGAATATGACAGGCTTTATGACGAACTGCTGGAGCTGGAAAAGGAAACCGGGACCGTTCTGTCAAACAGCCCCACCATTCACGTCGGCTATGAGCTGGTGAGCGATCTGCCGAAGGAAGTGCACGAAAAGACCATGCTTTCCCTGGATAAAACCAAGGATGTGGGAGCATTGAAGGAATGGCTCGGAAATCAGGAGGGACTGCTCTCCTGGAAACTGGACGGCCTGACAATCGTATTGACCTATGCCGGTGGAAAGCTGACAAAGGCTGTAACGAGGGGCAACGGCGAAGTCGGTGAGGTCATCACCAACAATGCCAGGGTTTTCGCCAACCTTCCGCTGGTGATCTCCTATCAGGGTGATCTGGTATTGAGAGGCGAAGCGGTGATCCGCTATTCGGACTTCTATAAAATCAATCAGGAGATTGAAGATGTGGGAGCCAAGTATAAAAATCCAAGAAATTTGTGCAGCGGCTCTGTAAGACAGCTGAACAACAGGATCACTGCCGAGAGAAATGTCAATTTCTTTGCCTTCTCTGTGGTGAAAGCCGACGGTGTTGACTTTAAGAATTCAAGGACCACCCAGATCGAATGGCTGAGAGGCCAGGGGTTTGAGGTGGTGGAATATAAAAAAGTGGATTCCGGGGACCTGGAGCAATCGGTGGAATGGTTTGCGGAGCATATTACGGAAAATGATTTTCCATCCGACGGACTGGTACTGATCCTGGATGACATCTCCTACGGAGAGTCATTAGGGGCTACGGCAAAATTCCCGAGAGATTCCGTCGCCTTTAAATGGCGGGATGAGATCAAGGAAACGACGCTGCTGGAGATCGAGTGGAGCGCATCGCGAACCGGCCTCATCAATCCTATCGCAATTTTTGAACCCGTTGAGCTGGAAGGGACCACCGTCAGCCGCGCCAGCGTTCATAATTTAAGTATTATGGAAGGTTTGGAGCTCGGGATCGGCGATACCATAGAAGTGTATAAGGCAAATATGATCATCCCGCAGATTTCCGAAAACCTTACGAGAAGCGGCAAGGTAGAAATTCCTGACCATTGCCCGGTATGTGAAAGCGATACGATCACAAAGCAGGAAAATGGAGTGAAAGCTCTGTATTGCCCCAATGACGAATGTCCGGCAAAGCATATCAAATCCTTTACCCACTTTGTAAGCAGAGATGCCATTGGAATCGACGGCTTATCCGAGGCTACCGTTGAGAAGCTCATCGACAGAGGTCTGGTGAAGGAATACGCCGAAATCTTTCATATCGATCGCTATAAGAGTGAAATCACCGAAATGGAGGGCTTTGGAGAAAAATCCTTTAAGAATCTCATCGATTCCATAAATAAAGCGAGAAAGACGAATCCTGTACGGTTGCTCTTCAGCCTTGGGATCCCAAATGTTGGTCTTTCCAATGCGAAAAACATCTGTAAAAACTTTCATTACAACTGGACAGACATTCAAAATGCCGACTATGATCAGCTCATTCAAATCAATGGCATCGGCGATGTGATGGCAAACGCCTACGTCAATTACTTCCGGAATGAAAATAACCGGCTTATCGTGGAAGATTTGCTCCGGGAAATCGAGTTTGAAGAGCAGGCTGCCTCCGGTCCGGCTTCCGAGCTGATCTTTGACGGACTGACCTTTGTCATAACCGGTTCTGTGGAGCAGTTCAAGAATAGGAATGAACTGAAGGAAACCATAGAATCCTTGGGAGGCAAAACAACCGACTCCGTTACATCCAAGACCGATTATCTGATCAATAACGATAATCTGTCCGGTTCGTCAAAGAACAAGAAGGCAAAAGAATTAGGTGTGAGAATAATAACGGAGAAAGAACTTCTTGAATGGCTCGAAAAGCAGACATTCCCGGAAGCCACCATATAGAATATTAAAAAAATCGCACATATTTGTGCGATTTTTTTAAATTACTTCCGGATTATAGGAACAGATATGCTTGTCGTAATGAGTAATTAAAAGCTTTTTAGCATTCTCATAGTCGCCGGCTTCAATACTATTTAATATTTGCTCATGTTCACTGATGCTTCTGTTTCTACTGTCAACACTATTCTGATGATTGTATCTTATGGCCAGGAACAGCTTGCAGGATAAACTGTTAAATATATCTGCCAGTGTCTGATTATTTGTTGTTTCCAATATGGCCTCATCAAAGCTTATAGCATCTTGAATAAATTTATAATAATCTTTTTTTTGCAGATCATGTTTCTGATTATTAATTGCTGTTTTCAGGAGTTTGATAAGACGATCCTGATTGTTTGCCGAGACACAAAGATCGAGACCACCCGTGCAAAGTATTTCAATTGCCTGATTGAGTTCCATAAGGTTATTTTCGGTTAGAGTGATAACTTTGAACTTAGTATTCAGTGATGATGTTACAAGACCTTCGGCCTCAAGCTGTGATAAAGCTTCTCTGATCGGTGTGTTACTGACAGAAAACTCTTTTGATAGAGTAGCTATATTAACAGATTCTCCTAAATCATAATCCTGTTTCAATATTTTCTCTTTAATAATTTCATAAATTTGTTGCTTTATGCTGGATCTTTGTAATTCCATAATCTTATCCTCCACGCATTTAACTGCATCTTTTTTTTAATCTTATAGCATTAAATTGATAAAGTCAATAACTCTGTGTAGTATGCACAATGCAGATTTGACCTGATTTTAACTTTGTCAATAAAAAAATATTGACAAAGTTAAAACAGGGAGTGATAATAGAAACATAAAAAGTATGCATCGTACACAGTGCATACATACAGTATTGAGTAAGATGGGGGGATAACCATGGAATATAAGAGTTTATCCGATTTTAAAAATAGAATCGGACAGATGGAAAAGCGTAAAATTATAGTTGCAGCAGCAGAGGATGCGGAAGTTATTATAACTGTGAAGACAGTAGTAGAACAAGGAATTGCTGAAGCTATCCTTGTGGGGGATAAAGCTAAAATTGAAGGGCTCATGATAGACATAGGCTTTAAAAAGGCCGAAATCATTGATGCTTCGGATCCTGTTGAAGCAGCTCTGGAAGCGGCATATCTTGTACAGCAAGGCAGGGGAGATGTCTTAATGAAAGGTCTGGTCAACAGCAGTGACTTTCTGAAAGCAGTTCTCGATCATGAAAAAGGCCTGAAAGCCGGAAAGACATTAAGCCATTTGGCTGTATTTGAAGTTCCGAGTTACCATAAGTTACAGTTTCATTCAGACGGTGGGATGAATATGTATCCGGATTTAATGGCGAAAAAAGCTATTATTGATAACAGCCTGGAGGCACTTAAGAAAATAGGAATTGAAATACCAAAGGTAGCAATTTTGACGGCAAATGAAGCGGTAAACCCTAAGATGACTTCTACGGTGGATGCTGCAGAATTAGTTGATATGAGTAAGCGTGGAGAACTTTTGCAATGCATAATGGAAGGACCTATCTCTTTGGACGTAGCTCTCAGCAAAGAAGCAGCTTTCCATAAAGGTATTAAAAGTGAAATTAGCGGAGAAACAGACGTTTTTATTGTTCCAAACATCGATGCCGGCAATATGATCGGCAAGACTCTGATTTACTGTGCAAATGCAAAGATGGCAGGAATAATTTTAGGAGCGAAAAGTCCGATTGTAATGACTTCCCGTGCTGAAAATTCAGAAGGAAAACTAAATTCTATAATTCTGGCATGTGCAGTTTCGTAAACAGCTGCTGGAATTGGGCATAAACAAGTAAATTGTATAACTGAGGAGGAGGAGTTAATGAAGAAATTAATGACCGGAAATGAAGCGTTAGTACAAGGAGCATGGGAAGCAGGTGTTAAATTCGCTTCTGCATATCCGGGGACGCCAAGTACAGAAATATTAGAAAACTTGACAGAACGTAGGGAAGTAAAATCAGAATGGGCACCGAACGAGAAGGTTGCAATGGAAGCCGCAATCGGTGCTTCGATCGCAGGATTAAGATCGATGGCATCCATGAAGCATGTGGGCCTGAATGTTGCAGCCGATCCGCTTTTTACATATGCTTATACAGGCGTTAATGGCGGTTTTGTAGTTGTCACTGCGGATGAACCCGGACAGCATTCTTCGCAGAATGAGCAGGACAACAGAAATTATGCCAAGGCTGCGAAAATTCCTATGCTGGAGCCTGCAACGAGCCAGGAAGCAAAGAATATGATGAAGACGGCCTTTGCGTTCAGTGAGGCGAATGATACACCCGTCCTCATCAGAATGACGACAAGAGTCTGCCATTCGAAAGGCATTGTTGAATGCGGAGACAGAACAGAGGTTGAATTTGCGGACTATAAAAAAGATGTGAAAAAGTACCTGACAGTGCCGGCCTTTGCGAGAGAGATGAGAAAAAGGGTTGAACAACGAATGAATACGCTTGCCGACTATTCAGATAACTCTCCGTTTAACAGAATATATGATAATAAAAAGAAAACCGGGGTCATTGCATCGGGAGAATGCTATTGCTATGCAAGAGAGGTTTTTGGAGATGAAGTAAATTACCTTAAGCTGGGCTTTACAAATCCACTTCCGGATAAACTGATTTCTGAATTCTGCAATGGGTTGGATACGATTTATGTTTTGGAAGAAAACGACCCATATATTGAGGATAGAGTAAAGATGCTGGGATATAAGCCTCACGGTAAAGATACTTTCCCACCATATGGTGAATTGACACCGGATGTGATAAGAAAATCACTGCATGGTCAAGAAATGCCTACAATCAGCTATGATGAAAGTAAAGTGATAGCAAGACCTCCCACACTTTGTGCAGGCTGCCCTCACAGAGGGATATTCTATGAATTAGGCAGGAGAAAAAACGTTGTAGTTGCGGGAGATATTGGCTGCTATACCTTGGGATTTGCAGAACCTTACAATGCCATGGATTTTAACATTTGCATGGGTGCAAGCTTCTCCACAGGACATGGAGCACAAATCGCCTTTGACATAAAAAAAGAGGATAAGAGAGTTGTTTCTGTTCTCGGTGACTCAACATTTTTCCACACGGGAATTAACTCTTTGATTGAAGTTCTATACAACCAGAGCAAGACTGTCAACATTATTTTGGACAATAGAATTACAGGTATGACCGGCCATCAGGAAAATCCCGGATCCGGTCGTCATGCGGATCTTTCAGATGCTCCTGTCATGGATATTGAAGCGATTGTGAAGGCTTTAGGAGCAAAGAACGTGAGAACAATAAATCCCAATGATCTGACGGCAGTAAAAGAAACGTTGGATTGGGCACTGCAGATGGATGAACCTTCTGTGATTATTACAAGATGGCCGTGTGTACTCAAGAAGCTCTCAACGCAGGACCGGGACGAATTTGAAGATGTATTTCAAACGAAGTGCAAAGTTGAGGCGGATCTGTGCATGGGATGCAAACTCTGTTTAAAAGCCGGCTGTCCGGCACTTTCTGTTGACCCTGTTGCAAAGAAGGCAGTAATTGATAATCCGCAGTGTGTTGGCTGTGGTATATGCACTCAGCTCTGCGCGAAAAAGGCCATTGTAAAGGAGGAAAAGTAAATGATCAAGTGTATACTGTTAGTCGGTGTCGGGGGACAGGGGACAATCCTTGCAAGCAAGCTTTTGACGCAGGGCCTTATGGAAGCAGGCTATGATGTAAAAATGAGTGAAATTCATGGGATGTCGCAGAGAGGTGGTTCTGTTTCCTCCCAAGTAAGGTATGGAGAAGAAGTGTACTCGCCTGTTATCGAAGAGGGTGGAGCTGATGTTTTGGTATCTTTCGAAGAAATGGAAGCCTTAAGATGGTTAAAATATCTGAAACCTGATGGGAAAGTAGTCGTAAATAATTATGAGATCAATCCTATGCCAGTAACAATGGGAAAATGCATTTATCCCGACGATATCCTCGATGAACTGAAGAGTAAAGCGGACACAACCGTTATTGATGCAAGCGCTGAAGCAATCAAGTTGGGAAATATAAAGGTAATGAACATCATTCTTCTGGGAACCATTATTAAGCTTATGGATCTGGAAAATATAAACTGGTATAAAATCATTAAGGAGAACGTAAAACCGGCTTTTGCCGAGTTAAACCTTAAGGCGCTGGAAGTAGGAAAAGGATTCGTGTAGATGTATGGAAGAGAATATCATGAAAACGAACAAGAAGAATATAGGGCCGATGCTGTTTTGCATTGTTGTTCTGGTGGTTTTTATACTGGTCCTGGTAATTCCGCTATCGAGGGAACTATTTAAAGCAGCGACTGCAGCACATCCATTTATAATGGGATTTGTTAAATTTTCCTTGCTGGCAACAGTAGGTGAGTTATTTGCCATACGATTAACAAAAAAAACATGGTGTTTTCCCTCAGGGGTAGCAGCCAGAGCTTGCATATGGGGTTTTCTTGGCATCGTGATCGCGCTTATGTTTAAAGTGTATTCCGGCGGTGTTGCATATATTATTGAATTAGGCTTGATTCCGGGTATTTCGGGACGCTTTGGGCCTGCTTTCCTTTGCAGCCTATTGATGAATGCTACTTTTGCTCCGACTATGATGATATTTCACAAAATTACCGATACTGCAATCACTATGAAATATAATGGTGAAAGGCAGATATCTCTTAAAAGTGTGGTACAAAATATCGATTTTAAAACTTTAATTGGGTTTACTATTGCATTAACCATTCCTTGCTTCTGGATTCCGGCGCATACAATAAGCTTTATGCTGCCGGGGGAATACCAGATCGTAATGGCGGCATCTTTATCGATTGCATTAGGGATTCTTTTGAGTCTTAAAAAAAATTAGAATAATGTGAAAGGAAAAACGGATATGGATTATTATGTATTGGCAATCAATCCGGGTTCGACATCGACAAAAATTGCTGTTTATAAAAATGATGAAAAGCTGTTTGCACAGTCAATCGATCATAGCCCCGCAGATATTGCCGCATGCAAGAGCTTAAAGGATGAGTTTGAGATGAGGAAGGTCTTAGTGAATAAGACACTTGCAGACAATGCTTTTGATTCCAATTTATTGTCTGCGGTAGTGGGCAGGGGCGGAATGCTGCCTCCCGTTCATGCGGGCGGCTACCTTGTTAATGAGGATATGAAGAAGAGAATCATCAGAGGACCAATACCAAAGCATGCCTCAAACTTGGGTGCACTTCTCGCAGAAGCTGTGGCAAAGCCTTCAGGGATATCCGCATATATATACGATGCGGTATCTTCGGATGAAATGAGGGAAGTTGCTAAAATCACAGGTGTGCCCGAAATCATAAGGCAGCCGTTTTGTCATGTTTTAAATACAAAGGCGACTGCCAGGAAAGCAGCACTGGATATGGGGAGCAAGTACGAAGATATGAACTTTGTCATTGCACATCTGGGTGGTGGAATTTCTATTTCTGCTCATCAGCATGGCAGAATTGTAGATGCAATAGAGGATGATGGGGGACCTTTTTCTCCGGAACGGGCAGGCTCCATACCGTTGCAGTATGTTGTCGACATGTGCTATAGTGGGGAATACAACAAAAACGAATTAAAGAAAAAACTCAGGGGTATGGGAGGTCTTAAGGCTCATCTTGGTACCCATGACTGCAGAGAAATAGAAGAGATGATAAGTCAAGGCAATGAGCATGCAAAACTGATTTATGAAGCGCAAGCTTATCAAATAGCGAAAGGCATAGGAGAACTGTCACCGACGATTGACGGAAAAATTGACTCAATCATTCTTACGGGTGGGATTGCATATTCAGAAATGCTTACCGGAATGATAAAAAAGAGAGTAGAGTTTATTGCACCGGTACTTATTATGCCCGGTGAGAACGAGCTGGAATCTTTAGCGTTCGGTACCTTGAGGATCCTAAGGGGTGAAGAGGGCATCAGTGAGTATGTTGATCATTATAAAGAAGATGTGGAGTACTTTGTCTAGCATTTGAAATATGAGGAGGTATAAAATGATTTCAGAAAAAATGATGATGCTTGGGAAAAAGAGGTCAGTGATACGGGAAATATTTGAATACGGGAAAAAACGTGCAGAAGAAAGCGGGAAGGAAAGCATTTTTGACTTTAGCATAGGCAATCCCAATGTTCCGGCACCGGAATGTGTTAATGAAACGATTGCTGATTTATTGGAGAAAGAAGATCCTGTACTGCTTCATGGGTATACCTCCGCACAAGGCGATTATAGTGTAAGAAATATTATTGCAGATCACATTAACCGCAAGTTTGGAACCGGATTGGCGGCCGATAATATCTACATAACGGTCGGTGCAGCAGCCTCGTTGACAATTAGTATCAAAGCAGTCGCACTTCCCGACGATGAGATTATTATATTCACACCGTATTTCCCGGAATATAAAATTTTCATTGAAGCAGCAGGTGCAAAAATTGTTGTCGTTAGTTCAGATGAAAAAAGTTTTCAGGTGGATGTTCGAAAATTTGAGAAGGCGATAACGGAAAAAACGAAAGCAGTTATTATAAACTCTCCAAATAATCCTTCCGGAGTTGTACTTTCAGAAGATACAATCAGTAAACTCTGCGAGGTCATGAACAATAAATCTCTGGAATTTGGGCATCCCATTTATTTGATTTCTGATGAACCATACCGGGAACTTGTTTATGATGATATTGAAGTGCCATATTTAATTAATTATTATGATAATACATTTGTTTGCTATTCCTTTAGTAAATCCCTTTCTATTCCGGGAGAACGAATTGGATATATTGCAGTTTCAAACAGAATGCAGAATCCGGAAGATACCTACGCGGCAGTTTGCGGAGCAGGCAGATCACTGGGTTATGTATGTGCACCAAGTTTATTTCAGAAAGTTATAGCGAAATGTATTGACGAAACGGCGGACATCTCTATATACAAGAAGAATCGGGATATTTTATTTGATGAGCTGACAAGACTGGGTTTTCATTGCATCCGCCCGGATGGAGCGTTCTACCTGTTTGTCGAGGCAATGGAGCCGGATGCAAATATATTTTGTGAAAAAGCAAAGAAATATGAATTGCTGCTGGTTCCAGGAGATGATTTTGGAAGCCCCGGTTATGTGAGAATTGCTTACTGCGTTAAGACGGAACAAATCATTAATTCACTGACCGCCTTTGAGAAGCTCTCGAAAGAATACAATTAAATTCTGATGATATAAAAATCTTCCTGACTGTTATATACAGAAAGGAAGATTTTTCCGTTAATTTATTAAGCTTTGGTTGGGATATTTTTCATCATGTAGCTCTTTGAATGGTCAAAGTGTATCAATAACAAAGACTCGGCCTTTTCGAGCTCTTTATTTGC
Source organism: uncultured Oscillospiraceae bacterium (assembly GCA_964612345.1). GTDB lineage: Bacteria > Bacillota > Clostridia > Peptostreptococcales > Anaerovoracaceae > Anoxybacterium. The sequence continues at coordinate 6,714 of CAZTEH010000036.1, read as the reverse complement.
AACAGCGGCTGCTATTTCTTTGTGTTCTTTAAAAACAACAGATTTTGAAATAGAAAAGTTTTGATATTTATTTGTAAGAATACTCAATTGACTCCTTATTTTAAGTGAAGCACCGTATAATCTGGAATTGTCGGCAAATTGGAAAAAAATATCATGGAAATTATCGGAATGGTCCCTGAAATCGTTCAGGTTTTCAGAACTAAGAGCTTCGTCCTGTAATCTTACCGACTCGGAGAGCATAGCCGTAAATTCGTTTAACTTTTCACTGGATAAGGCAAGTTTAAATGCAGCGACATCCAATATTCTGCAAAGATCATATATTTCACGGATGTCATCTAAACTGAGATCGACAACTTTTGCACCTACATTTGTCACATGGTCAATCAAACCCTCCTGACTCAGCCTATTCATCGCATCCCGTATCGGCGTTGAACTGATGTCGAATCTCTTTTGGAGGGCTTTCAGGGTAAGCTTTTCACCGCCCTTTATTGTTTGATTGATAATGTCATCTCTTAGGATTGTATAAATTTGTTCAGCCAAAGTCATTTTCATTAAATCTTTCATTATTTTCCTCTTCTGATTTTTATATTATTTTTCCGAAGGATTAAAAGTATTTTCATTTATTTAAAAAAACCATATTTATATTTATATTCATTATAGTAGATTTTAAAGTAAAATTGCAATAATAACAAATCATAAATGCCAAATTTTGCGTATGGTCGTGATTTTTATCGAATAAAAGCAATTTGTCAAAAACTATGCATGATGCACGATATAAAAAACATGTTGCAATATGCAAAATCAGGTGATATTATTTAACTAATGGATTTTACTATTAATAATTAAGTGAAAGGGTGATAATAATGGGCGAAAAAAATACAACTGTAATCATTTTCTGTTTGGCATATTTTGTTATTTTAATTTGTGTTGGCTTTTGGGCTAAGAAAAGAAATAAGAATGTCTCTGATTTTCTTGTAGCAGGTAGAAAAGTCGGTGTGCTTATGACGGCAACAACGGTTGCAGCTGTTCAGGTCGGTGCGGGCATTGTGCTGGGAGGTGCTTCAAACGGTGCAAACTTCGGTTTATGGCCTGGAATGTATTATGCCTTAGGATGTGGTTTGGGATGTATTGTTGGCGGTATCTTTGTTGCCAAAAAATTGAGACAGCTTGACGGTATCGTTCCAATCGACTATTTTGAAAGTCGCTTTGGAAAATATAAGGCTGTTCGATTTTGGGCGTGGTTAAGTAATGTTCCCAGCTTGCTTGGAATCTTCGTAGCGCAGCTGCTAGCCGCCGGAAGTATTTTAGCAGCCTTTGGCGTACCTTTCTATATGGGTGTCATTGCCTGCGCAGTAGTAATTCTTATATATAGCTCTATCGGAGGAATGTGGGCTGTAATAATGGGGGATTTGATCCATGTAGGTATTATGATGGTAGGCATCCCACTCGCTGCTATTGTCGTTATGATGAACGTAGCAGATGCCGGGGTTTCGGTTAGTAGTCTTTTCTTAACTCCATTTATTCCGGATGGAATGTTTACAAAGTTTATTTATTTAGTAACACCTTTTTTAGTAGCCATTGCTGTATCTTATGATGCGTATATGAGATATCAATCTGCAAAAGATGCGGAGACAGCAAAGTGGGGTATGATTTACGGAGGAATTATTGCAATTATATTTGGTATCTTTGCATCCGCGATTGGTGTTGGCGGGCACGTTCTCTTCCCAACAGTAACAGACGGCGTCTTTGCAAATACAATTGCATCTACAATGAGTCCGGTACTGGCAGGTATTGTTATTGCAGCTGCTCTGGGAGCATGTATGTCATCCGGAAATGGTCTTTTGCTATGCCTTAGTGCATCTTTCTCCAGAGATTTCTATAACAAAATTCTGCACCCGGATGTTAAATTTGACGAACTTCCTCATGCAAAAACAGTTGCCGTATGGACTGTAATCCTTGCAAGCATCGCTGGTATCGGGTTTGCGATGAAGATGACCAGTATCCTCGATGCAATTATTTTGTTCAACTACCCTTATATGGGAAGTATGCTGGTACCTCTATTGGCCGGAATTCTATATCCTGGTGCCACGACAAAGGGGTGCTTTGGCGCAATGATAGTTGGGGGAGTGATCGGTGTTTCTTGCTTCCTCGCCGGAATCCCTGGTCCGCTTAATGGCTGGGTCAATCCTGATATGGGCTTATTTTATGCATATGCAGTTTCGCTGGTCGTTCTTGTTGTAATCAGCAAACTGGATAAGAAAAATATACAAAGCATTCCCAACTAAAAAGCAAAATGCACTTACAATTCATTATAATTGCGTTAATATAATTGAAAGAGGGACTACTTATGTATGAAAGAGAATGGCCATATCCTTGCGAATGGGACAAAGAAGAACGAATTACGGCGGATGTACTCGTATTAGGCGGGGGAATTGCCGGATGCTGGGCTGCTATTGCTGCAGCCAAGGAAGGCCAGAAAGTTGTAATCGTTGAAAAAGGTGCTTTGAAAAGAAGTGGGGCGAATGGATCTGGTTGTGATCACTGGGAATCTGCGGCGACAAATCCATGCTCTAAAGTAACGCCGGAGGAACTTACCGAGGCATTTATAAATGACCAGGACGGTTATAATAATGGGATATCCCATTATATTGAATGCCTTGAAGGGTATGATCGAATTCTGGATATGGAGGAAATGGGCGGGAAAGTCAGAGATATGGAGGATGAATTTAAAGGCGCAGCCTTTAGAGATGAAGACACAAAGTTGCTTTTCGCTTACGATTATGAAAACAAATATACATTAAGAGTCTGGGGTACAACATTCAAGCCGGCTTTACATAATGAACTAAAAAGACTTGGTGTTCGTATTGTGGAACATACCATGGCAACGAGCCTTCTGACAGAAAACGGAAAACAGGGCGGACGCGTCATAGGCGCTACCGGCATCAACGGGCGTACGGGTAAATTTACCGTTTTTAAAGCAAAGGCTACTATTTTAGCAATGTCTAGACCTGCCCGTGTTTGGCTTTTCTCAGCGGGGTTGCCGGGATTAAGCGAATTTCGTCCGCCACAATGTACCGGAGATGGCCATGCGATGGGATGGAGAGCCGGCGTTGAGTTTTGCATGATGGAAAAATCAATTCGTGCACAGTATTCAGCAGCAGGGCGAAGCTATCCTGCATATGGTGCGGGAAACAATCATAACACTTGGTATGCATGCACAATGGTAGATGACAATGGCAGAGAAATTCCTTATGTTGATCGTGACGGCAATGTTTTAAAAAGCTTTGGAGAGCGCCACAGACCTGCTCCCGGACAGAAATTTTTCTTAATGGGAGGAACCATAGATAATCCAAATTATGATATCCTTGGGCCTGAAATACTGCCGACAGAAAAGCTATTAGAAATGGGATATAAATTACCCTTCTATTCCGACTTATCCAAAATGCCAGAACTAGAACGGAAAGCAATTTGGGGATTGATGGTCGGCCAAGAAGGAAAGACAAGCGTTCCTATTTTACAGAACTATACTGAATCGGGATTTGACCCTGAAAAACATCAGTTGCAAAGCTATGGAAATGGCTGGATGTCCGCAGAGTTCCTGCCAAACGAAAGACAGCTGTTTGGATTGCCTGGTGGTGTATTCAATGATTGGGAATTAAAAACCAACCTGGAAGGCCTTTATGCTTCCGGTGATCAGCTATTTGCATCAGACTGCCATGGTCATGCTGCTGCAACCGGACATTATGCCGGAAGGCATGCTGCAGATTATGCGAAAGAGATCATGCATATAGAAGTTGACGAAAAGCAGATAGAATCAGAAAAGACTCGCGTATATGCACCACTGGAAAACAATGATGGCATAGGATGGAAAGAATTAAACATGGCGATATCCAAGATAATGCAGAATTATTGTGGTGATGTGAAAAGGGAAGAACTTTTAGAAACCGGCCTTAACGTGTTAAATGATATCGAGGCCAATTCACTTCCAAAGGCTTATGCCAGGAATCCGCATGAGTTAATACGTACGCTTGAAGTTTATGATATCTTGACAGTAGCCCAGCTGATCATGAATGCCTGCTTGTCAAGAAAATCAAGCTCCAGGATGTTGAGTTTTAACAGAGCCGATTACCCTGAGATTGATCCGGAAGCGGATAGAAAATTTATTACAGTAAGGCAGAATAATGGCCGTGTTGAAACCGGTGCGTATCCACTGGACTATTATGGCTCATTGAGTGAAAACTATGAAGAGCATAACAAGGCATATATAGGGGGTGGAAAATAATGGTTGATAAAAAGGCCTACGTGACGCCGGAAACACCGGCAGCGGATCCTATCGTTATCGATCCTGAACTATGTATTGGCTGCAATCAATGCGTAAACACCTGTGAAGTTGACTTATTTATTCCAAATCCGGAAAAAGGGAAACCACCTATTGTTCAATACCCTGGAGAATGCTGGTATTGTGGATGCTGTGTTATGGAGTGCCCCTGTAAGGGTGCTATCAAATTGAGGCACCCATTGATGAATCAGGTTCATTGGAAAGAGATAAATAAATAATCGTAAAAGGGATATCAAAAACAAATTGATATCCCTTTTTATGTGCGCCCAGCATGGGCGCAGTCTAACACAGGAAAATACCCAAAAATAATCGAAATTTTCCCCACTGATTTTTACCTCCAACCTGCTATTTACAATATGTTCGTTATTGGTGAAGAGTGGAATCCAAGCGATCTTTACGCCACAAGAAATGCTGGAAAAACAAAAGGAGAAAAATGTGACATTGTTACGGTGAATTCATACGAAGTTCGGGTATATTAGTATAAGTTGATGTTAATGATAAAGGAGATTTGCGTATGACCGTTACTTTTTATGCACTTGCAATGCTGGGACTTGCATTGTCATTTTGGAAAAGCAGGGAAAAGACAAGGCTTGCATTAAAGAAATCATGGAAGTCTTTTGAGAATATTTTACCGCAGCTTCTCGCGATCCTGGTTATAATTGGAGTCATGCTGGCTATTCTGACTCCGGAACAGATCTCATCGGTTTTGGGAAGCGAATCGGGGTGGATCGGTGTTCTGATCGCTGCAGCCATTGGATCCGTCACTTTGATTCCCGGCTTCGTTGCATTCCCGTTGGCAGCCGCCTTGCTTCATAATGGAGCGGGATACATGCAGATTGCAGCGTTTGTATCCACGCTGATGATGGTGGGTATCGTCACGATGCCGCTTGAAAAACAATTTTTTGGAATAAAAGCTACGATTGCCCGAAATGCGGCAGCACTTGTCTTTTCACTAATTGTCGCATTGGTAATGGGGGTTGTGCTATGAGAAGATTTTTAAAAAGATATCGTGTATTTTTACTGCTTGCAGCAGTGAATATTGCCATTGCTTTTATTTGGCCGGAAATCGGTATGAAATCATTGGATTTGACAAGGGCAAACCTGATCGATATGCTCGCTGTGATCCCGCCCATCTTTATTCTGCTTGGGCTCCTGGATGTCTGGGTGAAGAGGGAAACGATGGTCAGATTTATGGGACAAGGCTCGGGAATGGTAGGTGTTTTACTGGCGTTCTTCATTGGTTCTGCCGCTGCCGGCCCGCTTTACGGAGCATTTCCGGTTGCCGGAGTACTCTTGAGAAAGGGCAGCAAACTTTCGAACGTATTCATCATGATAGGGGCCTGGTCGACAACGAAGGTACCTCTGCTGCTGTTTGAAGCATCAGCACTTGGGATCAAATTTACAGTGATACGTCTCCTATTGGACATTGCCGGAATCGCTGTAATCGCATATTTTACTGAAAAGGTGTTATCCCAAGAGGAGAAACAGGAAATTTATGAGAATTCACTTAGAATGGATATTATGAAAGGATAAAGTTTCGAACCAAATTTAAATGACATAAATTTATAAATTCAAAAACATATTTTCGCCATACTTTTTCGTTAGTCTATCATCATAGCAGGCAATTCGCTTGTAATTATTCAATAGAAATATGGAGGTCATTAAAATGAAGAAAATTAAGAGATTTATTATGGTTGGAGCTATGGTGATGTTAGTTGGCGCTACAACAGTCACCGCATTTGCAGCTTCCTCTTATGGCACACCCGCGGAGGCTGTGGCCGGATTAACAGGGAAAACAGTTGAAGATGTAATAGCTGAAAGATCTGAGACCGGAAAAACCTATGGAACATTAGCAAATGATGCGGGGCAGCTGGAAGAGTATCAGGCTGAGATGCTGCAAATCAAAAAAGATGTTTTAGCAGAAAAAGTTGCAGATGGACGAATGACACAGGAGAGAGCAGATGAAATAGCAGCAGCAATAGAAAATAATCAAACCAATTGTGACGGCACGGGCACAGCCAGAATCGGCCAAGGAATGGGCGCTGGGTTTGGCGGTATGCAAGGCAATGGACAAGGTGCAAGAGGTTTCGGCCAATGCGGCGGCAATTGTCAAGCTCAATAGGAAAGAATTCGCAGCGCAGAATTTGATTCGATAACATTAGGGGAATGAGCCTTATACGAAATAAGGTTCATTCCTTTAATTTTGTATGGCACAAGCGAAAAAGAAGAAATTGTATTTCTGATGATCGGCTTGAAAGCATGCTTTTCATATAACTTAAGCTGTGATACGATTGACTTTAAAGGTATGGAGAATTGCTACCGGCCGGTTCGGATCGGATTTTAATAATTTTTTTCAAAAATGAACGGATTTACTG
>CAZTEH010000035.1:0-33462 GCA_964612345.1 uncultured Oscillospiraceae bacterium | reverse complement strand
ACGTCTCCGTCGGCCAGTACTGTTCCGGCGCTCGGTACTTGTTCATTTACGACTTCCGGCGAACTGATGAATAAAACCCTTTTCCCCAGTAGTTCGGAAAGTCTGTCGGCCACAGGTTTTAAGGTGTACTTCATGTTTGCTTCGCCGTCTGGTCTTCCCAGATGAGACATGAGAATCACCTTAGCCCCTTGTTCAATCAGATAGCTGATTGTAGGCAGGGCGCTCGTGATACGGATATCGTCCGTGATTTTGCCATCTTTATTCTGAGGAACGTTAAAATCACATCGAACGATCACTTTTTTGCCCTTTGTATCAATGTCTCTTACTGTCTTTTTCATCTTCTTACAGATCTTTCTTGATTACATATTCCATAAGGTCGACTGCTCTGTTGGAATAACCCCATTAATTGTCATACCAGGAAAGAACCTTAACCATGTTGCCTTCCAGAACCATGGTGGACAATGCGTCGATGATGGAGGATCTTTCATCTTCTTTAAAGTCGATGGATACCAGCGGTTCTTCGGTATATCCCAGGATACCCTTCATTTCGCCGTCAGCAGCCTTCTTTAAAGCAGCGTTTACTTCTTCTTTTGTAGTATTCTTTTTCACTTCAAATACGATATCAACTACAGAAACCGCAGGTGTCGGAACACGCATAGCCATACCGTTCAGTTTGCCCTTAAGCTGTGGAAGCACCAGGGAGACTGCCTTTGCAGCACCGGTTGTTGTAGGGATAATAGAAACTGCTGCTGCTCTTGCTCTTCTTAAATCCGAGTGAGGCAGGTCCAGAATTCTCTGATCGTTGGTATAGGAGTGAATCGTAGTCATAAGTCCTCGTACGATACCAAATTCCTGATCGATAACCTTTGCGAATGGTGCAAGGCAATTCGTTGTGCAGGAAGCATTCGATAATACGTGATGGTTTTGAGGATCATACTTGTCCTCGTTAACGCCCATGACGATGGTGATATCTTCATCTGTTGCAGGTGCGGAAATGATGACCTTTTTCGCACCTGCCTTGATATGCTTTTCCGCATCTGCCTTTTTGGTGAAGAGTCCGGTAGATTCTAAAACGACTTCAACGCCCATTTCCTTCCAAGGTAGATCTTCAGGATTTCTGACTGCAAGAATTTTTATTTCTTTTCCGTTTACAACGATAGCATCCGCTTTTGCTTCAACGGTACCTTTAAAATGGCCGAAACAGCTGTCATATTTCAAAAGGTGTGCTAAAGTAGCAGGATTCGTGATATCATTGATTGCGACTATTTCAAAATCTGCGTTTTTCGCTAATGCAGCCTTAAATGCGTTTCTTCCGATTCTTCCAAATCCATTGATTCCAACTTTTGTTTTCATAGTAATTCCTCCTAAATATATATAATAATTTTTTGTGGATACAAATTTAATTTATTATAGAGAATCAACTAAAACCTTTTCCGCTTGGATGAAGACGGCAGGTTCATCTCATCTCTGTATTTTGCTACCGTTCTTCTTGAAATTTCGATCCCTCTTTCCGCCAGGATCTCAACCATCGTCTGATCGGAGAGCGGCGCTTTCGGGTCTTCCTTCTCTACTATTTCCTTGATAAATGTTTTTATGCTTTCTGATGCAATACCCTCTCCGCTGTTATCCGAAACGCCGCTTGTAAAGAAAAATTTGATTTCAAATAGTCCACGCGGGCTCTGCATATATTTTCCGTTGATGGAACGGCTGACCGTCGATTCGTGAATTCCCACTTCGTCAGCAATCTGCTTCAAAGTCAGTGTCCTCAAATGCTTTGAGCCTTCCTCGAAAAAATCGATCTGATATTTCACAACGGCGCTGACCACATTGAAGATGGTCTGCCTTCTCTGCTCGATGCTCTTGATGAGCCATAATGCTGAATTCAATCTGCCGGTCAGAAACTTTGAGATATTGGATTCCTTGTCGGAATCCACCAGCATCTTTTGATAATAATGACTGATGGTCAGTCTAGGCGCACTGCTCTCATTGACGGATACAATATATTCCCCATCCACCTTTTCCACAGTCACATCGGGAACGATATATCTTGTTTCACTGGAGGATCCGAATTGTCTGCCCGGCTTTGGCTCAAGTCCTTTAATAATATCGCTGATAACTTGGATTTCCTTTACGGTTACATTGAGCGCCTTTGCGATATTATTCAATCGGTTGCCGGCAATGTCCTCCAAATAGCAGTTGACCACTTCTGTGATCAGCGGATTATCGTTTCCCTGATGAGCAAGCTGTATCAGCAGGCATTCTTTCAGATTTCTGGCTCCAATGCCGACCGGTTCAAAGCCCTGAATCGCACTTAGAACGACCTGAACCTTTTCCTGGCCAACGCCCATTTCTTCGGCAATCTCTTCCAGGCTCAAGGTCATATAGCCGTTTTCATCAAGAGATTCGATGATGTATCTTCCTATGTTCCTGCAGCTGTGCTTGATCGGCGCGAACTGCAGCTGAAACATCAAATGCTCCGTCAGTGTGATTTCAGAAGAGGCGAACTGTTCATACGTATAATCGCTTTTCTCTGAATTATAATCCCACTGCTTGTAGCTGATGTCGTCATATTCCTTTTCTTTGAAATGCTCTGCCCAGTCAAATTCGGTATTCTCCTTTGACTCAAATTTCGGCTCAAAATCCTGACTTGGCTGAAAATCTTCATTTTTAGCCGGAAAATCGTCGCTGGATTTTTCACTTTCCCCTTCAGAAGGAGGGACAGTCTGTATTTCCAGAATCGGATTGGTAAGTAGTTGCTCTTCCACATAGTTCTCCAGCTCCTGTGTATTGAACTGCAGGATTTGGATCGCTTGGATGAGTTCCGGTGTCATCACCAGTTTCTGAGATTGTTCAATTGTCAAGTCGTACCCTAGTCTCATAATGTACCTCATTATGAGAGGTTTTCTCAAACCTCTTCATCATTATACCATAACTATATCATTTTGTGCTAAACTTTTTATCAATTTAATAAAAATTTAACAACTAAATTATCATACGATTAAATTATCATACGATTATTATATATTATTCTAAATTGGGGAAGTTTTGCTGCCTGAGCGCTTCAAAAAGAACAATGCTTGCAGAATTGGAAAGGTTCAACGAACGCAATCTTGTATCCTTGCTCATGGGAATCCGGATTGTCCTGTCTTTATATTTTTCAATCAAAGATCTCGGAAGTCCTGCCGTCTCCTTACCAAACAGAAGCATGGCATTTTCCTCATAGGAAACATCCGAATGCCTCCTGATTCCTTTGGTTGTTGCCAAATACATGGGCATGTCTTTATATTTTTCAAGAAATTCCTCCAAACTTTCATGCACTTCCAAATCAACAAATGGCCAATAGTCGAGTCCGGCTCTTTTTAATGTCTTGTCATCGATGGAAAACCCCAATGGCTTAACCAAGTGCAGTTTTGCACCGGTGGCAGCGCAGGATCTTGCAATATTGCCGGTGTTGGGCGGAATTTCAGGCTCAATGAGTACAATATGTATTGTCAATTCTGATCACCTCTATCAATGGTTTCTAAAGTAACTCCTAATACATCATAATAAATTTTTGCAATTTTTTAAAGACAATTTTACAATTATATATTATAATACCTAAATACGTTGAAAATAGCAGTCAAAATCTATAAATCATAGATGATTTTTGATTTTGTTGCATAAGTTCGCCGTTCAATTTGTTTCACAAATTGGGCGAGCTAGTATAGGAGGTTGTTGTTATGAAAACCATAAAAGTCGGACTTCTCGGACTCGGTAATATCGGTACCGGAACTTACAAGACATTAGAAATGAACCGAAAGCAAATTGAGTCTACTACAGGAGTTTCTATAGAGATAACAAAAATACTCGAAAAAGATATTAACCGTAAAAGGGATATTACGGTTTCGCTTGACCAATTTACACAAAATCCTGACGATATCTTTCTCGATCCGTCCATTGATATTGTCATTGAACTGCTCGGCGGGATTGAACCGGCCAGCAGTTTTATGTTAAAGGCTTTGGAGAATAAAAAGCATGTTGTAACAGCCAACAAAGCGGCAGTTGCTGCAAACTTTGACGCATTTATGGATGCTGCAAAGCGAAATCAGGTCATGTTCCGTTATGAGGCAAGCGTTGGCGGCGGTATCCCGATTTTAAACGCCCTGACCACAGCCTTGCTGGCAAACGAATTTGAAGAAATTCTGGGTATCGTCAACGGTACTACAAACTATATCCTGACTCAGATGACGGAATACGGACTGAATTATTCCGACGTTCTTTTGGTAGCACAGGAAAAGGGCTTCGCCGAGGCGGATCCGACTGCAGATGTGGAAGGTTACGATGTGGCAAACAAGCTTTCCATCCTCATCTCCCTTGTATTTGGAATCCGGGTCGCGCCGGATGAAATCCCTACGACGGGAATTACGAAGATCACAAAGAGCGACATCAAGCTTGCCGACCAGTTCGGATACAAGATCAAACTTCTGGCAACAGCCAAAAGAGTTGGAAACCAGCTGGAATGCCATGTGCAGCCCGCCTTTGTTCCCAAGGATCACCCTCTTGCATCCGTGAGCAACGAGTTCAATGCGATCTTTGTTACGGGCAATGCTGTGGATGACCTGATGTTTTACGGAAAAGGCGCAGGCCCACTGCCTACGGGAAGTGCCGTAATGGGTGATGTGATCGAGATATCAAGAGCCATTGCAAAAGGCGCAGCCTTTGATCATTACGCGGAATCAAAGGCAGTTAAAATGCTGCGGTATGTCGGTGAAGGCCAGAACAAATACTATGTCAATATGATGGTCAAGGACGTACCCGGAGTACTGGGCAGCATATCCACAACCTTGGGAGCATACGGTATCGGCATTGATTCCGTACTTCAGCTGTCAAAGGATACAAATGAAAGCAGAGAGGTACCTCTTGTCTTCATTCTTCATGAGGTCACAAGATCAAGACTGGATGAGGCATTGGATAAGATCGGTTCATCAAAATTTGCCAGCGAAATTAAAAGCATTATCAGAGTAATGTAGTGCGATTGGAGGAAACACAATGACTTTATATGAACAGTGGCAGGATCTCATTGATAACCAGACCGATGAATCCTTTGCAGCATTCTGGGAGAAATACAGTTCTACCGAGAAAAGAATCTACAGCGGAATTCTGGATCAGCCGAAGAATGAGATAACCGGGATCTTCAAGGAACTCGCAGAAAAATACGAAGCAGATCCGGTCATCTTTATGGGTTTTCTCGACGGTATCAATACCAGTCTGAAAGAGGAACAAGATTTCAAGAGCTTCGGGGAAGACTCGGAAATCAAATTGGATATCGATTACGAAAAGCTCTATTTCAATATGCTGGAAGCGAAAGCGGACTACCTGTATACCCTGCCTCAGTGGGACAGCATTCTCACGGAAGAACAAAGACAGGAAATTGCAAAGGAACATAAAAGATCCAAAACTGTAGTAAAAGAAAAAGAGCCGGGAAGAAATGATCCTTGTCCGTGCGGCAGCGGGAAAAAGTATAAAAAATGCTGCGGCGCAAACTAATATTTAACGGGCCGGAATAGGCAACATTTCAACAAATAGGACAAGCTGTACCGAAACAGCTTGTCTCTTTTTATGGAGCAGCCAATTCTATTTTCACATTTTGGTTATCATTACCAATCCTCCAAAGAGTTACCAATGGATTCCCCGTAGCTTTTCCATTAAAATGAAAGGCAAAAGGAGGAGAAAAATGTACATATTTAAGAAAGTAAAGTTCGTTCTTTTATCAACAGGTCTTGCCCTTGGCCTGTCCGCATTTATTTCTGTTAGCTCCTATGCGTATACCCCAGGAACAGCAACCTATACCGCAGTCAGCGGTGATTCATTATTCAAAGTAAGCCAGGTATTCCACACAACGGTAGCCAATTTAATGAATGAAAACAATCTTAAAAACAGCTCATTGAATATCGGACAAGTATTAAAGGTTCCCGGCGATACCTATACCGTGCAAAAAGGAGATACGCTATTCCTGATTTCACAAAAGTACAAAATGCCGATTGCTGATTTAAGGAGGGCAAACAACATTTACACCGACAAGCTTGATGTCGGTCAAAGACTGGCAGTGCCGGCCGCTGTTTCAACAGCAGATCTGGATTTGCTGTCAAGACTGATCATGGCCGAAGCACAAGGTGAGCCATATCAAGCAAAAGTTGCTGTCGGCGCAGTTGTAATGAGCAGAGTCAGCAGCGGTCTGTTCGCAGACTCAGTCAACGGCGTCATTTATCAAAAGATCAACGGATATTATCAGTTTACTCCGGTAGTAAACGGCTGGATCAACAAACCGGCGGATTCTGATTCGATCAACGCGGCAAAAGAAGCCTTGAACGGAGTTGATCCTACCAACGGAGCTCTGTGGTATTATGATGACAGTACAACGAATCCGTTCATGTTGGCCAAAAAAGTGGCCATAAAAATAAGCAATATGGTATTTGCTTATTAATGATAGATCAAAAAAGCAGAAGTTCCTTTTGAGCTTCTGCTTTTTTGATTGGGCATAATCTATTTTTAGATCCATTTATTCAAGCATTCCATATACTTCTCCGGCATGAACAACTTGACTTCTTCCAAAACTAAGGATCTCAAGGCCGATTTTCTTTCGTTCCGCATTGAAGGATGCGGTGGTCTCAATTGGAACAATACAGTTATAATTTAAGGAAAAGGCATGGCTGCAGGTTTCCAGGACACAAACATCCGTAGCCGCCCCAACAATGACCAGGTTTTTGATCTCTTTGCTTTTCAGCAATTCGTCTAAATTTGTATTGAAAAAAGCATTCCATCTGTTTTTAACGACCAGCTCTTCCCCCTCCCGAGGAGCCAAGGGCGGAATGATTTCCGCATCGGCTGAGCCTTTCACAAAATGCCTGTACCTTTTTACCTCGAACCGTTCGGCGAGCATAGCCCAGTCACTGAAATCCTCTTCATATTCCGTTTTTACGTTAACGACCAGCATTCCGTTATCACGAAAATAGTCTTTTAATTTCACCATCGGCGTGACGATATCCTCCTGTTTTGTCACATCAACATGCAGCATTTTCACCAAGGATCCGTCGGGAGCCCCTCCGCCGTATTGCATGTCAATGATCAATAATGCGGTTTCCTTCTTTTTTAACATATTCTCCTTATTCTCTGACATATTTACCCTTCTCCTTCCAAAATTTCAAGCACAACTGACCTCTACTGAATATTATACAATAAAACCTAAATTATTAAACGAAAATGAGGTAAAAGCATGCGGCGATATTATGATGATTTTGAGGATGCTTATTTCAGGCAGATATCCATAAATATAAACAGGGGTAAATATCGATATATTGGCAAAGGATCCGGGAGAATCGTCTATGATATGGGAAACGGACTGGTCATCAAGGCTGCAAAAAACAGAAAGGGAATTGCGCAAAATATGGAAGAATACAGAATTTCACTGGTTGACGATTCCGGTTTGTTTGCCAGAGTTTTAACCGTATCAAACGATTACCGGTTTTTGATAATGGATAAAGCAGAACGTATAAAAGACATATCCTATGTATGGAAATGTTTTCGTGTCAGAAGCAACAATGAGCTTTATCAGGTAAGTGAAATAAGAGATCTGTCCGAAAAATACAACTTACTGATCTGGGATTTCGGCAGGGCTGTCAACTGGGGGCAAATCGACGGAAGACCTATGATTATCGATTATGGTTTTACCCGGCAGGTCCGCAGAAGATATTACAAGAATGCTGCAATCGGATTGCGGAGATGGAATTGACAGATCTCATTCAGTCTGCAATGATCGCATTGCGGGCGCCTTGCATCGCATACCCTTCTGCCGTGCCAGATCAGTGCATGGTGCATAAGTGTCCACTTATTTTTCGGCAGGACTTTCATAAGGGCTAGTTCCGTTTTAAGGACATCCGGCTCCTCCACCAGTCCAATCCGGTTAGAAACCCGAAACACATGGGTATCCACCGCAATGCGCTGCTCACCAAACCCATTGGCCAGAACAACGTTGGCTGTTTTTCTTCCCACTCCCGGCAATTGGATCAGCTTTTCATAATCACCGGGAACCTCTCCGTGATATTCTTCTTTTATGATACGGGCAAGATTCAGCACATTTTTTGATTTTGTCTTATACATGCCGATCCGCTTAATGGTCTGTTGAAGTTCTTCTTCGTTCATAGCGGCGATGGATTCCGCATCGGGGTGCTTCTCGAAAAGGACTTCCGTCACCTTATTTACGCTTTTATCCGTTGTCTGTGCCGACAGCACTACGGCAACCAGCAGCTGAAACACGGTGCCGAACCGGAGCTCGCAGTCAGCCTCCGGATACATATCTTCAAGGATTCCAACCGTTTCCGCTATTTTTTTCTTTGATAATACCGTCATTTTATTACTCCCCTTTTCCTATCTTTTATATTTAGGGCTTACTGAACAATTCGAAAATGGAGTATTCCTAACGATTCCAGCCATTTTCGAATTCATTAAGTGCAAGGTTTTTCATCAAATTAGCCCAAAACCCTTGCACTTAATGGGCAGGTGATCAAGAGACATAAATCACCTGCCGTTCAGTGCGCCGATAATAAGGGCTACCCGCAGCCAAAACCAGTAATTTATGTGGTTTTGGCTGTGTTTGCCGGATGAAATCCGGCGTGAACAACCCTTATCTACTTGGTGGGTCGTTCAGTAGCCCCTATTATATAACAGTATGCCCCTGGGATGAAAGAAATTTTTTTGACTCGTGGGTCGGATTTTTATTGACATCATTTCCCTTATTCTGTAATATAATAATTGTATTTCTGACCCGTCGGTCAGAAACGCAATTATTATATATTTACATAGCAGAAGGGGAATAAAAATGATCAAAAAGAAATTAGACAGCTTGAAAAATTTAAGCAGAAAGAAAAAAATCGTTTTAGCAGTAGTCATTGTATTTGTACTCTTTGGTGCGTTCCGTATCGTTTCAAATCGTATGGAGGATACCAGCGCTGTCACAAGTGACGTGATTAATATCAAAGTCACAACCGCTGCGATCACTACTTTAGAGAGCACCTCGCCGCTGACAGGCCGGCTCGAACCTGTCGAAGAGGTGACGCTGATACCAAAAGCAATGGGGGAAGTAACCAATGTCTATGTTGAATTAGGCCAAAAGGTTACAAAAGGTACCGTATTATTCGAGCTGGACAAAACACAAATAGCGACTTCCTACAATCAAGCGAAAGCCTCCTACAATGATGCTCAGGTCAATTTGAATCGTATGCAGACCTTGTATCAGGAAGGTGCTGTTTCACTTCAGCAATACGAGCAGGCGAAAACTGCATTTACAATTGCAAAAGAAAGTTATACAGCCGCCAGTGACGGAATGAGCAATTATATCGTCACCTCCCCCATCGACGGATATATCACCTCGATCAATGTCGATATCGGTGCAATCGCATCACAGAGCGTAGCCGCTGCAACCATAGCGAATATCGATAAGCTTGAAATCGATACCAGTATTTCAGAAACCCTCATAAATAAGATCAAAGTTGGCGACAAAGTGGACGTTCTCGTTACATCCGTATCCGAGACTCCATTATCCGGCACCGTTACCGCTTTATCTCCTGCACCGGCTGCGGGTTCTTTAACCTACCCGATGAAGGTCACATTGGATAATGCAAGTGCTTCTGTAAAACCGGGGATGTTTGCCGAGGTAATTATTACATCCGATAAAACGGCCAACGTAATCGCGTTGCCTTCCAGCTCTGTTTTGATCAAATCCGGAAAAACAGTTGTGACAACGATTGAAGACGGCAAGAAGGTTGTATTCAAAGAAGTCGTCGTCGGCGTGGACAACGGAGAGCTTGCCGAAATAAAAAGCGGTGTCAAAACCGGTGAAATAGTCGTTATTGAAGGACAATATTATCTGGAAGAAACTTCAGAGTTCAACATCATAGATTAGGAGTGATCGCATGAATTTTTCAAAAACAGCAATAATGCGTCCCGTCTCAACAATCATGCTAATGCTCATCATTGTTGTGCTCGGAGCCGTCTCCTTTACCAGGCTGCCCATCGACCTGTACCCCAGAATGGAACTTCCTTATGCCATGGTCATGATCCAGTATCCCAATGCGGCGCCGACGGAAATAGAGAATTTAGTTACAAGACCTGTGGAACAGCAGATTGCAACTGTTGAGAATATTAAGGCGATCTATTCCTATTCTATGGAAGGCAGTTCGATCGTTTTATGTGAATTTGAAAATGGCACCGATATGAATTTTGCATCCCTGGATATGCGTGAAAAGGTAGACATGATCGGAGATTATCTGCCGGATAATGCCGCGGAGCCGATGATACTCACCATGGATCCGACGATGATGCCCGTTTCCCAGATTTATGTGTCGGGTGACTTATCAGAGACAGAGTTGAATGCATTTGTGGATGATGAAGTAATCCCCGCCATCGAAAGAAGTGAAGGGGTCGCTGCGGCTTCCAGCTTTGGAGGGACGGAAAAAGAAATCAGCGTTAAATTTGATCAGGAAAGATTGGCAGGCTATGGTCTTACATTAAGCGATATCAGTCAAATGCTTGCTGCTGAAAACATCAGTTTACCCAGTGGTGATGTGAAGAAAGGCTCCAAGGAGCTGGTCGTTCGTACGATCGGTGAATTCAAAAACTTGGATGAAGTGAAGCATGTTCCCTTCGTATTACCGACCAGGGAAGTGATTTATCTGCAGGACGTTGCCACCGTTGAGGAAGGCCTCAAAGAACAGACCTCCATCGGTCGTGTCAATGAAGTTCCGGCAATCGGTATCAGCATCACCAAACAGTCTACCGCAAATACGGTTGTGGTTTCAAGACAGGTGAATGACGCCATTGATGATTTAAGAGCGGCTCATCCTGAATTAACCTTTACTTTCTCCTATGATCAGGCGGATTACATAAAGAATTCCATTGCAAATGTAGCAGAAACCGCAGCGATGGGTTGTCTGTTTGCTGTAATCATCTGCTTTCTGTTTCTTAGAAACATAGCATCTACGATGATCATCGCAATATCAATCCCTACCTCAATCGTTGCAACATTTATACTCATGTATTTTACCGGCTTGACAATGAATGTGCTTTCCCTCAGTGGTCTTGCCGTCGCGATCGGTATGCTGGTGGATGACTCCATCGTAGTCATGGAAAACATCTACCGGAGACGTGATGAAGGAATCAGTGCACTGGATGCTTCCATCCTGGGGACAAAGGAAGTAATTATGCCGGTATTTGCTGCTACCATGACGAAGATTGCCGTGTTCCTTCCTATCGTATTTGTTGAAGGGATTGCAGCAACGATCTTTAAAGAATTTTCCTATACCATTGGATTTGCACTTCTATGCTCTCTTTTGGTTGCGCTTACCGTTGTTCCTATGCTCTGTTCAAGGCTGATGAATACAAAGGACATGGGAACCCATCTAAAAGTTGGGAAGCGTTCCTATGAGCTCAAACTGCTGCCGTTATTTGAACGCGGGATTAATTACACCACGGATGAATACTTAAAATTTCTGAAGTATTCCCTGCATCACAGAAAAAAGATCGTCGTTTGGGCACTGATTATACTGGTCTCATCCTCGGTCATGGTTGCCTTTGTAGGCGGTGAACTTATGCCTACCAGCGACGAGGGAAGCTTTACCATTTCTGCTGAAATGCCTTACGGGACATCTCTGGAAGAAACGGACAAAACAATCAGTGAAATTGAAGATTATGTTATCAGCAATATTCCGGAATTAAAAGTCTGCTCCATATCAATCGGAAGCAGTAACATGTTCAGCTTGAATTCAGCCAATGCGTCTACCGTAACAGTAAATCTCGTTGAAAAGCAAGACCGAAAAAGAAGCACTACTGAAATCGTGAATCAGGCTTCCATCGATTTGCAGAGCATTGTCGGTGCAAAAATAACAATTGCGGAAACATCCTCCATGGATATGTCCGGTGGCACCGGCAGTCCAATATCAATCGTTCTCAAGGGTGATGATCTGGATACTTTAAAACAGGTTTCCCTGGAACTGGAAAAAATCATCAGTGGCGTAAAAGGCACGATTAACGTAACGACTGATATGACAGAAGGAAATCCCGAGCTTCGGGTAATGCTGCAGAGAAACAACGCAGCTCAATATGGCATCACCTCCTATCAACTTGCCAAAGCCCTGGAATCGGCTCTGAACGGGACCACGGCAACCACACTGAAAACCAACGGAGAGGAAACGGATATCGTGCTTTCTCTCAATGATGCGTATAAAGATTCTATTGAAAACATGAAGCAGATCGTCATTGCTGCGCCTACGGGACAGATGGTCACAGTCGGTGAAATCGCCGATTTTGCTTTTGACAACTCTCCTTCCCAGATCACCAGACAGGATCAGGTTCGAACGGTAACGATTTCCTCGAACATTTCAGGCCGTGACTTACAGTCTGTATCAAAGGATATCGATAAAGCGATCGCAAAATATCAGCTGCCTGCCGGTTATTCGATCGAAACCGGCGGTGAGCAGGAAGAGATGGTAAGCTCCTTTACAAGCTTGTTCTACGCCCTGCTGCTGTCCGTTTTAATTATTTATATGATACTGGCCTCCCAATTTGAATCATTGCTGCAGCCGTTTATTATCATGATGGCAATCCCATTTGCGCTGACCGGAGCATTTATGGCCTTGTTCCTGACAGGAACACCGTTGTCCCTCGTCGCCTTCCTCGGTATTATCATGCTGAGCGGTATCGTAGTTAACAACTCCATTCTGCTCATTGATTTTATCAATCAGAACAAGCTGGTATATCCAACCAGAGAGGAAGCGATCCTGAATGCAGGAAGATTTCGAATCCGTCCAATCGTAATGACTATGCTGACCACAAGTCTGGGCCTGCTGCCGCTCGCCTTCGGGGTTGGCTCTGGTGCAGAATTACAAGCTCCAATGGGCATAACGGTAATCGGCGGATTGATTTTCTCAACAGTGATCACCTTGATCATCGTACCTGTCTTCTATGCCATCATGGATGATCGTCATCTGAAAAGAATCGCTCACAAAGCGGAAAAGAAAGCAAAGAAGCAGCAGCTTCTGCAGGAGGAAGTGTAAGATGGCGAAAGGAAAAAATTCGAAACGCGACATGATTCTGGATGCTGCATATACCCTTTTCCTCAATAAGGGTTACTGGGATACCAAGATTATCGACATCGCAGATACGGCCGGCATCGGAAAAGGAACTGTATATGAATACTTCGAAAGTAAGGATGCCATATTCTTTGAACTGTTTAAAACGAAAGTAGCTGCCGGTTACGATAATCTTTCAGAATTGTTAAGCAAAGAAATTCCTTGTGAGCAAAAAATCAAAGCGTATCTCGACATTGAACTGACAAACACAGCCAAATATACTTTCAACAAAAATTTTCTGGTCGATTTGATGATGAAATCGGATGCATTCCGTAATCCCGAACTAATCGAATCGATCCATAAACTGGTAAAGAAAAAATTTACCATCCTGCATGGGATTCTCGAGGAAGGGATAAAAACGGGTGAGTTCCGGAATATGGATCCCATGCTGGCTGCTGTATCGGTGATGGGAGCGATCAACTTTTATATCAGTATTGATTGCTTTTCCATTGGAGCTGAGGAGTTTCTGCCTTTCCGAAAGACGAAAGACTGGGATAGCGAAGAATTTTTCAGCCTGTTACTGCATGGCCTGAAACCATAAATCATAAAACGGTATATTGTATACAATAAAAACCATGGTTTTCCAGTGAAAAAAAATGGCTGGAATCCATGGTTTTTGTATATTATTCAGAAGATTTGGAAGGTTAAAAAATAATTACAGAAATCAGAAAAAAAACTAGTTACATTATAAATATTTTGTTATATAATGGACGAGTAATAATCTTATAACTGTATATTTTTTATGGAGGTGTTTTAATGTCAAAGTACACACAAAAAGAAAGTGGCGGTCTCTACGAATTAACAGATGCCGCTCGTGCCGAACTGTCTTCATCCAAGTATTATAATGAAGACCTGGCTCCTACTCCAATCTCATCCAGAACTTGGTCTACTTACCACATTGCAATGCTTTGGGTTGGAATGTCCGTATGTATCCCATCCTTCACGATGGCTTCCTCATTGGTAGCATTGGGATTATCTCCTTGGATGGCCGTACTCAACGTAGCTTTGGGTAACATCATCATCCTCATTCCTATCCAATTGAACTCACACGCAGGTACGAAGTATGGTCTCCCATTCCCTGTATTTGCAAGATTGGCGTTTGGTTCCGTCGGAGCCCACGTACCATCCCTTTCAAGAGCGCTCACCGCTTGCGGTTGGAATGCAGTACAGTCTTGGATCGGCGGCGCTGCTTTTGTATCCCTTATCGCTGCATTTGTTCCTTCTTTCGGAACAATGCCTGCGGCTCCGTTTATCGGATTCGGAATTTTCTTATTATTAACTTGGTGGGTTACCGTAATGGGTTCAGAAAGCATCAAGTATCTGGAAGCCGTCGGTTCTCCGGTACTGATCGTTCTGACCGCAATGTTATTGGTTTGGTCCATTATGCTTGGCGCCGGCGGCGGTTACAGCTTCGGAGACCTTCTCAAGGCATCCACAGATATGACAACGGTTAATGCAAGCGGCGGATTCGCCTATGTATTCCTCGGCGGATTGACAGCGAATATCGCTTTCTGGGCAACCATGGCTCTGAATATTCCTGACTTCTCCAGATATGCTAAAAATCAAAAGGCTCAGTTCAGAGGTCAGTTATACGGAATGCCTGTTATGATGGCAGCTTGTGCTTTCATCGGCGCTGTATTTGCTCAGTCCACTTTACTGGTTATGGGTACTGCAATGTTTGACCCAACCGCAGTTCTTCCATTAATCGGAAATCCATTTATCACAGTACTTGTATCCTTAGGTGTAATCCTTGCTACGATCACAACGAATATCGCTGCAAACGTAGTTGCTCCTGCAAATGGATTCTCCAATATATCTCCTAAGAGAATCAGCTACAAGATGGGTGTAACAATCTCTTGTCTGCTTGCTGTTCTTTATCGTCCTTGGTGGATCTTCGGCGGTGCCGGTTCTTACATCTTCGGATGGTTGAACACTTACGGCGGAATCCTGGCTCCTGTAGCTGCGATCTTCATCGCCGACTACTACATCGTAAAGAAGAGAAATATCGATGTAATGGCATTGTTCCAGGGCAAAGAAGGCAGATACTGGTATCAGGGCGGCTGGAACATCAAAGCGGTTATCGCTTGGGTAGTTGGATTTGCACTCCCAACCCTTGGTAACTTCGGTGTACCTTCCCTGAAATGGGTTGCTGCTAACGGATATGTATTCGGATTCGTAGTTGCTTTCGGGGTATACGTACTTCTGATGAAGAACGAAACCGTTTCCTTCATCAGCGACGAAGAAGAAGAAGCAATGACAGAAAGATAGTTCTGAATAGTTACGATCAATAAGTATTATAATATTATTATATGAAACTCAGTAGGAGCCCTTGTGACCCAAGGGCTCCTACTCATATGACAACAAATTATACGCAAAAATGTTAGACGATGAAAATCTACGAATCAAAGATTCGTGATTTTCTAGCCTAAATTCTGTCGGCGGTTCTAAAGAACCGGACAGAATGTTAAAAGGAGTTTAGTAATCAGATGACGCGACTAAGGTTTAAGGAGGGAGAGCGTAATGAAATGTAATGATATTAGAGAGTTGCTCTCACTTTATATTGACCAAATGCTTGATGAAAGTCAGGTAAAAGAAGTGGAAGAGCACCTTTCTGCTTGCGATGCATGCAGAAACGAATATAATGAATTAAAGGAAATGCTTGATCTGCTTGGTCACGCTGAGATGATTCCGGTTCCCGACACTTTTCATTTCAGGCTGAAAAAGGCTCTGAAAGAGGAAAAGCAGAGTATGCTCGCTACCGGAATGATCGGAAAGCCCTTGAAAAAGAAGAGCCAGTGGCGAATTTTAACTTCGGTAGCCGCTGTTTTTGCCGTTGGAGTTTTATCCTTTGGCTTATATCGTGATGTCTTAGGCATATTACCGGATAAACTTAACGGCGGAGATCAGACCGGCGCAGTGCAGGCGGAAGAGCCCTACAATGCGGAATCCAATGAGCTGATGAGTGATGCGGATCGTTCCAGTGACGGATCCATTGTAATGAAGGATGAGGCTGCGGATCTGCCGCCTATGGAGACTGCAAATGAGCTTGCTGATTCCGATGAAATGCTGACCTACAGTGCCGGATCTTCTACAGAACCGGAAGATATACCGATGACCACATATGGTCTGGCGGACGGCTCGGAGCCCAATAACGGTGATGAATACGGAGCAGTGGCAGATACTGTGACAGAGCAGGAAGCTGCAGCCGGGTCAGCCGGTTTCGATGAAAACAATGCAGTAAGCAGAAAGCAGGCGCCGTCTTCGGAGGAATGCAGCCGTTCTTTGACTTCATCCGGCGTTGAGAGAAATGCAGCGGCTGTTCAATATTATAACAATCTGATGGAAGAAAAGCTGAATGGCTTTGATTACCAGGTTTTGGACTCCGGCTATGCGAAGACCGGCGAGTGGCAGTTCCGGATATTTATATTCCGTGGAAAAGACGGCAATACTTATAACGAAGAGATATTGATCATAGGAAAGGATGGGGAAATCGAAATAATCTGTTCCAATGAATTTATGGGGTTGTAAAAATGAAGATAATAATAATTGATGGTAACAGTTTAATTAACAGAGCTTATTATGCCTTACAGAGACCTATGATAACTAAAAGTGGACTGTACACTCATGGAGTGTACGGTTTTCTTAATATGCTGAATAAGATCATGACGGACTACAGTCCGGATTACATCACCGTTGCTTTTGACAGAAAAGCTCCGACCTTCCGGCACATCGAATATGCAGAATATAAAGCGGGAAGAAAAAAGATGCCTCCCGAGCTTGCCATGCAGCTTCCTTTATTGAAGGAAGTCCTGGAGGCAATGAAAGTGAAAATGTTGGAAATAGACGGCTTTGAAGCGGACGATATTATCGGTACCGTGGCGAAAAAAGCGGAAGCGGAAGGCTTTGAGCCGATGATCATCACCGGCGATAAAGATGAGCTGCAGCTGGCTACCGAGAAAACAAAAGTACTGATCACGAAAAAAGGCATCTCCGAATTTGAACTCTATGATGAAGCCGCTATGATCGAAAAGTACGGATTTACGCCGGAACAATTCATCGATTATAAAGGTTTGATGGGAGATCAATCCGACAACATTCCGGGAATCCCGGGGGTAGGAGAGAAAACTGCACTCAAGCTGATTCAGGAATATGGGAGCGTTGCCAATTTGATTGCCAATGTCGACCAGGTCACCAGCAAGACCCTAAAGGACAAAATAGAAGAAAACGCCCAGCTTGCAATCATGAGCAGACGGCTGGCAACGATCAATACCGAGGTTCCCATCGAAATCAACTTTGAGGAGTTTAAAGCGGAGGAGCCTGATTACGATGTCCTCATTGATCTGTATATCAAGCTGGAATTCAACAGTTTTTTAAAAAAATTACAGCCGCAGCGTGCGGGATCCGCCGATTACCAAAAGCAGAAAGTCCAGGAGGACAGTACTCCGATTGCCGATTATAGTCTGACGGGAGAAAAAGGAGCGGTTCACTATAACATTACAGAAGCAAAAGATCGAAGCGGGCTGAAACAGATCCTGATCACAGAAGAAAAAGACCTCGAACTACTCAAAAAAGACCTGAGTGAGAAGCCGAATATGATTATAAAAGTCTTCAATGACCATAATCATAAAGAAATACCGAATGTTTACGGAATAAGTATTCTGTCAACCAATGCAAGCTATTTTGTCAAAACGGAAGGTACCGGTTTATTGCAGCCTTTAGGAGAGATTTTGCTCCGTGAAGGAATCAAGATTTCCGGACATAATCTGAAGGATGATTATTATGCGTTAATGGCAAATGGCTTAACGGATCTTTCGACCAATAAAACAGACGATTGTATTTTCGAAACAGAGTTTGATACCGTGATTGCCCAATATCTGATCGACCCTTCCAGGAGTGATTACAGTTTGAGATCCATGATGCTGGAATACTTCCACGACGATATGGAAGAGGAATCCGCATTTCTGAATGATAACAGCCAGATTGGATTTTTATCCCAATCCGAACAGAAATATTTGGATTACGGCGCGAAATGGTGTGTTTCAGTTGAGAAGTTAATAACTGTGTTAAGTTATAAATTAACGAATGAAGATTTGGAGACGGTCTTCTATGAGGTGGAATTGCCTTTGATTGAAGTGCTTGCCTCCATGGAATATCAAGGATTTGCTGTGGACAGGAAAGAGCTTATGGATGCCGGTGTGATCATCGGTGGAAAAATCAATGAACTGTCTGCTAAAATCTATGAATTGGCAGGGGAAGAATTTAATATCAATTCTCCGATGCAAATGGGAGTGATCCTATTTGAAAAATTGGAGCTGCCTTACGGGAAAAAGACCAAGAGAGGCTATGCGACAGGAATCGAAATACTGGAAAAACTAAGAGACGATTACGAAATCGTCAGCCTGATCTTAGATTACCGGATGTATTCCAAACTGAAAAGCACCTATATCGAAGGGCTGCTGCCTTTGATCCATAAGGACAACAAGATCCATGCCCATTTTCAGCAGACCGTAGCGGCAACCGGCCGTATCAGCTGCACAGAACCGAATTTACAGAACATACCGATCCGGCAGGAGCTGGGACGAAAGCTGCGAAAAGCGTTCGTTCCGGAAAGTGATGACTATGTATTGGTAGGCGCGGACTACTCACAAATTGAGCTTCGAATCCTCGCACATCTGTCACAGGATCCACTTCTGATCGATGCATTCAATCAGGGTGACGACATTCATAAGATTACCGCATCCAAAGTGTTTAACGTACCGGAGGATCAGGTTACTTCCTTGCAGCGAAGCAATGCCAAGGCAGTCAACTTCGGTGTGATCTACGGCATGAGCGGATTTGGTTTATCAACGGAATTGAACATAACGAGAAAAGAAGCGGAACGGTACATCGGAGAATACTTTAAAAAATATACAAAGGTCAAGGAATTTTTGGATGGAGTCGTGGCAAGCTGCAAGGAAAAGGGCTATGTGACTACGATCATGAACCGAAAAAGAGTGATCCACGAGATCAACGCAAGCAATTATATGGTACGTCAAGCCGGAGAGCGGCTCGCGATGAACAGCCCGATCCAGGGAAGCGCAGCCGATATCATAAAACTGGCGATGATCAAGGTTTATCAGGAGCTATATAAGGAAAAAACCAAATCCAAGCTGATCCTTCAGGTACATGATGAGCTGATCATCCAGACGCATAAAACAGAATTGGAGAAGGTGAAAAAACTGCTGGAAGAGAATATGGAGAATGCGGTTCATTTAAGTGTAGCCTTGACTTCCGATCTGTCGACAGGGAAGAATTGGTACGATTTAAAATAACGAGGCGATGGAGGAACATTAAAATGAAAATAATCGGATTGACAGGCGGGATCGGTTCCGGGAAATCAACGGTTACCGATTATCTCATTGCAAGGGGTTTTCCTGTTTTAGATGCTGATAAAATTGCCCGGGAAATCGTTCTTCCAGGTTCAGAAATGCTGATCCAGCTTGTTTCTGTCTTTGGGAAGACAATTCTTATGCAAGACGGGAGTCTGGACAGAAAAAAGCTTGGAGCGATTGTTTTTTCCGATACTGAAAAAAAGAAGACACTGGATGGTCTGATGCATACCAGGATTCTGGAACTGATCCATGATCGTATCCTTCAATACCGAGAAGATTCGGTACATAAGGTGATTTTTATCGATGCACCTTTACTGTTTGAAACCGGTCTGGATAAAAGCGCCAGCGAGATCTGGGTGATCGATGTGGATGAAGAGACCCGAATCAAACGGATCATGGAACGGGACGGATTAAAAAGAGAAGATATCGCAATGAGAATCAGCAATCAAATGACGAGAGACGAGAAAAACAAACGAGCCGACGTAATACTGGACAATACGGGAGATCAGGAAACACTTTATCAGCAGATCGAACAACTGCTGCAAAAAATATAAATGAGGTCGGAGAACAAAAAATGACAAAGAGAACCGTTGCAATTGCAGCAATACTTATCATAACCCTAACCGGTCTGGTCGGCTGCGGAGAAACGGCTAATTTTCTCGGCGGCACCACGGAGCAGGAGAAAAATATCGTTCGATCAGACGAAGTCTATATTCCTATTGAGAAAATCAGAACACTGAACCCAATTATTACAAAGGATGAAGACGCATATTATGTGGACAAGCTGATTTATGAAAGCTTATTCGGATTTGATGAAAATCTGGCATTGGACAACATACTGGCAGACAACTATTCCTATGCAGAGGACGGCACTTCGGTCACGGTGAACCTGAAGCACGGCATTTACTGGCAGGATGGCGAGGAGCTGACCGCGGAAGATGTTAAATTTACCATGGATGTAATCGCCAGCGCAGCCTATACCAACAGCACGTTATACAGTGTCAATATCAGCAACGTAAAGTACACAAAGCTGAATATCAAAGATCCGTACCAAATTTCAATTTATTTTACGAATCCTCAAAATATCTCTTTAAGCAATTTTACATTTCCCATTATCCCGAAGCATCAGTTTAAAAATCTGGAAGCGGCAAAGAAGGTGGAACCGGGCTTTATCCCCATTGGAACCGGTGCCTACCAGGTTTCCTACTATAATGAGCTGTCCCATATTATTCTGAAAGGCAATGAGCGTTATCACGGAAGCAATCACCCGACCAATACGCTGAACTTTCAGGTGATACCCGAAAAACGGGATGCGATCAATCTGATGGATGTGAATAATATTTCCATAACCTTTTCCAAGGAATTAGACCGGGATACCATCTATACCAATAAAGAGGTCAATGTTGTGAACTTTCCTTCCAATGAGCTGGAGCTGATCGGCTATAATTTCAGAAATACTGCGCTGAAGGATGCAAGAGTAAGAAAAGCAATCGCCAGTGCAATTGATACCGATGAAATCATCGAGAGTGCCTATTTTAAAAACGGAGTTCTGAATGATACGATCTATTTCCCGGGTTTCCTGGGCACTTCGAGTACCAAAACCAACAATTCCTATGATATTGCCCAGGCAAAGAAATTACTGAAGGACGCAGGGTATTTCGACCGGAACGGAGACGGTCAGTTGGAGAATGCAAGCAATGAGACGATCACAGTAAATATTCTAGTGAATTCCGAAGATCAATCCCGGACGGCTGCAGCTCAAATCATAAAGGCAGGGCTCGACCAGCTGCCGATTCAAACCACCATAACAAGCAAGGATTGGAACGGATATAATGCAGATTTAGCCAGCGGAAACTTCGATATCTACCTCGGAGGCTATCAAATCAATGAAAATTACGATCTGCGGTTCCTGCTCCATACCAATTACAGCAACCTGATCGGCTATTCCAATGTCGCGCTGGACGCGTTGCTGGACAAAATGGAATCGGGGATCTCCCAAAAGGAAAGACAGGCCACCTATACTCAGATCAGAGACATCCTGGATGATGATTTGCCGTATTATTGCCTGATGTATAAAACCTACGGGGCGATTGCTTCTCCGTATTTGGAAGGAGAAATCCATCCGACTTTCCTGAATCTGTATCAAGGCGCAGAACAGTGGTACTCCATGCTTGAGGTACAAGAAAAGATACAATAAAAGTTTTACATTCCAATTTATGAAAGGCATTGACAATACCCGCTGTTTTGGGTATTATAATTAAGGATGTTGTTCATAATGACATCCTTTCATATGCGGTCGTGGCGGAATAGGCAGACGCGCACGGTTGAGGGCCGTGTCCGAAAGGGTATGGGTTCAAGTCCCTTCGACCGCACCATAATGTGTGCGTAAAAAAGATATCCTGCGTTTAAAACGCAGGATTTACGCCGTTTTTGGGGCTTTTTTGTCCTCTAAAAAACTGTTTTTTAGAACATCAATTTTGAGGATGTCATATAGAGAATTTCAGTAGTTTGGGGGAGTCGAACTCTCATTTCATCTATTTTTAACCCCAATTGCGGAAAAAAAGCGGTATCTGCTTTCCTAAAAACAAAGATAAGGGCAAAAAAATTTGCATAGAAAGAGCGTACTTTTTGAGTTGGTAAAAGCCGAACGAAAAGTAGCGCCCTTTTTTGATAAAGGCGTAATCCGTTGATTTTCCAATGGCGCCATTTTTGATACAGCAATACGAAGCAAAGGAGTCATTGCGACCAAATAATTTTAAATACCAAAGGGCACTGATTTTTAGGCAATTTATGGCCAGGAAGTCAGCGCCCTTTTTTGATATTACATTCAAGATATAGGGGGAAAGATTATGAGTGAGACAAAACCTGAGCCAATCGTAACGATATTACAAGGGTGGGAGCAGAGTAAGAGGACATTCGAATATTTTAAAGCAAATGACTTGGATAAAGAATATACAACCTGTGGCTGCTTCCCGAAAATGCTTTACAAACAGCAGCGTGACTGGACTTGCTCTATAGCATGTATTAGAACTTTGATATCGGATCTAATTAGCGACGTTCCTGATGAAGATTATTTTATAAATAAATATAAGCTTAAACCTTCTCCATATTATACGAAAGACATCATGGAATTAAGAATGCTAGAGCCTTATTGTAATAAAATCATCTATTCCGTCGACTTAGATCAGACAGAAATTAGTCTATATTCTTTACAACAGCTCTTAAGAGAGAAATATTTCATCATGGTAGAATGCTTATATAATGTTGCCCATTGGATCGTAATCATGGGGTATTGCGCTGTGAGAAATGCAAGAGACACTGAAGAACATCAGCTATTTGTATACGATCCTTACTATGACGTGGTTAGATTACTTATAGCTGATGAATTTGAGTCAATGTGGCATGATGCAAATGGGTATGCTAAAGAATTCATAGCGATAAAATAAAGACTATAATGATAGATAAAATAATTTTACAAATCGATAATAGATATTTATATCAGACCGTATTACGGCATAGTGCTGCGATACGGGTTTTTTTATTTCAATAGTCTGTTTCAAAAGGAGGCACAAAATGAACAGTGATCGATATTTTCAGGAAATCATCCGCAGAGTCAAGCCATATAACATAGAGACAGAAGGGCTAAAAGAAAGCGGATCCATGTATTTTTCCTATGCCGGTGAGCCGCTATGCCGTGTCACCGCTGATGGAACAAGCTATCACTTTTCAGAAAATCTGGATACGGAAGAGAAAAAAGGACTCGGTAGTTTGGTAGCAGAAATTTCTGAGGATACGAGAGCGTATGTACTGGCGATGGAAAATGCACCATCCTTGAAGGCTGCCGATCTGCGGGATGGATATAGGCTGCTGTGTGATCACGGGAACATTGTCTTGGCAGGTAAGGATATGGGAGGGCATGGCTTTGAATTTGTAACATGGAGATATACCTATGATCGAAAAGGAGTTACTCTTGGGCACTATTATCACAATGACTACGCAGGAGCCAAGGAGGATTTTGCCGTTCGCTCCGACCTCATAAACGAACACAAGCTGTTTAAGGATAAAGAACTGCAGGCGATCTATCGAACTTTGGATCAAGGGCAGAAATATATTCCCTACTTAACCTTTGATCAGGAACAGGAAATTTTGGAGCTTAAAAGCAGGATAGAGCGTATCGCGCCGAAAGCGGTGGAGATTTTTAAAGAGGAGCAGGCGGCCCATTTGGAAAAGCCCATTTTTCTCGTTCGGCTTATGGCAGGTGATATCGAAGGTGATCTCCTGGAGGTTCGTAAGGACTCTGAGAGCAATCTTTTGTTGCATGAGCTTATGCTGCCTGCGCCGGCCGAAGAACTGCAAGCGGCGTATGATTTTGGGGCAAAGAATGAGACTTGCTATCAAACCATAAAAGGGATCAGATATCCGATTCCGGTAGGGGACATGGCTGCGGCGGACTTGAACTTGCTGAATGAGTCGGCCAAGATGATCGACCGGATGAGTGAGATGGAAATTGCTGATCTGTGGATATCTCTAAGAACGCATTCCCTGGAATATGAATATGAGCTGAAGGAAATCTGCGAGGAAGTTCTTAGACCGATAACGATCATGCAAAATAATTTAACCATGTAAGCATATCGTTTTCCGAAGAGGTACCATATGGAATAACAGCCTTAACAGGGCATGACGAATACGAGGAGGAAATCATATGAAACGCATAGAAACGGCACGATGGATACCATCGCCCAATCAGCCAAGCAGACTGGAGTACGACGGCCAGCGCACCGCACAGGAGATTTTTGAAGAGCTCTCCTACCGCCTTGCAAACACTGGATATCTCCCTGATGATTATTTCTTATTGAGCAGCGAGTGGCAGGATGGAAAGGAATTCCCCAAAGACGCCGATATCTTCTGCACCACAGATTATGGCGCAAGCGAGGGTATCTATACTGATGTTTATCTTCGGAGCTATGATGAAGGCAACGGCACTACAAAGAAATTTGCCACAGGAAAGACCCTTGGAGAAACTGAGAGCGACCTTGACCGCATGAATCTCATCGCCTCGGCTATTACAAAAGCCTTTCACTCAGATGGCGTACATGCCCGGTACATTCGATTGGGTGAAGCGGAAAAATCCGAGAGCCTCATCATGCATCTTAGCGAAGGGGAACGTCTGATTGTCACTGACAGCCTCATAGAGATGAGGATGCAGCTTCAGGATAAAACCATGGAGGTCGAGAATCTCCTGCGCAGGGTTTCCGGAAGCATTACGGAATATATCAACATGATCGGCGAGCGGCCGCTTCGGATCAGCGATACGGATCTCGCTATACTGGCAATACAGGACGGCAACTTAGCGGTATTCCGTGAGGCTTTTCCAAAAGCAGAAGAGCAGGAGGCCGTGTTAATGCACGCAACCGGACGTCCAGGCAGGATCGGAACTCAGATGACCTTGGAAATACTCCAGAAAGCGCAGAACAGTATCCCGAATGATATATACCTGAGCGCCTGTAAAAAAGCTGTCAGCATTGGGGATTCAGACAGAGCGGTGCTGATGATGCGGAAAGCAGACTCCTCTGTGAAGGATTTGGATATGGGGCTGTTTGGCGAGATCATCCGCTGCTCCTTTGAACATCATAGCGAAAACAGCAGCAACCGCAGGATGGCGCATATCCTTGTACAGGAGTGTACCCCTGAACGAATTCAGGCCGCCGACCCTGTGCTTTTACTGATTGCTCAGCAACGGGAAGATTGGCAGATCATATTCCAACTTATAGAGCAGGGGATCGATACGAACCGATATGCCGCAGAATTCTTCGGACAGCTATCCAGACAAAGAAATGCCTGGATGATAAATAGTTGTGTCAACCGTGGGATGAAGATTCATAACGATAATTTTGCCGCTCTTCATGCCTGCATATTGCCTGATGGAATGGACGCTGCAAAAAGATTGCTCGAACAGGGGATGGATTTTGACAGGTATCTGGAGTGGTCGGAAAAAAATCATCCCGGTGAGAAAGAAGAAAATCTGATCAATATTCTCAAAGAGTATTGGGAAAACGCTGTAAAAACTCCGGCAGACCAAGTGAAGGAAAAGGCAAATCAAATAAAAAAAATGGGAACTGCACAGGAAATAAAAATTGAAGCAATAAGGGCCGGAGAGTCGGGGGATGCGCGCCTCTATTCCCCGGCCTTTTTTGTGTTAAGAAAGGAAATGCCATGATAATACGATACCGGAGAAATAGGAGCATCGCCCATTACGATTCCGAAAGCCTCGCAACAATCGGTAGGCCCGAACCGGTTGAATCTCTGCGTGGCCCGTTTAAAAGCTGCGGTGACTGCCCATATCCATCCCACGGATTCATTTGCTACAGTGCCGAGGGCGACTGCCTGAAAACGCATCTGGAAAAATTCAAAAAAATCAGAAAGGCGGAGAACTTATGATACAAGCAGTACTATCCAACATAAAGCGTAAAGATCTGCCATCGGTACGTGTCGGTTTCCCTCTATCAAACTATAAAGAAGTCTACGCAAAGCTGGAAGCCATTGGTGTAGGAAGCGTTACGGAACGTGATTGCTATGTCAATGAAATTTACGAGGACTATCACATCCTCAAACTGCTTGAAAAGGTTTCTGTAAATGTAGATGAGCTGGATTATCTTACAAAGCGTTTAGAGAGCTTTGACAAGCGAGAATTCGCAAAATTCCAAGGTGTAACCACCAGTCGCGGATACTTTGACATGACCGACCTGATTAATCTGACCTTCTGCTGCCAGCAAGCAACTGTCGTTCAGGATTTTACGGACCTCAATGCCATAGGGCGGGAGCACTACATGGATCTTCACAGTGGTATCGCAGCGGAAGATCTCAAAAAGGTGAATTTCCGGAAAATTGCGCTTTCCCTCCTTTCCAAAGACAGCGGAAAGATCACGCCTTACGGGGTAATTTATGAAAATGACATGCATATGCAGCAACTCTATAACGGGCAGCATCTCCTCGATTATCAGTATAACTGCGATGCGGTCATGACCATTGCAGTGACGGATCGTCATAAACCGGAGGAATCCGCTTCCGTCACATACCTCGATCTGCCAATGGAGGACTGCCAGATCGAGCGCACCATGCTGCGCTCAGGCATCGACACATTTGGAGATATGCGGATGCGGTATCATTACAACGAACTGTAGATAGAGCTGACCGATCTACTGTCGGAAGGAGAAAATCTTTACGACCTGAATAACCTGTGCGCTGGATTTCAGGCGCTAGACGATGGCGACAGACAGAAGCTTGAGGCGGTCATAGAAATGGCTGAGCCGGCCACGGTAAAGGAGGCTGCAAATCTCATCGCGCAGCTCGACCTGTTCGACTTTGCTCCCGGCGTACTCACCTTTGAGGACTACGGGCGTTATATGATTGCGGACTCCGGCCGTTATGAGTACGACAGCGAGCTCGACTCCTACTATGATTTCAGGAAATACGGTGAGGAGCGGAGTGCGCGGGAAAACGGGATGTTCGTGCCAACCGGCTATATCAGTTATCACGGCTTCATCTCCATCGAGGAAGTCATGGCAGGAAGTGAAACAGAACGTATGGATATGAACATGGGAGGTATGTAACATGCTGAAACTCCATCTGACCCGTGCCGACAATTACGAGGGGGTCTACCTGCAGCTTCCGGCTACGCCCGCTGAGATCGGCGAGGCGTGGGCTGGGATCGACAACATCAGTGACGAGATTT
This sequence comes from uncultured Oscillospiraceae bacterium, assembly GCA_964612345.1. Taxonomy (GTDB): domain Bacteria; phylum Bacillota; class Clostridia; order Peptostreptococcales; family Anaerovoracaceae; genus Anoxybacterium. The sequence goes on along the minus strand of CAZTEH010000035.1, from coordinate 6,199 downwards.
CTTCAACCCGGATCGTAGGAGCGATCAGCGAAGTAGGGAATATCGGAAAGTACCTTAAAAATGCAGATGTGAACGATTCCGAGCAGATGAAAAAGCTGAACTGCATTGCGGAAATCGTCAATACACTTGATAGCGATGAGCGCCGCTTGCTGGAGGGCGCTCTGGACGCCGAATCCGTTAACGGACTGGATGAAGTGATTGCTATCGGAGAGCGGCTGAACCAGTATCTGTTTATTCCCCATGTCACTAATGACAGGGAGCTTGGAATTTGCCTTGTGATCACTGGTGTAAAGCCCTTTGATATGAGTGTCCGGCCCTATCTGGATTACGCCCGGATCGGCGTTGAATATTATTCGGAACATGGCGGCGCTTACACGGCAGGGGGATATGTGGTCAGGCGGGATAGCGTGGAGCAGGCACTGAGGGAATTCTTTGACAATCAAGATCGGCATGAGTTTGGCAGCATGCAAATGGGATAGCTTTGTCCCTGTGCCATGGTATCATGTGCCACTGTAAAATTAGGAAAGGAATTTTGTCTATGGACAGGAAAGAAAAAATCAAGCCTGAACTGCGCTTTTCCCTTCGGCCTGCTTCTCCCGAGGAAGCAGGGCTTTTTTATACCCCGCTCCCAGAGCAGGATGCGGAGCTTGGGACAATAGGCCATGTTCGTATCGACTTTGGAAACGGCGGCAAAGAGTTCTGGCACACCTGGTGGCCCAGAGGAGACGAGGAACTGAACAGTCCGGAATTTAAGGCTGAACTGGCGGAACTAGTAAACGAGCTTCGGGAATACGGCCCGCTGAAGGATCTAATCACCATGTCAGATTACTGCTGTCAGCACGACGGCAGGATCAAGGGCGGCTGGCGACAGAATTACGGCTACGTTGCAGAAACGGAAAACTACCGCTATTGCCTGCGTTGCAACCCCGAGCTCGGAGATTATCAGGCATATTTGACTGCTTTTGATCTGCGGATACAGCGGATGAACATGACGGAGCAAGATAATTCACAAACCACGACGATGGGAGGTATGTAAATGAATCAGCATCCGAAATGGTTGGAACTCATACGAGAGCAGTTTCCATCCGGTACGCGAATCCGATTGATCGAAATGAAAGATCCCTACGCGCCCGTACCGCCAGGCACCGAGGGTGTGGTAACGGCAGTGGACGACATGGGAACCCTGCATATGCAGTGGGACAACGGACGTACCCTCGGAGTTGTACCCAGCGAAGACAACTTCACGGTCATTGAAAAGCCGCAGCAGCCTGACATCCAGAATGAGCTGGGTCAGAGTTCGCAGATAGGGGGAATGACGCTTGGATGAACAATTAAAAAAGAGACTTCCCCAACAGTGCCTGTTCATGAATGCGGTCGGCGAAATAATGAGCATTGAGTATGGAAAATCAGGATTTAGACGCTCCGATCTCAACACGGATAACCGGAAAGCAAATCGGGAAATCGTGAACAGCTACAACGAGCGTCATAGTATCACCGCCGAACAGGTAAAGATGATGCGTAATGGCGCCTTATTTGGCTGGGATACGCTTCATGACCCCTATCCTTTACCCCGTCAGGAATCTAGCGTGAAAGACGGCTCCATTTTTGAAATTGAAGTCAGCCGCCCCGGCGCCTTTGGAACAGACACTGCCGCTGAAATTTCACTCCCTGCCACTCCCTACGAACTGTTAGATGCGCTGGATAAAGCACGTGTAACCGATGAGCGTGTCATCTATTCTGTGGAGATATTGCATAGTAAATTGAACTATCTACCGCAGTTAATAAGCCCCAGCGCCAACCTCTATGAACTCAACCACCTTGCACAGAGATTGTCTACTCTCAATGAATGGGTAATGAATTGCTTCGAGGGCATGGTGATGATGGACACGATTCAGAAGCAATATGCGCCCATTGCTATCGAACGGCTCATCAACATGACCCACAGCACATCAGACTGCCATATAGTCTATGAAGCCCACAATGATGTGTCCCTCGGCATGTTTTATGCCGATAACGGTTTTGTTAAAGAGCTGGAAACTTTACCGGAGAGAATTTTTCCATGGCTGGATTACGGAAAAATAGGCAAAGAAATGCGGGAGGGTGAGGGAGGCGTATTTACACCCAGCGGCTATGTGGTGCAAAACGGTGAGATCGAGCAGATATATAAAAGCGGTGATGCTATCCCCACTCAGAAGCCGGATTCTGCTGTGCATCTTAAGGTGACCAAGGGATATTTTAACGATCCCGAGTATGATAATGACCTGGCCTCATTCCTGAAACTGCCTAATGGCGACGAGGAGCTCTTGCGGGCTGTGGGAGAAGTGGCGGCGGCGTCTCCGACGGAATGTACTTTTTCAGGAATGGATTGCATCGTTCCCCGACTGACAGAGAAAATCTCTGATGAGCTGGAAGCTACGGAAGGCGACTGTTACGGTCTTGTGAGCGAACTGGCGAGACACCTCCAAAAGCTTGATGGCGAGGACGGCATCCCGATATACAAGGCAATGCTGGAGGCAGCTCCCGAGGATATCTCGCTGGAGGAAGCCCTCGACCTTTGCCATCAAACGGAAAGCTTTTCACTCATGCGGGAGATGAGTTCTCCATCAGATTATGCCGCAAAGGAAATCCAGAGGCTGATGTCCTATGAAAACGACGAGGGGCTGGAAAAGTACTTCGATTTGCACGGATACGGCCGCTTTCTTATGGAGAGAAACGGTATCTTAGAAACCCCCTACGGTTTGCTTGAACCTTTAGACAGCAAAACGGTGGAGCAGTGCCTGAACCGTCCTCCTGCGCAAGGCATGAAACTGGAATGAGAGGTGACCATAAAAATGGATAATGACAATTTACAGAGTGTTTTCATTGAAAGGCTGAATGACCTGCTGCCGACAGTGGACTTTGAAAGGCTGGACAGATCCTGCAATTCAACCAACGACGAATACGCCAAAGAGATACTGAAGCGGATGCACGATCTGTTCGTGGAGGTCTACCGTACCGACACTCTCGATTCCGATTATGAATTCGTCCAGGTGCCGGCTGTGATCCGGGGGCGAAACACGGGTCATATCGGGCTTGGACTAGTATCCCTTGATCTCCAGTCCTCCGGTGAACACTGGGGCACCTTCTTTTTAACACCACGGGGAGTGATCGACCAGGGATTTGAAAAGATGAAGCCTGCTGATTCAAAACACCTTTCAGCGGTGTATATTCCTTATGACTACTGGTACACCGTATCTATCGAGCGGGATCATCATGTGGACTTTGACCATATCCCTGAGAACGTCGCGGAACTGCTGAATTCCTGCTATCCGGATCAGCCGGAGCAGGGGCAGCGCAGAGACAGAGCAGGTCAGAATCTAGAAATGAAGTGAAGCAGTATAAAGGATTACCCTTACGCTTAACCATGAAGATCCAGCCCTTCGCCCATGGCTGCATCACTCAAAAGGCTGCGAGCTTTTTCCATGAATTCTTCTGTCTGCGCCAATAGGATCCGGAACTTCACAAAGTCATAATTATTTGAAATTCAGTGTAGCTATTCCGCAAAAAGTGTGGCATTGTGTTGTGCTAAGGAGGTGAGCAAATGGATGAAAAAGTAATGGAGCTGTTGGAGCAATGCCTTTTCGAGCGTACACAGGTCGCCTATAAGCAAATGATGGAAGCGCATCCCCAGCTAAAGGAAATCGCCCACAAAGCAGCCGCGCTCAGCGAAGAAATAGAACACAGCACCGCCATGGATGCGGAAAGCAAGGAGCTGATGATGCGATTCTTATCCTTATCCTCGGAAGCGGACTATGAATATCAAAGATACCTGTACATCCAAGGCGCCAAGGACTGCGTGGCAGTGCTTCGAGAGCTTGGCGTAATCAAGTAGCACGGACAAAGAGCGCCGTGCTTTTTTTATCCCTAATTTGATCAGTGGGGCCGTTTTCCCAAAAGGACAGCGGTCCTGCTTTTTTTGTGCCTTTTTTCGGGAAAACAGCCTGAAAAAAGGAGGCGTTTCGATGTGGAATAGAAAAAATGGCGGGGCTCAGCGCGGGCTCATGAAAGCATGCGCTCTGTATTCGGGCAATGGGCAGCTTCAACTGACACTGGAGGGAGGTGCTGACTCCTGAACAGCTTTATGTCATGGATCGGCGGAAAGAAGGCCCTGCGCGAACTGATCGTCGACCTCTTTCCGTTGTATTATGAGCGGTATATCGAGGTGTTCGGCGGCGGCGGTTGGGTGCTGTTTCACAAGCCTCCCGGCAATGATTTCGAGGTCTATAACGATTTCAACAGTCTGCTCACAAACCTTTACCGATGCGTCCGGGAAAAGCCTCAGGAACTGATGGAAGCCCTGCGGTTTGTACTCAACTCCAGAGAGGACTTTGAGCTGGTCCGAAACATTCTCGCCCGTGACAGCACCGCAAGTGACATACAAAAGGCGGCATGGTTTTATCAGCTTATTCGCTACAGCTACGCCTCGGGACTTACAAGCTATGGCAGCCAGCCCCACGATATCCGCTCCAACTTTCCCCTCATCGAGCAGGCCCACCGGCGACTTGCAAAGGTAGTGGTCGAAAACAAGGACTGTGTCCATCTGATCCGGCAGTACGACCGCCCTGTCAGTTTCTTTTATTGTGATCCCCCGTATTTTGAAACCGAAGGATACTACAAAAATATCGGCGAGGACGGCTTCTGCAGAAAGGATCATGTAAGGCTTAGGGATACCCTGATGCGAATCGAGGGGAAATTTCTTTTGTCCTACAACGACTGTGATTTTATCCGGGAGCTGTACGACATGCCGGACGTCATGATCGAAGCGTTTACCCGGCTGAGCAACATCAAGCAGCGGTACGAGAACGGGGCGCAATTCCCTGAAATCTTGATCGCCAACTACGATATGCATGAGCGGGACAGGGAGAACCCCGCACAGATGAATTTGTTTGATCTTGAAGGGATTCTGGAATGAGGATGGACAGGACATCATCTGGAAAATCAAATCCAGCTGATCCATCCGCAGGAGTAGACAAACGGCCCCGTCATGGGGCAGACATTTTAAAGGAGGAAAACTCTATGAAAAACAACAAGACACAGCCTGAAATCATGCTTCCCGAACGAGCCTGCGAATTATGCGGATTTGGCGGCGGAGATACGCTGGAGCTTCACGCAGGCGAGGATATTCTCGTCATCCTCAAAGACCAAATGACCGCTATAGAGCTTGTGCATGTGATTTCCATGCTCAGCGAAATGTCCACAGACCTGACCGTGGCCCTCGCCAAAGCCTGCGGCTTGTGTAACAACTGCGGCGACGAGGATGACGGTGCTCACGGTGACAGCGACGAGAACGGTCCTGACCAGTGGGTGGAGAGCTGTTCTCTCTGCCGGGATTTCCTGGACGATAGTCATACGATTCATATCCCTGATTATCTGCTGGAAGAAGCAGGGATATCCAGCGGCGCCAAGCTGGAAGCCAGCGCGGACAGGGACATCGGCGAGATCACGGTCACGGAAGCGGAAAATCAGTATGATATTTCCGATGTCCCTCCCGGCATTCTTCATGTGCTGGCACAGAGCGGCATCTGCCTCGCAGAGCTTGACGAGCTGATCATGACGGAGGATATCATCTATGGAAAATGATTTTATCTATCTTTATCCCTACTCCCGAAATGAAGCCAAGCGACTGAATCAGCTTAACCAGTGGCGGGACAGCCACAAGGAAAACATTGCTTGCAAAAACTTCATTGAGAGCGCAATCCTCCGTGACATTGACGGGCTGCACCTGAAAGACGGCTGCGCCGAAAGTGTCGTCGCGGCATATGGATACAAACGCGTGAGATGGGTACTTGCCAACACCGTCATGCAACAGGATTGGACCGGGCATTTTTCCGAGGAAAACAAGGAATGGGCAAAGCGCACCTATATTCCGCCCGATAAGGACAGCGTCTACAATCAAAATAATAATCTGGACTTCGTAGTAGACAGCCACCCCGCAGTGCTGGACAGCTTCGTCGCTCAGTTCATCCGCGCATATCAGGCCCTCGGATTGTTTGACTTCTCCCACTGCGAATTGGACTCCCAATATCTGAACTACGAGGGCAAGGTGCTGGTACTGTCGCAGGGCATCCTCAGCGAACGAGACTGGAGCCCGCAGAATCAGCTCTGGCTGGCAATCTGGGGCTTTGGCTGCGATCCTAACTCTTCCGGCAGGGCAGTGTTT
>CAZTEH010000034.1:0-33871 GCA_964612345.1 uncultured Oscillospiraceae bacterium | reverse complement strand
TTGTTAAACTTTATCGCTTAGATAACTCCCTGAGCGTACATAGCTTTAGCAACCTTCATGAATCCAGCGATGTTAGCGCCGGCTACATAATTTCCAGGTATACCAAATTCTTTGGAAGCGCTGTCGCAAGCTGCGAAAATGCTAGTCATGATGGAATCAAGCTTAGAATCAACTTCTTCGAATGTCCATTCCAATCTCTGGCTGTTCTGTGACATTTCAAGAGCGGAAGTAGCAACTCCACCAGCGTTAGCAGCCTTAGCAGGACCAACATAAACGCCCTTGGATAAGAAGTACTTAACAGCTTCGTTTGTGCAAGGCATGTTAGCGCCTTCGCCTACTGCATAGCATCCGTTTGCAACTAATGTCTTAGCTTTTGCTTCGTCGATGTCGTTCTGAGTTGAGCAAGGAAGAGCGATGTCACACTTAACATCCCATACGCTGCCGCCGTCAACATATTTTGCATTTGGTCTAGCTTTTACGTATTCGCTGATTCTCTTTCTTTCAACTTCTTTGATTCTCTGAACTGTTGCTACGTCGATACCGTCTTCATCGATTACATAACCGTTGGAGTCAGATACAACAACAACTTTTGCACCGTAGGACTGAGCCTTCTGGCAAGCATAGATCGCAACATTTCCGGAACCGGAGATAACAACTCTTTGATCCTGGAAGCTCTTTCCGTTTGCCTTCAGCATTTCTCTTGTGAAGTAAATAAGACCGTAACCGGTAGCTTCTGTTCTTGCTAATGATCCGCCCCAGCCAATTCCTTTTCCAGTAAGTACGCCAGTGAACTCATTTCTGATTCTTCTGTACTGTCCATACATAAAGCCGATTTCTCTTCCGCCTACACCGATGTCTCCAGCAGGAACGTCTGTGTCAGCTCCGATGTACTTGCAAAGCTCTGTCATAAAGCTCTGGCAGAATCTCATAACTTCAGCATCGGACTTGCCTTTTGGATCAAAATCGCATCCGCCTTTACCACCGCCGATAGGAAGGGTAGTGAGGGAATTCTTTAAGATCTGTTCAAATCCTAAGAACTTGATGATTCCAAGATATACGGAAGGATGGAAACGGAGTCCGCCTTTGTAAGGTCCGATTGCACTGTTGAACTGTACTCTGAAACCTCTGTTAACCTGTACTTTACCATTGTCATCAACCCAAGGAACTCTGAACATGATCTGTCTTTCAGGTTCAAGGAATCTGTCAATTACTCCGGACTCAACATACTGAGGGTATTTTTCCAATACGGGAGCGATGGATTCTAATACTTCTTCTACTGCCTGATGGAACTCTACTTCTCCAGGATTTCTTTTTTTAACGTCGTCTAAATACTTTTGTACATTAATTGACATTTTTTTCTCCTCTTTCTTATTTTTATTTTTTTGAATTGTAATAAAAAGTAAGTTTTCTTTCACTCATAACATTATCATAACCCAAAATAGGAGTCAATAATTATGCGAATAAAAATAGCAGTTTTTGCAAAGTTGTAATATTCTGAAAACAAGGAAAATCAAGCGTTTTAGCATGGTATACTTTATACATGGTATAAGGTTTTATTTGTTTTTTCTTAATAAAAAAGCATAATTATTGAAATATGAGCAAATCGGACCTTTACAAAAATATGTAATTAAATTACATGTCGAAAAAAGAATATTTTCGTCGAATGTAAATAAATGTTAATTTGCTTCCGCGGGGAGCCTTTTATTACAAAAGCAACCTCCCGCAGACGGATTTTCCATCTGCGGGAGGTTGCTTGTTATATTTAAATTAGATTATGGGCAGCTATGAATCTTCTCGGAGCCTCAGTGTAACGATAGGATCGTAAATGGAATTAATTTTAGAAGCGTACGAATCCTTATTTTCGATGTCCCGATCTGTTACAAAATGAATATCGAGCAGTCCGTCCGACTGATATCCAGTTTTAAGAATCCAAAGGGAATTTACTGAATAATCGAATAATGAGTACCAAAATTCAGTTTTTTTAATTGTAAATCACTTGGAAAGATTGCATAATAAAGATAAATAATAATTCAAGTTTATTGGAGGGGTATGCATGCAGGAAAAGATGTTCCAGGAGTTTTACAAAGAATTGGTTAACCGTTTGACTGACAAACAATTTCTGAAAACCATAAAACTTTCCAAAAAAGCGATGCTTGAATTAATCCAATTGTCCGAGAACTGGAAAGAAAACGTAAAAGCCTTGGTTGAAAAGGACAAGATCAGCTGCAGGGACGTACTGAGCTTATGCGAGTCAGCCTTATCTTCTTTATCGGATGAACCCAAAGAAGGATGGCTGCATTCTATCTATGACAATATCTTAAAGCAGATGTTCCCCGGAAAATCAACAAAGAAGACGGATCATTCCTATGATGCCGGAAAAATATTCTACTTAGAAGTACTCAGATTCTTTCTGCAGTACGAAATACGAAACAGACCATTCAACCCCAGAAGGCATATGGAGATCCTGACGGAGGATGAATTTAAAAATTCCGACACGGCAGCGGAGTACAGAAGACTTCTTCATATTATACAGGAACAGTATCTTTACGAGTTCATGCGGATCGGTTCGGAAATAACCAGACATAAAACGCTTGCCCATATCGCCGGCGTTCACTTTGTTTCTATGCATGTGGGGCGGCAGCTCCAAGGCGCGGGAGTTCCCATCGATATCGCGCTGGTTTCCGGCTCTGCATTTGGCCATGACATCGGAAAATACGGATGCAAACCCGAGGAGGCAAAAAGAATCCCCTATCTCCATTATTATTATACAGATAAATACTTTAAACGGAACCGAATGCCGGCAATCGGCCATATTGCAGCAAATCATTCGACCTGGGACCTGGAGCTTGAAAATCTTTCCGTAGAGTCCCTCGTATTAATTTACGCAGATTTCAGAGTAAAGAGTGTGAAAGAAGCGGATGGAAGAGAGACAGTAGAGTTTTTCAGCCTGGAGGATTCCTTTCAGGTGATACTCGATAAGCTTGACAATGTTGATGAAGCAAAGAGAGGTCGATATAACAGGGTTTACGCCAAGCTGAAGGACTTCGAGGATTATATGGAAGGCCTTGGAATCAATACGGACTTGACTACCAACGAAATCAAACAGCCGGAAAAAAAGGACGCCTCCCTATTTAATCCCGAGGAAGCGGTCAGAAGCTTAAAACACCTGGCCATCAAGCACAATATCATGGTGATGCATAAGTTCAACAGTGAAGCGTCCTTCAGTGATCTCATAGAGGCGGCAAGAAGTGAAAAGGACTGGAAGAACATACGGGCCTACATCAACATCTTCCAGGAATACTTCACCTATATGACACAAAAACAGAAGCTTATGACTTTGAATTTTCTCTATGAGCTTCTGATGCACAGGGAAGGCGACATCCGACGTCGGAGTGCGGACCTTGTAGGAAATATTATCATCCATTTCGACGTGGAGTACCGGAAGGAGCTTCCGGATGGAGTCAAACGGGAAGCGGATGAAATCACCAGCCTTGATCTCTGGGCAAAATATCTGATGCAGGTCATTCTCCCGGATCATAAAATAACGGAGCAGCACAGGAGATGGCTGGGTTATACGCTGAAGTTCATCGTCAGCTCTGGTTTGGAACACTGTAAGGAAGCAGATGTGCGGAACTATTTAGGCGTCTTTCTGAAATATTATCATGAAGAAGACTGCAGCGAGTCAACAGCATTTATTCTGTTGGATTCCATCAGTTCTTTACCTCTGTCGGTCTGCACCAGGGAGGATAAGCTGATGCTGATGGAGTTTACTTCCAGAATGGCGTTAAAGGATTCCATTGAGTTACAAGTCGCAGCCCTTCGTTTTATGCATCATCTCTCGACGGATCCGGACAGCAAGCTCATTTGCCTTTCCATGATCCTTGATTGTCTCGGTAAAATTGATACCGGCGGAGAAGCCAGCATCGAATTCCTGAAATACAAGATCCTTAAAAATTTGGGACTGGAAGAGAAGGTGGAACAGAAGGAGAACCTTTCGGTGTCTTCTGAAATTTTTCTGGAAAATCTTAAAGCGGCTACTCCATGGGTGGTGAAAATAGAGAATCTGGATCTTTTGCTCGATCAGATCTCGAAGGGAACGGGCAGTCAGATCCTTCAGGCAGCAGCCCATCTGTCCAACCTTGTGAAGGTCAGTGAAAGAGTTGCCGTCCGCCACCGGGCGGGAGAAGCACTGCTTTCCATTGTTCCCTTGCTGACGCTGGCCCAGAGAAATGAGATTGCAGTGGAGCTGAGCAAGGGTCTGGAGATCGGAGAATATGAGTTTTCCAAATATATTCCGGAATACCTCGGAGCATTTGCCCTGCACCTGCATCCCAATGAACTGGATGAGTTGATCCTGGATTTGAAGAAGATGCTTTACAGCACCAATGATCGCATCTGTTCCGTTACTCTGGATACGCTTGGAGTAATGCTGGAAAATTATGAGGCTTATCAGGAGCGATTCCATGAGACCGATTCGGAAATTCAAAAACGCCGGGAGGTCATTTTGGGTCTGATCCTGAAGGGTCTATCCAATTATCATGAAGCGGTAAGCCAGGAAGCGTTTCTGGTCATCGGCCAGTATCTGTTTGGATCACCGATACTATCACTGGATGATAAATACCGGATATTTTTTGTGATTTACAAAAAGATGCTGACGCTGATCACGGATCAGTGGGAATCGGAGCTTTCCTTTTTCAACAGCGCTGCTTCTCTGAATCATATCTATCGTTTTATTCTGGAATACTTATTTTGCCACGTGGATTTTATGCTGCCGGTTACCGAGAATATCGCATTTTTTCCGGGCAGCTTTGATCCGTTTTCCCTTGGACATAAGGGAATTATCAATGGGATCCGTAACCTTGGCTTTGAGGTTTATCTGGCAATTGATGAATTTTTCTGGTCAAAAAAGACCCAGCCCAAGATGATCCGCAGGCAGATCATCAGCATGTCCATAGCCGATGAAAAAAATGTATTCCTGTTTCCCGATGAGATCCCGATCAATATAGGAAACCCTGCCGATTTAATAAGGCTGAAGGAGCTGTTCCCAAACCGCAATATTTATATTACGGTTGGAAGTGATGTGATCGAGAAGGCATCCTCTTATCTTGCTCCCCAGGAAGAAAATTCGGTTCACAGCTTTCCTCATATCGTATTCAATCGAACCGAATCTGATGGGACAAACGGAGAGATCAAAATTTTAAATGAACCGAAGGACTATCCAATGCTGTCCGGTGAGATCAAGTACTTTACCCTGCCGCCGAATCTGGAGGAGATCAGCTCGCTGAAGATAAGAGAAAACATTGATTCCAACCGGGACATCTCAAATCACATCGATCCGCTGGTACAGAGCTTTATTTATGATAATAGTCTGTATTTGAGGGAGCCGCTCTTCAAGTATGTTTTCAGTGCAAAGAGAATACAATTTGAAATAGTCGACAAATTTCATGAACCGCTTGTACAAGAGCTTGCAGGAACCATATTCCGGCATCATGAAAACAAAGAACAAATTGTAGCGTATCTTATGCGTAAAGGCACGAATGCGGTTATAATACGGGACGGGAATCAGAATAACCTTCCTGTCGGAATCACGACGTTCCATGAGATCGGAATGGCAGATCTTTATGATGAATTCAGCAGTCTGAAGCTGGCCTCCTATATCAGAAGCATTACATCAGGGAAAATAATCGTCGTTTCCGGTATCGCCGCTTTAAAAGAGACCTCCATAAAAAACACGGAACAGCTTACCATAACAGAAGCCTTGGCCTACTGTCTGAAGAATGATTTTACTTATGCCATGTTTCATAATCACCTTGGAGAAACGGACAAGAAGCTGATCGGTCTTCTGGAACGACAGGGTTTCCTGCCCGTCTATAAAAATGGACCGGAGGATCCCATCTATGCCGTAGATATGAAGTTCCCGGTCACATTTTTCAGTGACATTGAGACGACAGTGAAGGAGCCTTTCAATCAACGGCCAAAAGTTTTGAACGTCATTGATGAAGCTCATCGGAGAATACAACAGACGCTGGCAAAGCTTTATCCGGGGAATCTTATCCTGGCTGTTGATTCTGGGGTCATGAACCACCGGATCGTCGACATGATAACCAGGGAAAACAAAGTGCCCAATGAACCGCTTCCCGTCAGAGATCTTGGCGAATATATGTGTGTGCCCTTCGGTAAGATCTTGAGGGGGATGGTGGTACCAAATACGGTAACCAAGTCACTGCAGACAGAAAAGAGATTTGAACCGGGGGGCAACCGCTTTCAGATTACGGAATTCCCTTATTATTCTCCGCTGATCAACCAGATAAGAACCATTAAATCGTTCCGCAGGCCGGTGCTGCTGGTGGACGACCTGCTTCATAAAGGATATCGAATGAACGAACTGGATCCGATCCTGAGACAGGAGGAGATCGAAGTGAAAAAGATCATCGTCGGCATCCTTTCCGGCAGAGGCAAGGACATGATGACACTACAGGGAAGACCAGTAGACAGCGTATATTTTATACCGAATTTAAGATCCTGGTTTGTCGAGTCGAGTCTGTATCCGTTCCTTGGCGGGGACGGCATTCATAGGGAAGACATAGCAAATGCAGGAATCATACCATCTGTGAATCTGATCCTGCCATACGTTGCGCCGAGCTTTATGATGGACCTTCCAAGAGCGGCTCTATACGATTTTTCTCTGACCTGTCTGGAAAATACGAAAAACATCCTGACGGTACTGGAAGAGGAATATCAGCAGATCTTTGAGAAAAATCTTACATTGAACAGGCTGAGTGAGGCGGTTTTTTCTCCGAGATATCCGGATAAAGGATTGAACATGAGTTACGACCTGAACCATCCGCCTTCCATCTATGTAGCGAATGACATTGAACATTTGAAGCGGCTGGAGAACCTGATTTTGTAGTTCTGAAGTGATATCGGGAGAAGGAATATGTATTATTTAGAAGATTTGAACAAGGGGAAACGTGCTTACGCTGCTTCGGAAAGCCGAACTGCGCCATTCGAGATCCACCGTAAAAAATGGGTGAACATCCTGGGGCTCGGAGATGTGGGGGGAACTCTGCTGACCGGATTGAAGCTGCTGGGCGGTGATATCATATCCGGCATTGGGATATACAATAACGGAAGCGCGGCACTGCGCTATGAATATGAAATGAATCAGACCGCTTATCCGTGGGATTATGACCGGCTGCCGGAAGTGGAAATCATAGAGAGGGAGGAGCTCTTTGACTGCGATGTTTTTGTATTTTGCGCTTCAAAATCAGTCCCTGCGGTGGGCGCTGACATTACCGACGTAAGAATGATTCAATTTGAGGCAAACCGGAGTATTATTAAGGAATATGCCCGAATGGCAAGAGCGAAAAATTTCCGGGGGTTGTTTGCCGTGGTGTCCGATCCGGTGGATCCGCTCTGTAAGGTTGCTTATTTGGAAAGCAACCGGAATGAATCCGGTATCACCGACAATCATGGACTACGCTCGGAGCAAATCCAGGGTTATGGACTGGGGGTGATGAACAGCAGAGCGGCATATTATGCCAAAAGAGATCCGAGATTCCATATGTTTTTAACAGAAGGACGTTCTTTCGGCCCGCATGGCAAGGATCTGGTGATTGCCAACAGCATCGAACACTATGACGATGCTTTGTCGAAAGAGCTTACAAAATTGGCGGTTGAAGCAAATTTAAGAACAAGAGAAATCGGGTATAAACCATATATCGCGCCGGCCCTGTCCTCCGGTGCCATATCGCTGCTGCTGACCTTGAGGGGAGAATGGCATTACAGCTCAACCCGGCTGGGAGGAGTTTTTCTTGGAGCCAGAAACCGCATGACAGAAACTGGAGTTGAATTGGAATCACTGCCTCTTCCTGAGGCTTTATTCCGCAGAATCGAACATGCATATCACGAACTGGAGCAGATTGTTTAATTTCGGGAGGTGATCATATGGCTGACATAACTATGGTGAGACCACATTGCAGGGAAAGTCTGAAAACAAAGCGGTTAAGCGCCATACTGGAAAGCAGTCTGGACGGATATTCCGTTGATACGATTTCAACCGGGAAAGAGTTTGAAGCACTTAAAAATAAAAAGATCCTGTTTGCGATCTCTTTGGGAGAATCCGGTATCAATCTTGAGCTATATGCCATGCTGAAGAAAATCAGGCTGGACAGAACCTGCTTTGAAGGAAGCGTTGGCGGCATCATTATCGACGGAAGCAGTGACCTCTATACCAAATCGGTGGGAAGAGAACTAGCCTTCAGTGCAAATCTTTCCGGATGCACCTTTCCCGGGAAGCCTCTGGTAGAAGGGACGAAGTCGTTGGAAAACTACAATGTGGTTGCGACAAGAATGGATGTGGATAATCTGCAGGCATACATGCATTCCGGCAAAGTTCTGGTGAATCAGATCATGGAATTCAATCCACCAAGAAAGAAGAATCCCAAAATATTGGTCTTACATGCCAGCAACTATCAGAAATCAAATACGCTGGCTTTATGGAGAATGGTCCAAAAGCATCTTCCGGGCTGTGAAATCACGGAGATTTCCCTCAGAAACGGCGCCGTAATGGATTGCGTCGGCTGTCCGTATATAACCTGCCGTCATTTTGGTGAAACAGGGAACTGCATTTACGGAGGAGTCATCGTGGAGCAGGTATTTCCCGCAATCCTGGATTGTGATGCTCTGGTTATGGTCTGTCCGAATTACAATGATGCCATCAGTGCAAATCTGGCTGCTTTTATCAACCGTCTGACCGCCTTGCTCCGAAAAACAAAGTTCTATGATAAATATCTTTTCAGCATTATTGCCTCCGGTTACAGCGGGGGGGACATCGTAGCACAGCAGCTGATCAGCGGGCTTAATATGAACAAGACCTTCATCCTGCCGAGCCGTTTTGCCATGATGGAAACGGCCAATAAAGCCGACAGCCTTGCTGAGATGGATGGAGTCGAGGAAAGGGCTGAAATATTTGCCCGGAATATAGAGGGGCACTTGTATGAAAAGTAAAATTACAGTGAAAATGAAAATGATTTGGTTTCTTATCATATTCGGATTGTGTGCCATGGAATTCCCCGGTATTATTTTTGTGGGGAAAATAGCCGATCCATTTATTCTTGGCGTCCCGTTTCTTTATGCATATATCATTTTTTGGTGGCTCTATTTATGCATCGTTATCTTTTATGCGTATAAGAACAACTGGGGAAGAAATCACTGATCATAATTCTCAAGGAGTTTATGATTAAACTTATAACCGACTCCGCGAATACTGATAATATATTTTGAACTGTCTGTATTCTTTTCCAGCTTTTTTCTCAGTGTGCTGATATAAACCATAACCGTACGGGAATCTCCCCCAAGGCTGTTGGTTTTCCATATTAATTCAAAAATTTGATCTGCAGTAAATATTCTCTTTGGATTTTGAATAAAGAGCTGCAGGATATCAAATTCTTTTGCGGTCAGACTGATCAGCTGACCGTCAGAAAAAACCTCTCGCGTCTGCATGTTGACAACGAAACCCGGAAACTCAAAGATTTCATCATCGGAAGTGTTTTTTGCGTTTGTGGATTTTTGCCTTCGAAGATGAGCTTTAATTCTCGCAATCAATTCTCCCGGCAGGAAAGGTTTGGTCATATAATCATCTCCACCTACGGAAAGAGCAATGATTTTATCGATTTCTTCCGATTTGCAGCTTAGGAAAAGAATGGGAGAATTATTTGTTTTTCTTATTTCCATGCATAAATCAACGCCTTCAATATCGGGCAGCATAATATCCAGAATAATGAAATCCGGTTTTTCCGATTTGATGACTTCCAGGGCTTCTTTCCCGGTAAAAGCGGAGAAAGGAATAAAACCCTCTTTCATTACATAAGACCGAATTAAATCATTGATTGGCTTTTCATCGTCAATAATAAGTATTTTTTCACCAGCCATGTTCGTAACTCCTTTTAATCATAATAAATCGGGATGCTGAAAGTAAAAGTACTGCCTTTGCCTACGTTGCTCTTTACGGAGATTGTCCCTCCGTGGGCGGTGATGATCTCCTTGGAAATCGTCAGCCCCAATCCGCTTCCTCCCTCTTTGCCGGGACGGACCGGCGAATGTGCTTTAAAGAAACGATCAAAGATATAGGGGAGGTCTTCTTGGGGTATTCCGATGCCGCTGTCTGAGATGGCAACGGTATAGTTTTTCAAATCCTGATCGATTCCAAACTTGATTTTTAGCTTGTTATTTGGCTTCGTGTATTTTATCGCATTGAAAATAATATTTGAAAAAACCTGGTCAATGCGCTTCGGATCCGCAATAATATTTTTCCCGGATAAAGGCTGTGAATCCATTTCTATTATGGGCTTAATATCAGCGGATTTAATGTCGAGAAGATGCTGATCGATCAGCTGATGAGAAAGATCCAGCGCTGACAAATGCATAAAATTGAAGGAAAACTGATTGCTTTCCAGTTTGGATAGCTGAAACAGGTCGTTGATTAGATGCTCCAGCAGCAATGCTTTGGAGGAGATGATTTCCATCGCATTGTTCCTTTCTTTTGTTGTATTGATCGTCCCGTCATTCAATGCATTCACATATCCCAATATTGAGGTGATCGGCGTTTTTAATTCGTGGGAAATGTAGGATAACAATAAATCTCTTGACTGTTTCGCTGACCGTAATTGCATATCGGCATTTTTCATCCGGGTGACATCTCTTATGATCCCTTCAACTGCTACGGGGATCCCGTCTTTGCATAGGATCGAACTGTTAAATTCCCCCCAAAAGGAAGAGCCGTTTTTATGGTGGAGCAGGAACGTGCTGTCCATATCGGAAAGCTGCTTCCCGCTGAAAATCGTCTTTACTGCGTTGAAGTGCTCCGAATCTGTGATTTCAATATAAAATCTGGGGTTTTGATAGAATTCTTCCGGGGTATATCCGGTGAGTGTCTCCACGGAAGGAGATACGTACGTGAATGCCGGTTTCGGTTTTAAAGTATAATAAAAAATAACATCGGTGGCATTTTCTGCTATAATACGATATAAACGGTCAGCAATCTTGATTTCATCTCTTGTCTTTTGCAGATAAATTATAAATATGGAAAAGTTCAATATGTTTGAGAAAATGATTTCCATTAAATAAAGAGAAGATAAATCATAGTAATATTCTTCATAAATGGACAAAACAGCTTTTCCGACGCCCCAGAGAAGAAAGACAGCGATGCTGAGACCCTTTTCAAAAGCCGGTACGGACCAGTATTTATATACGATATAGCAAAGCACTGCGGTGATGATGATCTGATACATAGACACCGGAAGATAGATGGACAAGTGATCAAAGTTATAGAAGACGCCCAATAAAAGCCACATGGTGATATAAAGGAAAAATCTGTTCCAATAGGTCGGGATCTGTGTATGCATAAAGGCATAGGCTCCATATAGAAGAAAGAGAATATTAAGCAGGTCAAATATTTTCCTGAGCTCCAATAATTGGATGATATCTTTATCCAGTGATAATATAAGGAAAAGCAGACTCAGGGAATAGGCTGCCCAGCATAAACCCCAGTACCTGATATACCGTTCCTGACTACGGGCAAACATATAAAAATATACAAAGGACATCAGAAGTGTCAGGATGATAAATGTAAATATTACACTAACCAGATACAATATACTCACTCCTTTGCATATGTGATAGGATACTTCATTATAAATTAAACTCGTGATATAATAAAGAAAAATTGTTAGAAAATGAGGAAAGGTTAAATCATGGTTGCATCAACCCCGGTATTGATGATCGTATTTGCATTTGCATTCATTCCATTAATTTTTGCAGAGATTGCCAGAAACAAGTCGGTTCCGACCATCGAGGATTTTTTCGTACAAAGCAGAAAGATGCCAACCTTTATGCTCTTCTTTACTGTGTATGCAACGTGGATGAGTGCCTTTGCATTTCTCGGTGCCAGCGGCTATTTCTATGAAATGGGGCCGGTTTATATGACTGCCTTTGCCTGGGATATCTTATTCGGTTTACTGTTCATGTTGATCGGGAAGAGGGTCTGGTATTATGGAAAGATAAATCATTATATCACTCCTACCGATTTCTTTAACGATATCTTTCATTCCAAACCTCTGAATATCATCGTCACCATTATTATGATTCTGTTTACTATCCCTTATCTTCAAATCCAACTATCCGGAGGCGCCTACATTATTGAGATCGCCTCAAACGGTCTGATCCCCTGGAGAATATCCGGACTGATTTTCTATTTGATCATTATCATCTATTTATGGGCTGGTGGGCTCCGAGCAGTCGCCATGACCGATATTTTTTATGGCATCTGCCTATTTATCTCGATGCTGTTTATCGGATTTTTCCTAATGGACAAAGCAGGCGGTATCGAACATGTATTCCGGACGATTGCGGATATGGATGTAAGAAATGTAACGTTACCCGGTCCAAAGGAAAACGCCGGACCATTGCTCTGGATTGCTATGTTTATTACCGTGCCCATCGGAGCGCTCATGGGACCTCCCATGTGGATCCGGTTCTATGCAGCTGAAAAAAAGAAAACCTTTGATATCATACCTCTGCTCATTTGCATTACAGCGATACAATGTTTGGGGACTCTGTTTGCAGGCAGCGCCGGAATCATACTGGCACCCGGTCTTGAGCAGACAGACAGCATCATTCCGGTCATGCTTTGGGAACATGGAGATGCAGTACTGAGTGCGCTGCTTTTCTGCGGAGTAGCATCAGCCGCTCTCTCCACCGCAAATTCACAGATCCATGCGGTTGCAGCTGTTTACACGATTGATATCCACAAAAGATATATCAATAAAGACGCCTCTGAAAGAAGACTCGTTTCCATAGGAAAATGGGCGGTATTGATCATTTCTGCAACCGCATACATTCTTCTGCTGCACAATCCTGTGATGATCATCTACACCGGGACTATCGGCATGAGTGGGACAGCACAGATCTTTGTTCCTGCCGTGGGAGCCTTGTTCTGGAAGCGTTCCAACGGAAATGCCGCCGCCTGCGGCGTTGCAGCAGGTATTCTTGTGTTGACCGCCGTTGCCGTTACAACCGGCTTGAATATAAGCTTTTGCGCAGTGATCGCCTTGATCATTAACACCATCGTTTTCATCGTATGCAGCCTTACCTTTGCTCCGGATAGTAATACCCGGGAAAAAATAGTAAGATATAAGGATGCTTATGAAAAGGATATTTAAATTTAATTAAAATTTATAGCCGGTAGTTTAAAATAACTTAAAATTTTGTATAAAGGAATCTTAAGCATTCCCGATGGGTATTGTGAAATTTTCAGAATAATCGTAATATTAGCTTAAATTTATAAGCTAATATTTTTTATTGCCAAAAAGGAACATTGTTAGGAGGAGAAAGAATGAAAACAAAGAAAATTATTGTAATTTTATTGACATTAACCTTGATCCTTACAGGATTTACAGGTTGCGGCGGTGGCGGCGGCGAAGCAGAGCCAGGTGATGCAACAGAACCTATCGTATTAAGACTAGCTTCTGATGCACCGCTGGAACATATCGCAACCGGACTGAATGAAGAAGCGTGTGCACTGGTTAAAGAACGCACGGCAGGCAGAGTCGAAGTTGAATATTTCCCGGCCAGCCAATTAGGTGGATATGAAACTGTCTATGAAGAAATCGTAAGAGGAACCATAGATCTTGGTCAGATCACCATTCCGGATGCTTTGGATGCAAGACTGGGTGCAGCTTATGTTCCTTATTATGCAAAAAACTTTGAAGAAGCAAAGATTCTTTACGCCCCTGATTCCTATCTCTCCGGCGTAATCGGCGGATTGACGGAAGAAAACGGAGTCAAGTTCCTGGGTACCGTATTGGAAGGATTCATCGGAATGGCTTTTGTTTCAGAGCCTAACGACATGATGACTGCTGGTACTAATAAAAAAGTAAAGACCAGAAGTCCTGCCATGGCAACCTTCCGTGTTGCTCAGGAAGATTTGGGCTTCAACCCGATCACCGTACCATATGCAGAGGTCCCAACAGCAATCCAGACAAAGGTTGTTGACGGATGGGTAGGCGGCACGCCGAATATCAACTATGCATGGGTCGGACAGGTTATTAAATATATGTATGTCAATTACATACACGCAGAAGCTACAAGCTATGTAGTTAGTGAAAAATCTCTTGAAAGACTGACTCCGGAAGATGCGGCTACAGTAATTGCCGTATTCCAGGAACAAAGCTTGAAGAGCTTTGACTCTGCACAGGAAAATGAAGAAGTTTACAAGCAAAAGCTGATTGATGATTACGATGTAGAAGTCGTAGAATTCACTCCAGAGCAAATCGACGCCTACGCAGCATTTGTTCGTGAAAAATCCTGGCCTAAATTAGAAGAACTCCTAGGTAAGGAACTAATAGACGGAATGAAGGCTGAAGTAGAAAAACTGACTCAATAACAGTATTCTTCTCCACAGACTATAGTTAAATCAAAGGGAAGGCAGAACCTTCCCTTTGATTTGATAGTGACAAGAAAGGAGACTATTTATGAATAAATTAGAAAACACTGCTTTTTGGAATGCTTTGCGTAAGTTATTGCGATTCGGCTTGGTACTGTCATCGATACTAGTTACTCTGATCACCTTTGCAGCTGTAATCACCCGGGCAATGAATATTAATTTCCTGGGTTATGAAGAGGTGCTGATTATCTGTGCATTCTGGCTTTATATGCTTGGCACTGCATATGGTAGCTACGAAGACAGCCATATCAAAGCGGATGTTATCGTAGTAATGATGCGGGATGGATATGCAAAATCATTACTCGCTTTACTCAGAAATCTTTTAACACTCGTTCTTGGGGTCATATTCCTTGTGTGGGCATTCCAGTTATTTCAATGGACCATTATTATGGAGAACAAGACACCGGTCTGGAGAATTCCTATGACCGTCTCTCAATCTTCCTTGTTGTTTGGACTAACGGTTGCCTCCTTTTATAACGCGGTATACTTCTATGATGAGGTTAAACTGTTTATCGGCAAGTATATCACAAAGAAAATTCCTATTACACCGTCGTCTGATGACATAAAGGGGGTATAAGTTATGATCGTAACAATTGCCGTTCTCGTACTTATCGTTGTGTTATTATTGGGAGTTCCGATTCCCTTTGCATTTTTCGCTTCCTCGCTGGTCATCGTAATCGGAGGCGGATATGATTATACCTTCCTTCTGCCTTATGGATTCAGCAAAGTAAGCTCCCTGATCCTGGTCGCGATTCCGTTGTTCATTCTGGCCGGGAATCTCATGGAAAAGAGCGGAATTGGGGAAGGGCTGATCAACTGGGTTGAAATGTTTGTAGGCCGCGTGAAAGGCGGCTTAGGAGCAGTTATGGTAATTTCCTGTGCCTTATTTGGCGCTATCTCCGGTAGTGGTTTTGCAACCCTTACCTGTATCGGTACCATCATGCTGCCGAGAATGGCAGCAGCAGGTTATCCAAGAGGAGTATCCGCAGCCTTGATATCCAGTGCAGCGCTGCTTGGATTGCTGATTCCTCCAAGTCTGAATATGATCGTATACGCCTTTATTGGAGGTCAGTCAGTGCTGGCTTGCTTCCTATCAACGGTAATTCCAGGCATCATTCTTGTTATTTTACTGAGTGCGGTAACCTTCTGGCTGCTGCGAAATAATACTGACATCAAGCTCCGTGATCCAATGCCTCCGGCAGTATATGCCAAGACATTAGGAAAACGTACAACCAGAGCCCTTCCAGCTATGGTTGCCCCAGTTATCATCCTTGGCGGTATCTATGGCGGCTTTCTTACACCAACTGAAGCTGCAGCGGTTTCCGTTGTCTATACGATTCCTGTAGGCATATGGTTCTATAGAGGATTGAATAAAGAAACTTTCAAGAGTGCCTTGATCACGGCCAGTACAACGGCCGGCGTCGTCATGATCATGCTCTTGTCCGTTATGATGCTGTCCAGACTCTATATCATGGAAGATGTGCCTCAAATGATACTGGAAGTCATGACGTCTGTCACCGACAATACATTTTTATTGATTCTGATGGTCAATTTGTTCCTTATCGTCATCGGAATGCTGATGGACGATACCAGCGCCATCCTGCTTTGCACCCCGATTTTGTTGCCTGTAGTCATACAGCTAGGTGTGGATCCGGTTCACTTTGCCGCTATTATGGGCGTCAATCTGGGACTCGGCTGTGTAACTCCTCCGACTGCGCCGTTCCTGTATCTGGGTGCCAGAATCGGAAATGCGCCGATCAGTGAAATGATGGGGCCGACAATGTGGTATATCGTCTTTGCTTGGCTTCCGACATTGGCTGTCACCACCTACTTCCCAGGGCTGTCATTGTGGCTCCCAAGATTGTTGGGATTTGTATAAGAGATCAATATAGACTACTAAACAACCCTATAATAAGGAAAGAGAGACCCGCCAGGTCTCTCTTTCCTTATTTATACGTACAAATTACCGGATTTTAATGTCATGATATACTTGATACATCAGATTTGATTACTCTAGCATATCTGCCAACTTGATGATGGCTGCTGTTTCCTCGGTGATCTGATTCCTTAAAATAGCCTGCTGATCCTTGATGGCTTTTTCATAGATCGCTATCTCGGCGGTGAAATCGCCGCCCACGACTTCATATTTATCCATGAGAGCACGGGTTGCGGCTTCCACATCGGCCGGGGTAAAGTTCTTTCCGGTTCCCCAATAGAGATTATCCTGATTATCCTTACCCCAGAACATATCTTCGAACTGTGCCATTACCTCAGGACTGAAATACATATTGTACCATTCCAGAACATTGTTTACCTGCCATGCATATTCATCGGCAGCGGTAATAACATCTCCGGTCTTCAGGCAGGTGATTATATTCTGCATCAGTTCAATGTTCGACTGAGGAGCTTCATGAGGAACGATCGGACTTTCATAATTCAGACCAAGGAATTGATCCTGAGCATATTTGAATGCTTTCAGATTCTTAGAGTTTAATACCTTTGCTTCTGCCTTGAGACTGTCGATCTTTGCGCTAGCATCACCTGCAATTACAGCATCATTATAGTCTTTATTCAGGTCGATGATCTCCTGCTTTGCATTGGATGCTGCTGTTTTCAGTTCGGCGAGAGCGGCTTTATAAGCGGCAGCATCTCCCCCTGCTGAGGTGCAGATCTCTTCGTTAAGGGCGGCAAGAAGTCTGTCATACTGGGACGTATAATCCAAATAGAGGGCAGGGGTCTTATCAATATAGGAGACCAGAGCACCATAGAATTTGATGTTGAAATCCATGACATCCTTGTCATAGGTGCTTGGATCATCAAACTGAGAGTGGTAACGTTCTACATAGAACGGGAATACCGTTTCCATATCCTCCTGGAGCAGGAAGCCGTTTACAGTGGAAGGAACTCCTGCTGCATAGTAGGAAAAGTCGTCGGAATAGGTATAAGTCTGATATCCTGCGGTTTTTACGCCGTCTTTGAAACAGCCTGACGGATCTGGTGATAATGGATATTTATTTACAAAGTAATCGATCATACTGTACATCTCCGGTGCGGAGTATAAGCTGGTATAATCTGCGAATTCATAAGCAGGAAGTTCAAAATTTACAAACGCTAAGGTTTTTCCTACCCATTCAGGGTGTACTTTGTTGATCATATTCCAGGCTCCAACCGTCCAGTCAAACTGGGTATAGGAGGAACCCCATTCTTCCGCTCCGTGGAGGCAGAATATTATATCATTATCCGGAACATAGCCGCTGTCCTTCATAGCCTTTGCCATAGCAAGCACAAGGCCAACAGCACAGTTGTCATCCTGGAACCCTTTGAAATACATGTCATAATGTGCGCCTACAATGATCTGCTGATCCGAGTTCTTGCCCTTGATCTTTCCGAGAATATTGTAGGAGGTGCCGTTGTCGGATACGACGTTGTCTACCTTTAAAGTTGCTTTCACAGTTCCCTTTTCCAACTTGGCTTTGATATAATCCGAATCATTGACACTGATGCTAACACATGGAATGCCGGTTGGGCCGCAGATATCCTGCGAATTCAACGCATCCTTGCTGATCTGGGCAAAACCGCCTACGTTGGCGCTCATGATGGCAGCAGCTCCCTGTAATTCCGCTTCGAGCATCGGATATGTAACCCACCAATCGGCCCGCTGATCGAGATCTATAAGAACGATCTTGCCCTTCACATCTATGTCGGTATAATCGTACATCGTCCCCTTGCCGATGTATATAACTTCTGCCGTGATTCCATCTTTCGGAGTGGAAGCTGTAGCATAAGAGTGAGGAAGGATGACTTTGTCATCGCCTTCGAACGTTAGGGAAGCGCCGTTGAACTGCCATTTGGTAACATCGGTAGCTGCCTTTTCCGTTTCAACCAATCCCAATTTTTTCATTTCTGCAAGCAGGTAATTCGCTGCAGCATGCTCCGCATCACTGCCGGCGGTTCTGCTGCCGATGCTGGAGGATAAATACTTCGTGTTTGTAGATAATTCCAGAGCGATGTCGTAGGCATACTGCTGATCAACTGCCGCAAGGAATTGATTATAATCTGCCTGTACCTGTTCCGGCACCTGAACGCTCTGAGCTACAGGAGCAGTAGGGGCAGGCTGGTCCGGAGCCGGTGCATTACTGGTTTCCGGAATGGTTATCTTCTGATTTGTGTAAATTAGATTTGGATTTGCAAGCTTGTTATGTTCGGCCAATGCTTGCCAGGTTGTCTGGTACTTCTGTGCAATTTTCCATAATACGTCACCATCTTTGACAGTATAGGATGAATCCGCGAAAGCGAAGCCTACACTACCGGCGATTAAAGCAAGTACGAGGAGCACACTCAATATCTTTCTTTTCAAAATACTCACCTCCAAAAATAAATTAACTTCCAAAATATTCTACACCCGACAAGTGAAAAAATCAAAATATTCAGCAAAAAGCAAAACAGTTATAAAAAAATAACAGGGTTGTGCGTATAACCTCGCTGATTTATGAGATTCAGAAAGATGCATAATTATTCATTGAGGGTAAGGATTCAATGAAAAGATTTTGACCTGAATGTAATTTTGATGTATAATTATCGCAATTATTTATTGCCTGGATTAGATAAAATTTAAATACTGAAGAATTGTATGGAGGTTACAAAATGAACAGTGATAAGATAAAGAACGGCCCAATCGGCGCATCGGTGCGCGCCTTGTTTTATGGGATGGGCTATATTCGTGAAGAAATAGATCGGCCTCTGATCGGTATCGTTAACTCCCAAAATGAGATCGTTCCCGGACATATGCATCTGGACCGCATAGCGGAAGCTGCGAAGAAAGGCGTTTTACTGGCTGGCGGTACTCCGGCTGAATTTCCTTCCATTGGTATTTGCGACGGGATTGCAATGGGCCATGATGGTATGAAATATCCCCTTGCAAGCAGAGAGCTGATTGCAGATTCCATTGAAGCGATGGCAAAAGGTCATGCATTCGACGGTCTGGTTCTTATCCCTAACTGCGATAAAATTGTACCGGGCATGCTTATGGCGGCAGCCCGCTTGAACATTCCTGCCGTTGTTGTCAGCGGCGGTGCCATGAGAGCGGGTTATTCCAACGGAACCGTTTTGGACTTTAACAGCGTCATGGAAAAAATCGGTGCATTCCGAAACGGTGACTGTACGGAAGAGGATCTGGAAGAGGTCGCTTTGAATGCATGCCCCGGTTGCGGCTCCTGTTCCGGTCTGTTCACCGCCAACAGCATGAACTGCCTCACAGAGGTGCTTGGTATGGGACTCCCTTATAATGGTACCGCCCTGGCCGACAGCGGAGAGCGAATCCGACTGGCAAAAATGGCCGGTATCAAGATCATGGAAATGGTCGAGAAAAATATCAGACCGAGAGATATATTGACAGAGAGTGCTTTTCAGAATGCAATCACCGTCGATATGGCTATGGCGGGATCCACCAATACCGTACTCCATCTGCCCGCAATTGCTCATGAAGCAGGAATCAAGCTAAATCTTGAGACATTTGACCAGATAAGCGAAAAGACTCCTTATATCGCAAAGATCAGTCCAAGCGGACATCATCATATTGAAGATCTTCACAGAGCCGGAGGAATTCCTGCACTGATGAATGAGCTTGCGAAAAAAGGATTCATCAATAAGGAATGTATGACCGTAACGGGAATGACCATAGGAGAAAATATTTCTTCCACAATCGTTTCCGATTACAGCGTGATCATGCCGATCGATAAGCCATACCGGAACCGCGGCGGATTGGCCATTCTGAGAGGAAATCTCGCCTTAGACGGTGCGGTAGTAAAAGAATCGGCCGTAGCGGAGGAAATGCTGGTGCATTCCGGTCCTGCGGTGGTGTTCAATTCCGAAGAAGAAGCTTCTGAAGCAATTTGGGCAAAAAAGATCAAGAGGGGCGATGTGATCGTCATTCGATATGAAGGACCGAAGGGCGGTCCCGGAATGAGAGAAATGCTTTCGCCGACCTCATCCATAGCTGGAATGGGTCTCGATAAGGACGTAGCACTGATCACTGACGGCAGATTCTCCGGCGCATCCAGAGGGGCTTCCATCGGGCATGTTTCTCCGGAAGCCATGAGCGGAGGCTTGATCGGGCTGCTGAAGGACGGAGATGTGATTCATATTGACATTCCCGGGAGAAAGCTTTCGGTTGCACTTTCCGATGAAGAAATTGAAGCAAGGAGAGCCGCCTATATTAAACCGGAGCCGAAGGTGAAATCAGGTTACCTTGCACGATACGCCAAACTTGTTACTTCGGCGAATACGGGAGCGGTTCTGGAGGACTGAATTTCAATGGTGAATCCATAGAAGTCCGAACACCGGAATTAACTGAAAATGCTTGCAATTTAGCATAAAAACAGGGTATAATATAATGGTTAGTGTAGAAACTAACCATTATTTTGTTTATGAGGGGTTAGGTACTCTGCCAAAGAGCCATGCCTGCCCGTTAAAAAAATCGAAAAAGGAGTGAGAGTAATGGATTTAGGACCGAGTCACGAGCGAATGAATATATTATTTGAAAATGGTAAAGTCCTTGCTTTCACTGTAGCTTTCCAGCGCCTTTAAGGCGGTTTTACGTCTACATACGGTTTAAGTCGGGACCGGACATTTTCCTGCAGTGACACAGTAAAAAGTTTCATGTAAGTAGGAGGTAAGTCCCATGGAAAATGAATTCACAATGGATGCAACGATCCAGACGATTCTTGAGCTATTGGAAGTAAAAAAATACAGCAGAGCAAGAGATGAAATTTTAAAAAATAATACCGTCGATATCGCAGAAATTCTGGAAGAGGTAATGGGGGAACTTGGCAGCGAAAAAGCCATCATTCTGTTTCGTACCCTTCCGAAGGATGTCTCGGCGGAGGTTTTTGCGTACCTTCCAATCGAAGATCAGATCGAAATTATCAGCGGTATTACGGACCGAGAAATTCAGCACATCATCGACGAACTGTCTTTCGATGATATGATCGACGTTTTGGAGGAGCTCCCTGCCAATGTGGTGGATAAAATCCTTGAAAAAACCACAAAAGAGGAGCGCAGGCTGATCAATACATTTTTAAACTATCCGGAAACAAGCGCAGGAAGCCTGATGACGCCGGATTATATCAGTTTGAGAAAAGATATGACCGTTGCGGAAGCACTGGCATATATAAAAAAGGAAGGCATGGACAGTGAGACTGTCTATACCTGTTATATTAAGGATGAAGGCAGAACGCTGCTTGGCATCGTATCCCTCAGGACCCTCGTTGTGGCAGATGATCACATTCAGGTGGGAGATCTGATGCATGAGGATATCATTGTTGTTAATGTACTGGATGACCAGGAGGATGTATCCGATGCATTCAAAAAGTATGGCTTCCTGGCGATTCCCGTTGTCGATAATGAACATCGTCTGGTGGGTATTATCACGGTAGACGATATCCTGGATGTTATCGATGAAGAAACCACGGAGGACTTTCAGAAGATGGCCGGTATGGCCGTATCCACGGAGGAGTATCTGGACATGAGCGTGTGGAAGCACGTGAAAAACAGGCTCCCATGGCTGTTTGTCCTCATGTGTTCCTATGTCATAACCGGAGGAATCATCTCCAGCTTCGAAGATGTCTTATCAAAGGTAATCGTTCTGGTCACCTATCTGCCGATGCTCATGGGTACCGGCGGTAACTCGGGTTCCCAATCAGCAACGCTGGTGATCCGTGGTATGGCCTTGGGCGATGTGGATACAGGTGATGCATTAAAGGTGCTGTGGAAGGAGCTCAGGGTCAGTTTCCTCATCGGCGTTGTACTCAGCGCGTTGAATTTCGCACGAATTTACTGGATGGACGGAGAGGGTGCCTTGGTGGCGCTGACCGTTTGCGGGGCGATGCTGTTTATCGTCATGGCAGCGAAGACAATCGGGAGCATGCTGCCGATGGGGGCAAAGAAAGTCGGAATCGACCCTGCCTTGATGGCCAGTCCAATGATCGCGTCCATAACGGATATGGTATCCGTCGTCTCATATTTTGCATTGGCATCATTAATATTAGGAATTTAGACAGTGGCAATCAGGGGTATTCTCTGGGAAGCCTGCCTCCTTTAAAGTGCTTCGCACTTAAGTCGGTACAAGGGTTCACGTCTTCCCGTAGAGAATCCCCCGACGTGCCACTGGAAAAGATTTATACTGATATTTACGCTGCCATAAAAGATATGACGGATTAGGGAGAATTAAAAAAATGATAAATGATAGTTTAATAACACAAGCTTATGTCAATACTTTTATTAAGAAACGTGAAAGGGATATACATAAGGGTAATTGCGGAAAGGTTCTGATCCTTGCCGGATCGAAGGGTATGGCAGGAGCCGCGGTATTATGTGCAAGAGCTGCTTTGAGATCGGGTGCAGGTCTTGTCAGGGTTTCCGTACCGGAAGAACTTTTCTCTATCCTCCAGATCGGAGTGCCGGAAGCAACCTGTATAACCCATGAGCGTTTATTTGAGGATTTGATGCAGTATTCGGCAATTGCCATCGGTCCGGGGTTAGGGGATGATATAAAAAATGGCAATCTGATCAAAAAAATATTATATACGACGGATAAGCCGGTAGTAATTGATGCGGACGGTCTAAACATGCTGCGGGATGATTTAGGAGCTATGAAGAAAGCAAGGGCAAAGCTGATCATAACGCCCCATCCGGGAGAAGCAGCCAGACTGCTGGATCGTAATACTTCTGATATCAATATGGACAGGCTTGGATCCGCGAAGGAGTTGGCCACCATCACCGGGGCGGTAACGGTACTCAAAGGTGCCGGCAGTGTAGTGGCAACACCGGATGGGAAAACATATATTAATACAACAGGAAATCCCGGCATGGCGACAGGAGGGAGCGGAGACGTTCTGGCCGGTGTCATTGCAGCCCTTGCAGGGCAAGGTTTGGATCCTGAAGCCGCAGCAACGGCAGGAGTTTTTCTGCACGGACTGGCAGGTGATCTGGCTTCCGGCCGAATGGGAGAGTATGGTTTAATCGCTTCAGACATAGCTGATATGGTAGCCTTGGCAATAAAGAGCATTCTGGGACCTCTGGTACCAATGGAGAAATAAGGCATTTGACACGAAACAGGCCCAACAATTATAATGAAAGATAGAATCGTTGTTGACAGTAACAGTATGTTGCATGGAATTGTTTGAGGTGAACAGATGTCTAATTTTAAAAAAAATGAAAACGGCCTTTCATTGGAAAATGAAATGAAGGCCGGTTATGAGGGAATGGGAATGCTCAATGTAAGTCTTTCGGAAGAAGGGCTTGATCAAGACAGAAAAGACCTTGAAAGCTATGAAAAATATTTAGTGGAGAGTGAATGACTTGATAGTTAAGAAAGGTGATATTTTTTTTGCAGACCTTAGTCCCGTCATTGGCTCGGAACAAGGCGGAGTAAGACCGGTTCTTATTGTGCAGAATGATATTGGAAATAAATACAGCCCTACGGTCATCGTAGCGGCGGTTACCTCTCAGATAAATAAGGCAAAGCTGCCCACCCATGTTGAAATCGGCGCGCTTGGTCACGGTCTGAACAAGGATTCGGTGGTTCTGATGGAACAGCTCAGGACCATTGATAAAAAACGCTTGAAGGAAAAAATCGGCAGAGTGGATGACGAGATTATAGCAGAAGTGAACGAAGCTCTCACAATCAGTTTAGGGATAATTGATTTTTAGGAGGAACAAATGAAAAGAATTGCAGCAGGTTTGGTAATCGTTTTTTCAGTATTCGCTGTGACGGTGGCAGCGGCGGCTGCGGCAGACACGCCCGGCTCGGAAGGTGACCCGGTTGTGACAAAGAGCTATGTGGACAGTCAAATTGCGCAGCTCAAAAGCAGCGGCACAGCTTCAGACACTTATGTGGTCGCCGAGGTGAAAGCCGGACAGAAGGTGCTTGGTAAGAGCGGCACGGAGATCATCCTCCGCAGCGGCGAAGCAACCGCCATTGACAATGGGGCAAACGGAGTTTCCGATATCACGGCGGGGAATGACTTGATGACCGGACAGAGCATTGGTCAGAACCACCTGCTTCTTGTTCCGAAAGAGGATGGAAGAGGAATCCTGGCAATAACGGATATTTTCGTTATGGTTCGAGGGGCCTATTCAATACAATAAAAAGCGAAAAATAACAAACCCTGCATTCATATGAATGCAGGGTTTGTCAATGAACGGCCTATATAAAGTTTTGGAGAGAGAAATGATGTTTAAATCAAATAAGCAAATATAATGTATACGGTTGAAATGACAATCGTGATCAACATTACCGGGAAAGCAATCTTGAAGTAATGGCCGAAGGTGATTCGATATCCTTCCCGTTCCGCCATTCCGATGGCTACCACATTGGCGCTGGCTCCGATTGCCGTACCGTTTCCGCCGAGGCATGCTCCTAAAGACAGAGCCCACCATAAAGGCATGATATTCATATCGGTCATTTCACCCATCTGAAGAATCAGAGGGATCATGGTCGCTACAAATGGGATGTTGTCAATAAATGCGGACGCGATCGCCGATACCCATAAAATCGCTATCGCAGTCAGGAACAAGTCACCGCCGGTCAATTCGATTACTCCGTTCGCAAGCATGGATATGACTCCGGTTTCCTCGATGCCGCCTACAAGAATAAACAGACCGGAGAAGAAGAAGATCGTCTTCCATTCCACTTCCATTAATACATGCTCAGAATTGACACCTGAAACGAACAGAAGAATAACTGCACCTGCCAAAGCTATGGTTGAGGATTCATAATGAAGCGCGCCATGGAAAAGAAAACCTACGATAACTAATACGAAAACAACCATGCACTTATTCAGCAGTTGTCTGTCTTTGATCGTGCTTTTTTCATCCAGAGCCATGACTTTTGCTTTTAATTCAGGGGTTGTGACCAGTGATTTCTTATAAATAAATGCAAATATAAAGGATGTGACAATCAAAATCGGAAAAGCAATGACCGCATCGTTGATTAGAAAGTCAACAAAATTCAAGCCTGCCTGACTGCCGATCATGATGTTCGGCGGATCTCCGATCAGAGTTGCAGTGCCGCCCACATTGGAAGCAAAGATTGCCGCAATGATGTAGGGAATTGGCTTTACATCCAACGCCTTCGTCACGCTTAGAGTAATGGGCAAGATTAGAAGTATGGTGGTAACATTATCAAGGAGTGCTGATAAAACGCCGGTTGTAAGGCTTAATAGAATCAGCAGCCAAAACGGATTGGCCTTGGATGCTTTCACCATCTTGATCCCCAGATATTCAAAGATACCGGTTCTCCGCATGATCATTACGATGATCATCATCGCAACCAAAAGTCCGATGGTGTTGTAGTCAATTGCTGCGAATGCTTCATCCTGATTCAGGACTCTGAGCAGGACCATCAGCATTGCGCCGGACAAAGCAACGACAGCTCTGTCAAATTTGTCCCAGATAATCAGGGCGTATACACCCACAAAGATTATGATGGATAATGTAAAATAAGTGCTTTCTGCCATAAATTTTTCCTCCACGTTCTAATTATTGTTATGTCTTCCTAACTTTCTTCTATATAAAAAAGCAATTCCTGTGCCAATGCTGCATTTATCGCTCGTATAACGATATCTTATGATAACCTGTGCGTTTCAATACATTGCAAATAAAAGGCGGAAAATATCTAATATTCTGTTATTAACTGATTTTTTTCTGTCATTGCCGATTATTCGATGTACTTTCAGCAAAATTTGATGCTGGGCCATGAATTATTTTTCCTTTATCCCAATAAACAGTGAACTATTTTTCATTCTTTTTCTGTTTACTATAAGCGTAAAAAAAGGTACAATGTAAAATAGCTTATTTGTAGGAAGGAATACAGGGGATGAAACTACTAATCAAGGAAAATAAGATTTTACTGATCATCATTTCGATTGCTGTAATGATCTCGTTTCTTACAATCGGGGGTAGAATATCAGTAGAGAGCAGGAACAAAACATACGATATCGTTTTGGATTATAATGAAATCAAGGCAATGGCGGATCAGTCGGATCACGACATTTCGTGGTGGCTCAATGAATTCAAAAAAATGGGGATTACTAAGGTCGGACTTGCCGAGGAAAACATGGTAAGTCTTATGGAAGACACGGATCTGCCGATCAATGCAACGGTCTTGGATATCATCATGAAGGATGCAGACTGGGAATCCAATTATCCGACGGATTTCATCAACGAAATGAATGACATCGGATTTGACAAATATGATGTGCTCATCGAAGCTGCATCGATCGAAGCCTTTGGCTTTGTTGCTGAGGGGGTTAGAGAGCGATACCAGCCGGACAATTATTTTATCAAGGAGACAGATAACGGCGGATATATTGTGCTGAACGGAACCGCGAAGCAGACTCTATATACCGAGAAATATAAATATATGAGCTCAGTGAAGAAGGGTTTTGTGGAGAAGGATGAAATCGTAAGCTCAAAACTGATGTATATCAATTACGGCTTACTTCCTTCCAAGGTACAGGTCGTCAAGGACGCCGGTATGGACATAATTCCGAGAACGGCAAGCTATGAAGGCTGGAACGATACAAAATATGCAAAAGCGGTGATCAACAGCTACAGAAAGCTGGACAAGGTTCCGGAATATATGATCGTTGGCGGAGAAAGCGTTATCGGTTATGATG
Source organism: uncultured Oscillospiraceae bacterium (assembly GCA_964612345.1). Lineage (GTDB taxonomy): Bacteria > Bacillota > Clostridia > Peptostreptococcales > Anaerovoracaceae > Anoxybacterium. The sequence continues at coordinate 6,691 of CAZTEH010000034.1, read as the reverse complement.
ACGGCATCGATACCGCCCGTGATTATATCAAAAAGAATCATATCACCATCGGTTTGATCGAGAATACAACACAGCTGCAAAATATCCTCCAGTATGGGGTAAACGATATTGTCAAGAGCACCGGTTATGATGCGGTAAGAATTTTCAGCGTCTGGGATTATATCCAGAACCGATATCAGTACTACGGCTATGAAGGAGCAAAGGAGATCGAAAATACTCTGTTCCGGGCGGTAGTGGAACGAAACGTCCGGCTGATCTATTTCAAACCGATCAAGGAATTCAAGGATCAGCATGTGTATGTTACCGACCTTGACGAATATAAGACCATGTTTTCCAATTTGGAAGCCAGATTGGATGAGCATAATATAGAATTAGGAAGCAAAGCTTCCGTCATGGACCAATATCAAGTGAGCATATGGTCTAAAATTGCCATGGCCTTAGGCTGTGTGGCAGCGGCGGTCCTGCTCATCCGAGCGATCCTGCCCATCGGCAGAAGGTTTAAGGCAGGGCTGCTTGCGTTGGGAGCCCTTGGGGCTGCAGGTGCCTATACGGTAATGCCGGGTTATGCGGAATTGATTACTTCCTTTGCAGCTGGGGTGATTTTCCCATGCGTAGCCACCTTGTTCATCGTAAGACAGAGCAAAGAACTTGCCGATACACTGGACCGCAGGTCGCGGTTGCCGAAAATCATCGGTTTGGGAATATTGACTCTCGTCTGCGGTGTTGTGATTTCCCTCATGGGAGGGCTCATGACTGCCGCACCGATTTCATCGATCAATTATATGCTTGAAATCGATATCTTCAGGGGAGTCAAGGTTGCCCAGCTGCTCCCGCTCGCTTTTTTCGCTGCTGCGTATCTTGCTTATTATGGATTCGGAGAAAGCAAAAAATATCCCGGGAAATTGGAATACCATGACTTGAGAGAAATGATGAATGCCAGCATCAAGGTTTGGATGATTATTCTGGGCGTCATTCTCCTCGGCGTCGGTTATTACTACATTGAAAGAACAGGCCACGATTCCTCCATTCAGGTTTCAAGCCTTGAGATGATTTTCAGAAACGCACTGGAAGACGACCTGATAGCCAGACCGAGGAGCAAAGAATTCCTCTTTGCGTTCCCTGCGGTAATGATGCTCGTATACACCTCAATTCGCAAGTTCAAGCTATGGCCGATTATTTTCGGACTGGCTTCCGTCATCGGAATGACCTCGGTGGATAATACATTTATGCATATCAGAACTCCCCTTTATCTCGGTTTCGCCAGAACGGGATACTCCCTTCTGTTTGGAATCATCATTGGAATTGCTGGCATAATAATCTTTGAGATTGGACATATGCTGTATAAAAAACTGGAAAGGCAGATCGTTTCATGATTCAAATACTGATTTCCGGTTATTACGGATTTAACAACATAGGAGATGAATCCATCCTCCGGGCGGTGGTTGACAATTTGCGCAGCAAGCTGAACGATATTGAGATCACCGTATTGTCACAGAATCCTGCTTCTACGGCGCAGAAATATGGAGTAAACTCCGTGAACCGAAAGTCTGTAAAGGATATTATCAAAGCAGTCCGGAAATGTGATCTTCTCATCAGCGGCGGAGGAAGTCTCCTTCAGGATGTTACCAGCAAAAAGAGCATCCTTTACTATCTGATGATCATGTGGGCGGCCTTCTTTTTCAGAAAGAAGGTATTTATCTACAGTCAGGGCATTGGTCCGATCCTGTCGAAGATCAACAGAAGGCTGACGGCTGCCACCCTGAGACATGCACATGACATTGTGGTGAGAGATGAAGCATCCAAGGAACTGCTCATTGAGATCGGAATCAAAGGAGAGAGGATCATCGTCACCGCCGATCCTGTTTTGAGAATCAAACAGGCGGAGCTTTCCGTCGGCAGAGAAATCCTGATCAAGGAAGGCTTTACTCCGGATCCCGGCAGAATGACGGTAGGGTTTGCCATCCGAGAGAAAAAGACCGACAGCAACTTCGTCGATGAAATCGGTATCTCCATCCGTCGCCTCATTGATGAATATCAGGCTCAGATCGTACTGATCCCGTTTCATTATTCCGAAGATATGGCGGTGATCGAGGAGATCCAAGCACGGCTTGGAAATGATGTCTGCTGTATCCGGCATAAATATCTCACCAATGAAATGCTCAGCATCATCGGGAATATGGATATCCTCGTGGGCGTCCGGCTGCACGCGCTGATTCATGCGGCAATCATGGATGTACCGATGATTGCCATTTCCTATGACCCGAAGATCAACTCCTTCATGCATTCCATCGATATGAAGGCGATGTGCAGCGTATATGATTTTAAAAATGACTTTTTTATCGAAGAGTTTGATAAAACCGTCACCCGTGCAGATGCTATTAAAGAGAAGGTGCGAAACCGCATCGAAGTGCTGATCAAAAAACTCGACAATAACGAGGCGCTGATAAAGGAATTGATGAGGATTTGAAATAATGTCAAGCAGTAAGAGAACAAATATATTGAATGTTCCGGTGGACATGGTGAACAGCCGGGAGGCGATGGGGATTTTCCGTGAGCTGATGAAGACCGGGGAATGCCGTCTCATCGTAACACCTAATTCGGAGATTATCGTCAATGCTTCCAATGATCCGGAATTAAAGAATATCATTGAACAGGCGGATCTGATCATCCCCGACGGGATCGGGTTGGTATACGCATCAAAGATCATGGGCATACCCCTGAAAGAACGTGTAACCGGAATCGATTTCCTGGATGCGATCCTGGGCTATCTGGAAGAAACGGGTCAGTCGATCTTTTTTCTGGGAAGCAAGCCGGGAGAGGACGGTAATCCTGGAATTGCTGAAATAGCCGTAGAAAAGATGAAGGAAAAATATAAAGACCTTAAGGTTGTCGGTACGCATCACGGGTATTTCAAAGAATCCGATGAGGCAAGCATTGTAAAAGCCATCAACGATTCGGGAGCAGACTTCCTATGTGTCGCTTTGGGATCTCCCAAGCAGGAGAAATTTGTATCCCGCTATCGGAATGAGCTGAAGGTGAGAGCGGCCATCGGCGTCGGAGGTAGTCTGGACGTTTGGGCGGGAACCTTGAAAAGGGCCCCGGAGTTTTATCGGAACCATGGACTGGAGTGGCTTTACCGGCTGATCCAGCAGCCCAGCAGATATAAAAGAATGGTGGCTTTACCGCTTTTTATGATGAAGGTTGTTATAAGCAGAATGTTAAAAGGAGGAAAATGAGAATGGCAATTGATTATGAAAGACTCAAAGAAATTGCATGTGAAATCCGGGTCGATATCATAAAGGAGACCTATCACGCGGCTTCGGGACACCCGGGAGGATCCCTGTCCGCAGCAGATATCCTGACGGTTTTGTATTTTAACGAAATGAATATTGATCCTGCGGACCCCAAAAAGGCAGACCGGGATAAATTTGTCCTTTCAAAAGGACATGCGACCCCTGTATTGTATGCGACACTGGCGCACAGAGGATATTTTCCGAAAGAAGAACTGGTCACCTTCCGAAAGCTTGGATCCAAGCTTCAGGGTCATCCGGATATGAAGAAAGTTTCCGGTGTCGAAATGTCGACAGGATCCCTGGGACAGGGCTTTTCCGCATCCGTTGGAATGGCCATGGCAAACAAGCTGGACGGGAAATCAGCCAGAGTATATGCGCTGCTCGGAGACGGGGAACTGCAGGAGGGGATCATCTGGGAGGCAGCTATGGCTTCCGCTCATTACAAGCTGGATAATCTGGTCGCAATCATTGACTGGAATGGACTGCAGATCGACGGGAAAAACGAAGAGGTTATGACAGTGACACCAATCGATGATAAATTCAAAAGCTTCGGCTTTCATGTGATCAATATCGACGGACATAACATGGAAGAAATCGTAAACGCTCTGGCAGAAGCCCGTGAGACTAAGGGCAAACCCACTGCGATCGTTGCGAAAACATCCAAGGGGAAAGGCGTATGCTTTATGGAAAACAATGCCGGCTGGCACGGAAAGGCCCCAAATGACGATGAGGCAAAGAACGCAGTGACTGAATTGGGAGGTGAGTGGTAATGTCGGAGAAGATGGCAACAAGACAGGCTTACGGAGAAGTTCTCCTGGAGCTGGGTGAACTGAATAAGGATATTGTTGTGCTGGATGCGGACCTGTCCAAGTCTACGATGACGACACATTTTGCCGGGAAATATCCGGATAGATTCTTCAACATGGGAATTTCAGAACAGAATCTCTTTGGTGTCGCAGCAGGGCTGGCACACTCCGGAAAAGTAGTGTTTGCAAGTACTTTCGCTATGTTTGCAGCAGGAAGAGCCTTTGAGATCATCCGAAATTCCATCGGTTACACAAAAGCAAATGTTAAAATCTGTGCGACCCATGCAGGGATAACGGTAGGTGAAGACGGCGGAAGCCATCAGACCATTGAGGATATCGCCCTGATGAGAACGATCCCGGGCATGATCGTAATAAGCCCTTCTGATGGAATGTCGGCAAGATTGCTCATAAAACAGGCAGCCGCATTAAACGGTCCGGTCTATGTAAGATTGGGAAGAGCCGCTGTTCCCGGAATTTATGAAGCAGACAGCAAGATAGAAATCGGCAAAGGCATGTGCATAAAGGAAGGCAGCGACTATACCGTCATTGCAACCGGTGTTATGGTCAATGAGGCTATGATTGCAGCGGAAGCATTGGAAAAGGAAGGAGTCAGCCTTCGTGTCATCGATCTGCATACCATCAAGCCCATCGATAAAGACATCATAATCAAAGCGGCGAAAGAAACAAAAGGAATTGTCACAGCAGAGGAGCATTCCATCTTCGGCGGTCTCGGTTCGGCGGTATCTGAAGTTGTGGTTCAGAACTATCCGACAAAAATGGCCTTCGTGGGTATGCAGGATACCTTTGGAGAATCAGGTAAACCGGCAGAACTCATGATCAAATACGGTCTGACGGCGGATGCGATCGTAACGGCAGTGAAAAGTCTGTAACTATCCAAGAGCCTTAAAAATAGTACGAATAATAAGCTCCCTCCTTGAATAGATTTTAATAAAAATTAGCAGGAGGGAGTTTTGATTGTGAGTAAGACAGGTGTAATTAAGAAAATGCGTAAGCCGAGTAGAAGAATGCTAATCATAATTGCTATTATTATAATCGCAATTGCCGCGGTAGTGGCAGGGATGATGATTTTTGAAGGTGATGAAAAGGTGAGTTACAAAGTTATAGGGGAGTCGGAGTATCCGCAGCAAATTGCGAATCAAGTCATTCCGGAATATCGAGCCTTGGAGAGAGCCTTGGCCTGTGTAATCGATGATAAAATTTATGTTATTGCCTCAAGAGGAGAGAAACCAACCTCCGGATATGAAATAGCAATCGATAAATTGGCGGTTTCTGAAGAGGAAGGCGTAAAAACTCTGAAGGTTTTCACGGTGTTTCGGGATCCTCAGCCCGGTACAGCGCTGACGCAAGTTTTAACATATCCTATTCAGGTTGCTGAAACGGATCTTGCTTATCTGCCGGATCAAATTGAGCTTAAGGTACAGTACGAAGAGTAAGGCATGCTGCAACTATTCAATTACTCGGGGCCGTAGGCCCAGAGCTGTTCTTTCTGCGTTCAGAGGTCGCGTAACCTTGTAACGTCGCAGAATCAGAATGGTTTTGGCCGCGGTCCTTTTTCTTTATTGGAATGGTAATAATTGACATATGGATATATTAATGGTAAAATTAAAAATCATGGAGGTGAGTGGGTTGTTGGATAATGAACTGGAACGTAATCTGTCAAGGGAAGCTTCCCTGATGGAGAAATACGATGCAATGGAAAAATTGAAGGTTGGCATAGTTGGAATTTCAACAGGTGCGGGAGCAAGCTTTCTCACCGGCTGCCTTTCCAGGCACCTGGCGAATACCAGAAAACACAGTCCGGCAGTCGTCGAACTGGGAAAGGGTTCTCTGTTTGATTCCTGCGGAATGGACAAGCGTTTTGCCGGCAGGACCTATTTCCGTTTTTATGAGGCGATCAGGGAAAATAAAAGCATTAGAGGCATGCGGAATATGGACGAAGGAATCAACTGGATATTAAAGTCGACCGAGGAAGGGAAAATCAGTCTCTCATTCGAACAGAAGCTCAGGCTGGTCAGCCATGCCCGAGGCGATATCATCCTCTGCGACGGATCCGGTGAGACGGACCCGGACTATCCCTTACTGCAGAGCATGGATCAGATCATCGCGGTGATCGATCCCATGCCGTCTAAAATGCTGGAGGGATATCATACCTTATGCAATTTGAAAGTTATGGAAATCGAGAGAGGGAACATAATCTATGTGATCAATAAGATGAACAGTGGAGTAAACCGCCGCCAGATGCTCGATTTCCTGAAAATCAGAAAACCTATTTTTCTTCCCCTTGTGAGTCCGCAGAGCACCTATACCGCAGAGTACAACTGTAAAATCCCGTATATGCTGAGCGAAGTGAAGAGCACATTACAGAACCCCTTAGGGGAAATCGTTTCTGTGTTGCTTTTTTGATACAGGGAATTTTATCAAGGAAATGTAATGAATTTGTAATGTATTAAGTCTTCAATATTGTCCTGTTTTATATTATAATAATTTGTAGGTTTGTGTATTATTTTGTAATTGTGGCAGTCGAAATCTACAAATCAAAGATTTGTGATTTCCATGCATAAGTTCGCCAAC
>CAZTEH010000033.1:0-33880 GCA_964612345.1 uncultured Oscillospiraceae bacterium | reverse complement strand
TCTGGGAAGACCAGACGGCGAAGCAAACATGAAGTACACCTTAAAACCTGTGGCAGACAGACTTTCCGAACTACTGGGGAAAAGTGTTTTATTCATCAGTGCGCCGGAAGTCGTAAATGAAGAAGTATCGAGCGCCGCAGCAGGACTGGGCGACGGAGACGTGATGCTTCTTGAAAATGTAAGATTCCGCAAAGAAGAGACAAAGAACGATGCGGCTTTCTCCAAGGAGCTTGCCGGCCTTGCCGATATCTTTGTAAACGACGCATTCGGAACAGCGCACCGAGCACATTCTTCAACAGCAGGTGTTGCAGATTATCTGCCTGCAGTATCCGGGTTCCTCATTGAAAAGGAAGTAAAATTCCTCGGCAATGCTGTGGAAGCTCCGGAAAGACCTTTCGTAGCCATCATGGGCGGAGCCAAGGTTGCGGATAAGATCCTGGTGATCGAAAATCTGCTGACCAAGGTGGATACGCTGATCATCGGCGGAGGAATGGCATTTACATTTCTGAAATCAATGGGTTACGAAATCGGAAAATCCATTCTCGATGCGGAGAATATCGGTTTGGCGGCTGAATTAATAAAGAAGGCTGAGGCAAAAGGCGTCAAGCTGGTGCTTCCGGTCGATGTGATCGCAGCGCAGGAATTCAGCAATGATGTGGAAACAAAAGAATTTGATGCCGATCATATCCCAAAGGGTTGGATGGGTCTTGACATTGGTGAAAAATCCATCGCACTTTTCAGGGATGAACTGAAGAATGCAAAAACAGTGATCTGGAACGGACCGGTGGGAGCTTTTGAAATGTCCAATTTTGCAAAGGGAACCATTGAAGTGGCAAAAGCCCTGGCAGAAATCGATGCAGTTACCATTATCGGAGGAGGAGATTCCGCTGCTGCGGTTGAGCAGTTCGGGCTGGCCGATAAAATGACACACATCTCTACCGGAGGAGGCGCCTCCCTTGAATTTCTCGAAGGGAAGGAACTGCCGGGAATCGCGGTATTGCAGGATAAATAGATCAACAGCAGTAGGAATCAACAACGTTCCACATCTACGTTTGTTGATTTCATTGCGTAATCACAGCAATTTGCCCTGAACGAAAGAATTTTAAGTGCGTAAAATTGGGCAAGCTAAAAACTAGGAGGTAGTAACTATGAGAAAACCCTTTATCATGGGCAACTGGAAGATGTTCAAGACGACCAAGGAGGCCGTTGCTTTTGCCGACGAATTTAAAAAATTATTTCAATCTTCGGATGTACAGGCCGGCGTCTGTGCTCCATTTACTCAGCTATCCGCTTTAAAAGAAGCCTTCAAGGGCACCGACATCAAGGTTGGCGCGCAGAATATGCATTTTGCGGAAAACGGTGCTTATACCGGTGAAATTTCAGCAGATATGCTCAATGAATTGGAAATAGAATACTGCATCATCGGACATTCGGAAAGACGCCAGTATTTCAATGAAACCGATGAATCGGTTAACAAAAAGCTCCATACCGCTTTCAAACACAACATCACTCCGATCCTTTGCGTCGGCGAGGTGTTGGAAGAAAGAGATGCAGGGAAGGAATTCGAAGTTGTTAAGAAACAGACGGTTGCAGCACTTTCGGATCTTACGGCAGAGCAGGTTGCTTCATTGGTCATCGCATATGAACCGGTCTGGGCAATCGGTACCGGCAGAAACGCGACACCGGAACAGGCAAATGAAATGTGCGGATACATCAGAAAGGTCGCAGAAGACCTTTACGGTGATGAAGTTTCAGAAAAAGTTATCATCCAGTACGGCGGCAGCGTAAAGCCTGCGAATGCTTCCGAACTGATGAATATGGAAGAAATCGACGGAGCACTCGTAGGCGGCGCTAGTCTGGTGCCTGCGGACTTTATAGAAATCGTTAATTTTTAGCCAAAATTCCGCCAACGGCGCGAAAGCGCCGGGCGAAATATTAAGGAGGATAAGAGATGTCATATATTGAAGATGTATTAGCACGAGAAGTGCTGGACTCACGAGGAAATCCTACAATTGAGGTTGAAATTTATCTGGAAGACGGAAGCATGGGAAGTGCGATCGTCCCATCCGGCGCATCCACAGGTATCTTTGAGGCTGTTGAACTCCGTGACGGAGACAAGAGCAGATATCTTGGAAAAGGTGTCCAGAACGCAGTTGACAATGTAAATGATATTATTGCGGAAGAGATTATCGGCTATAACATTTTTGACCAGGTCGGTCTTGATAAAATGTTGATCGAGCTTGACGGAACAGATAATAAAGGAAAGCTGGGAGCCAATGCCATATTAGGCGTGTCCCTTGCAGCAGCTCATGCAGCAGCAGATTGCCTGGGTCTGCCACTGTTCCAGTATATCGGCGGAGTAAACGGCAAGCTTCTGCCGGTTCCTATGATGAATATTCTAAACGGCGGACAGCATGCCGACAATAATGTTGACATCCAGGAATTCATGGTTATGCCGGTGGGCGCTCCAAGCTTTAAAGAAGGGCTCAGAATGGGTGCCGAAATCTTCCATAGCCTGAAAGCAGTTTTAAAAGGAAAAGGAATGAACACTGCAGTTGGTGACGAGGGCGGATTTGCTCCAAACCTTTCCTCCAACGAAGAAGCCATTGAATTTATCGTAGAAGCCATTATAAAGGCAGGCTATGTACCGGGTAAAGACGTAAAGATCGCACTGGATGTAGCAGCTTCCGGGATGTATGACGAAATAACGAAGACATATGACTTCGCAGGAGAAGGCGTTAAGAGAACCATTGCAGAAATGGTAGATTACTATGAAATGCTTACCTCAAAATATCCGGTTATTTCAATCGAAGACGGCCTTGCAGAAGATGACTGGGATGGATGGAAGCTTCTTACCGATCGACTCGGAAAGAAAGTTCAGCTCGTTGGAGACGATCTGTTCGTAACCAATACAACGAGACTGGAAAAGGGTATTGCTATGGGCGTTGCAAACTCCATTCTGATCCAGGTAAACCAGATCGCTACACTGACTGAAACGCTGGATGCCATCGAAATGGCTAAGAAAGCAGGTTATACAGCCATCGTATCCCACCGCTCCGGTGAGACAGAGGATGTCACCATTGCTGATATCGTTGTAGGGATCAATGCCGGACAGATCAAAACCGGTGCTCCTTCCAGAACGGACAGAGTTGCAAAGTATAATCAACTGCTCCGTCTTGAAGAAATCCTGGATACTTCCGCTCAGTATGCAGGGAATAACGCATTTTACAACTTGAAATAAACCGTTGATTATATTCTAACAATATGGTACAATACAGGAGTTAATCTTGTATAGGAGGTGCAGAAGTGCAGATATTTCTGATGATATTGCTCTCAATTGCCAGCTTGGTGTTAATCGCCAGCATACTGCTGCAGCACGGAAACAGTGCCGGGCTTTCAGGATCCATTGGCGGTGGAGCGGAACAGCTGTTTGGTAAAAAGAAGAGCAAAGGCTATGAAGCGATTCTTAGCAAAGTTAGTACCGTTGGTGCCATCGTATTTATTTTATGTTCATTGGCATTGACCGCGCTCGAATAAATCGGTCTGAGAAAGACTTATAAATTCATTTATAATTATTTGACCATATAATTGATTACTTAAGAGGTGCTTACGCGGCGCCTCTTAATCTTGTTACCGTTGTTTTAAGACGATGAAAATCTGTCGGGCGATTTTCTTTGAAAATCAGACAGAATGTTAAAGGAAGGGTTTAATTAATGGATGTATTAGCGATCTCGGCAGCAGTCATAGCATTCATTGCACTCGTTTTTGCATATAGCTTATCTTCGTGGATCAGAAAAAAGGACGAAGGTACCGACAGAATGAAGGAACTTTCGGACTACATAAAAGAAGGTACTATGGCATTTCTTAAGCGGGAGTATAAGACGATGATCTTTGTCATCCTCGTCTTATTTGTTATTTTAGGTTTCGTGATTGATTGGATCACGGCAGGGCTTTATGTCGCTGGAGCACTTTTTTCAGTGCTGGCCGGCTTTTTTGGAATGAGAGCGGCGGCGAAGGGAAGTGTTCGGACGGCCAATGCCGCCATGAACGGAGAAATGAGCCAGGCGCTTAAAATTGCATTCAGAAGCGGATCGGTTTTGGGTTTATGTACAGCGGGTCTTGGACTCCTCGGTATCGGAGGAGTTTTTGTTGTTTTTGGGATCCAGTCGGTCCCGGTGATTACCGGATTTGGTCTGGGTGTATCCACCGCAGCCTTGTTTGGGTGCGTGTCCGGCGGAATCTATACTCGGGCTGCCGAAGCGGGGGCTGCACTGATCGGAAAAGCGGAAGCGGGAATATCGGAAGGCGATCCGAGGAATCCTGCAGTGATTGCCGGTTATGCAGGAAAATATGCCGGCAATGCAGCGGGCATAGGCTCTGATTTACTGGAATCCTATGCAGGCTCCATCATCGCTGCCATCATGTTGGCTGCAGTTACCAAGTCCATTGATCCCGCGTTTGGATATCCCTTTGATCTGCCGGCTCTGGAAGGATCGATTTTTCCGCTGCTCATCGCTGCTGCAGGGATCCTGGCAGCGATGGCCGGAATTATGTATGTTCGGGGAAATGGGAAGTCCAATCCGGTAACTGCAATAAACGCAGGCAAATATCTCAGCAATGGAGTTGTTGTGGTCTTTTCCATCCTATTAAGCTGGGTGTTTTTCGGTAATTTAAATTGTGCGATATCAATCATGATCGGTATGCTGATCGGTGCCGTCACCGGGAAAGTATCCAAGACATATACTTCTGGAGATTCCCGTCATTTAAAGAAGATTGCAGAGCAGTCTCAAACCGGACATTTGATGATCAGCGAATACGGAATCGGAATGCTTTCAACACTATGGCCGATTGTTTTTCTTGCGGCCGGTGTTCTTGCGTCCAACGCATTTTCCGGCTTATATGGGATTGCCCTGGCAGCGGTGGGACTGATTTCTACAACAGGAATGAGAACTGCCATCAATGCTTACGTTCCAATATCCGGTAATGCGGGAGAAATCGCCCGGATGGCGCGTCTTTCCAATGATGACAGAGAGATTGCGGACAAGCTTGCATCCGCAGGCAGAGACAGCATGGCGGCGGGAAAAGGCTTTGCCATTGGAGCAGCAGCGCTGACGGCTTTGGCATTATTTGTTTCCTATGCTGCGATCGTGGATCTGAAGACCGTTAACCTGTTAAAACCTGCGGTTATTGCGGGACTGCTCCTCGGAGCAATGCTGCCGATTCTGTTCTCGGGATTGACGATGAATTCCGCGGGAAAAGCCGCCTCAAAGATGATGAAAGATGCAGAAAGACAGTTCCATTCCGATGCAGGCATTCTGGCGGGGACTTCCAAGCCTGATTATGCAAAATGCGTGGATGTGGGCGCAAAAGCTGCTTTAAAAGGGATCATAGCCCCCGGATTACTGGCTGTATTTACTCCTTTGGTTATTGGTGTTTTCTTGGGTACGGAGGCTTTAGGCGGTTTGCTGGCCGGGTCGCTAACCTCCGGTATCCTGGCGGCGATTATTCTGGCCAATACCGGCGGAACCTGGAATCATGCAGAAAAGTACACCGTAGGAGATCCATTTAAGGATGCTGCAGGATGTTCCATCAACGTATTGATTAAGCTGATGATCATAGTTGCCGTTGTATTTGCACCCGTGCTCATCTCAATCGGAGGTCTGCTGTAATTTGTATCCCCAACACAAATAAGGCCCCCGATTGCAGGGGGCTTTTGTTATGCCAAACAGATTCCTGATTTTGTATTGTGTACACAAAGAAATATGCCATATGTTGTTGACAACAACAGAAAAAAATATTAAGATTAAAACTATCTTAAACGAAGGTGGTGTATTACACAACATGAAAAAAACGCTAATATTATTGCTCGCATTGATCTTGGTAATCGGTTCCTTTACAGCTTGCGGAGGCGCAAAAGATACCGGTGAAGGGGATGCTGCTCCAACAGAAGTAAAAATTGGTATTAACTATGAATTGACCGGCGCTGTTGCTACTTACGGCGAGGCTTCCGTAGATGGTATCATGATGGCATTCGATGAAATCAACGCTGCCGGCGGTATCAACGGAATGAAGATCGTTCCGGTTACTGTTGACAACAAGTCGGATGCTGCTGAAGCAACTTCTCTTGCAACCAGACTCTTCACACAAGAGGGCGTTGTAGCTGCTTTGGGACCTGCTACATCAGGTAACTATATGGCTACGATTCCTGTAGCAATGGGAAACAAAATTCCGATCATCTCCGCATCCGCTACAGCCGATGAAGGCGTTACAGTTGATGCTGACGGAAACGTAAATGATTATGTTTTCAGACTTTGCTTCAATGACTCCTTCCAGGGAGTTACAATGGCGAACTTTGCTGCAACGAATTTGAGTGCAAAATCTGCTGTAATCATTCAGGACAATTCCAGTGATTATGCAAAAGGTCTTGCAAAGAACTTCAAAGAAACTTTCACAGCTGCCGGTGGAACCATCATAGCGGAAGAAGGTTATGTTGCAAAAGACAAGGACTTTAAGGCAATCTTAACAAGCATAAAGGATAAGGGATTTGATGTAATCTTCCTTCCTGGTTATTATCAGGAAGCCGGACTGATCATCGCGCAAGCGCGTGAATTAGGAATCACAGCTCCTGTTCTTGGCGCAGATGGATTTGACTCCCCGGTTCTTTTAGAACTTGCCGGAGCTGATGCACTGAACGATGTTTATTTCTCAAATCATTATTCCTCACTTGACCAGGATCCAAAAGTACAGGATTTCATCGCTGCATTCAAAGAAAAGTATGGCGCAGATCCAAATGCATTCCATGCGCTTGGATATGACCTTGGAATGTACATTGCCGATGCAATTTCCCGTGCAGGATCAACAGATCCTACCGCGATCAAGGATGCTCTTGCTTCCACGAAAGACTTTGCCGGCGTAACCGGTACATTCAGCATGGGCGAAGACCATAACCCAATCAAGTCCATCGTAGTAATCGGACTTGAAAACGGCGTTCAGACAACAAGCGTTAAGGTAGATCCTAAATAAAGATAAAGTGTCATTTTACCGCCAGGATGAACTGGTTTGAACGATTGACTTATGAATTAAAAACAGATATAATAATTAAGTTAGAGCACACAGTGGCTCTAACTTAATTGTTTGTTTAACCAAAAAGTATTATTATTCAATAAAAGAAATAATTATTAAATGTGGAGGTGCCAAACCTTGGACCAATTTTTACAGCAGATGGTAAACGGGATTTCTCTGGGCAGTATTTATGCACTGATTGCCTTGGGTTATACTATGGTTTACGGAATTATAAAGCTCATCAATTTTGCACATGGCGATGTGTACATGATCGGTGCGTATATCGGGTTTGCTGCTACCACTTATGCGAATCTCGGATTTATTCCGGCTCTCATAATTTCAATGATCGCCTGTGCTGTTTTAGGTATCGTTATTGAAAAAGTGGCATACAAACCATTAAGACACTCCTCAAGAATCGCGGTGCTGATCACCGCCATCGGTGTATCTCTGCTCCTTGAATATGTAATGATGTTCTTTGTTGGAGCTGAAGTACGTTCTTATCCGGAAGTATTATCCGATGCAGCATACAATCTTGGACCTGTCAGAATCAGCATGCAGCAAATCTATATCGTTGCAACAGCCATAGCTCTCATGATATTATTACAGTTCATTGTTCACAAAACAAAGACAGGAAAGGCAATGCGTGCTGTTTCCGTTGATTCGGATGCTGCTCAGCTGATGGGAATCAGAGTCGACAAGACGATTTCCTTTACTTTTGCCATCGGTTCAGCTTTTGCAGGCGCAGCAGGAGTTTTAGTCGGAATTTATTACAATTCCATCGATCCGCTGATGGGAATCATGCCTGGATTAAAGGCTTTCGTCGCAGCAGTATTCGGTGGAATCGGCAGCATTCCGGGAGCAATGATCGGTGGTTTGTCCATCGGCATTATGGAAACGCTTGTATCCGGTTATGGAAATTCTATGTACAGAGATGCTGCAGTATTTGCGTTCCTGATTATTATATTGATATTCAAGCCGACAGGTTTGCTCGGCAAAAATATAAGAGAGAAGGTGTAATAGATGAGAGCGCTGACAAAAAAGAATATATTGATTCTCGGTACGATCCTATTGACCTTCGGAGTCGTTCAAGCATTAATTTCAATCGGTATCATCAACAGTTTTTATGAAATCACTATTGCAACCATTTGTATCAATATTATCCTGGCTGTAAGCCTGAACCTTGTTACAGGATTTACCGGCCAGTTTTCATTGGGTCATGCCGGATTTATGTCGATCGGGGCATATGTCTGTGCGATCGTTACCCTGGAAATGAACTCTACCTTGGGCTTTCTGATCGGTACCATTGCAGGAGCACTGGCAGCAGCATTCGTTGGTATCCTGATCGGCATTCCAACCTTAAGGCTAAAGGGAGATTACCTTGCTATTGCAACACTTGGTCTGGCTGAAATCATTCGGGTAGTGTTTTTGAACATGGAGATTACAAACGGAGCAGCAGGCCTGAACGGAATTCCCAGATTTACCAATTGGCTCTGGCTTTGCTTCTTCACCGTTGCAACCATCGTGTTGATCAACAACTTCATCAAGTCATCCCATGGACGGGCCTGCATTTCCATCCGGGAGGACGAGATCGCGGCGGAATCCATGGGGATCAATACGACCAAATATAAAGTAATGGCTTTTGCAATCGGCGCATTCTTTGCGGGAATTGCCGGAGCATTATATTCATCCTATTTCTATTTTCTCAAGCCGGATTTATTCAGTTTCCTGAAGTCCATTGATATTCTGGTAATCGTGGTTCTGGGTGGAATGGGAAGCCTGACCGGTTCTGTAATTGCTGCGATCGTTCTTGCCGTTCTGACAACGTTCTTGCAGTCGTTTACCGCAGTAAGAATGATCGTATATGCTGCCTTACTGGTGGCCATCATGATATTCAGGCCGCAGGGAATCATGGGAACGAAAGAAATCAGCGACTTATTTAAATTCAGATTAAAAAATAAAGATGAAAGAATAGAGTAAAGGAGGGGCCTGTCATGTCATTGCTATCAGTTGACAAATTAACAAAGTCTTTTGGTGGGCTTACCGCCGTGTCCAACGTCAGCCTGCATATTGAGAAGGGAGAGCTGGTTGGGCTCATCGGTCCCAACGGGGCCGGAAAAACAACTCTGTTTAATCTTCTTACCGGTGTATATGTTCCAACATCGGGTACAATAAAATTGGAGAAAGACGGACGCCAAAAAGAACTGGGCGGCTTAAAACCATATCATGTAACAAAAGAGGGTCTGGCCAGAACCTTCCAGAACATTCGATTGTTTAAGGATTTGACGGTTCTTGACAACGTCCGCATTGCGATGCACCAAAATGTTAGGTACAAACTGGGCTCTGCATTCCTGCATATGAATAAATTCCATAACGAAGAGGATGAATTGATCGCGGAAGCGGAACGGCTTTTGGATATTTTCCATCTTTCCCATAAAAAACAGGAACTGGCAAAGAATCTTCCTTACGGGGAACAGAGGCATCTCGAGATCGCCAGAGCGCTGGCAACAAAGCCATCGCTGCTGCTGCTTGACGAGCCTGCAGCAGGAATGAATCCCCATGAAACCGCTGCTTTGACAGAAATTATCGGCTGGATTCGTAAAGAGTTCGATCTTACCGTTTTATTGATCGAACATGATATGTCCCTGGTCATGAAGATCTGCGAACGAATTTACGTATTGGATTACGGCATGCTCATCGCCTCGGGTAAACCGGAGGAAATCAGAGCAAACAAGAAGGTAATCGAGGCATATTTAGGGGAGGATGTAAACAATGCTTGAGATAAAAAATCTTAATGTTCATTATGGCGTCATCCATGCCTTGAAGGATGTCTCCTTAACGGTAAACGCCGGTGAGATCGTAACGCTCATCGGAGCCAACGGAGCAGGAAAAACAACGACGCTGCGTACCATATCCGGTTTGAATAAGGCGACCAGCGGCGAAATCATTCTCGAAGGGAAAAATATCACAACGGTTCCTGCACCGCAGAGAGTGGAACTTGGCATCTCTCAGGTACCTGAGGGAAGAAGGATCTTTCCGGCCATGAGTGTTTTTGAGAATCTGGAACTCGGTGCATTTCTTCGAAATGATAAAGCTGAAATCAAAAAAGATATGGATCATGTATTTGGGAGATTTCCGATTCTTGGAGACCGAAGAAAGCAGACCGCAGGTACTTTGTCCGGCGGGGAACAGCAGATGCTTGCCATGGGACGCGGACTCATGTCAAGACCGAGGATCCTGCTGATGGACGAACCGTCTATGGGACTTGCACCGCTGCTGGTTCGTGAAATCTTTGAGATTATAAAGGACATCAATAAGGCGGGAACAACGATCTTATTGGTTGAGCAGAATGCCAGCATGGCACTTTCCATCGCACATAGAGCCTATGTTATCGAAACCGGTTCGATTGTACTTTCCGGAACCGGGGAGGAATTGGCTAAGAGCAGTGAAATTCAAAAAGCTTATTTAGGAGGAGAATAGTATGTATGTAAAAAGCAGAATGACTACGAATCCGTACACGATAGCTTTTGATGCACCGATTACGGAAGTAATTGAATTGATGCGTGAAAAAAATCTGAAAAGAGTCCCTGTTGTTCACGGTGACAGGGTTGTTGGTATGCTGACTCACGGAGACCTCCAAAAAGTGTCTCCGACAAAGGCAACAACACTCAGCATCTATGAATTGAACTATTTACTGGCAAAAACGAAGGTCAGTGATGCAATGACCAAGAACGTCATTACTGTTTCTCCGGATGCACTTCTGGAGGAGGCGGCCGTACTGATGCGCGAGAATAAAATAAGCTCCCTTGCAGTGGAAAAGGACGGTAAGCTTGTAGGAATTATCACAGAAAGCGACATATTTGACGCTTTTATCGACCTGCTTGGATTCCGGGATGTCGGCAGTAGAATCACAGTTCAGGCAGAAGATGCCCCCGGGGCTTTGGCTGATATTGCAGAGATTTTCAAGGATCTGGATTCCAATATTACACACATTGCCGCATATCGTGGAAGCGGTGGATACAGCGATCTGGTCATCCGGACAAATGCAATTAATACGGATACTTTGGAAAAAAGATTGAGCGAGCACGGCTATAAAATAGAAAATGTCATCAGAAATGAAGGCTGATTAAAAAATCAATAAAAGAAATTTTTAAAGTGAAAGTTCAAATTTGAACTTTCCTTTTTTTATATAGCGTAAAAAATAAAAAACCGTTAATAATAAAACTGAGAAAGAGAGGAGATGAAAGAATTGAAAAATAGGAAGATTTTTCTGATGCTTTTATTGATTTTAACTCTTGTGATCTTTTCCGCAGCATGCAGCACCAATGATACTCCAAACGTACCCAACACCACGGACAATGGTAACGGAAACGATAATGGAAACGGCATCGATGACCTTGACGATGACGATAATAATGGTACAGGCAATGGAAACGGCACAGGCGGCGGCGGAGGCTTAAGCAGCGGTGGCGGCATCACGGACAATACAAATCAATAGCTGCTTAGAGCACAAAGGATATCCTTTGTGCTCTTTGTTGTGCGCCCGGCATGGGCGCAGTCTAACGGGTGAAAGTCCCGAACATGCCCAGTAGCGGGAAATGTAGAAGAGACATTTCTCGACAGCAGTTACGGATTCCGCGAGGGCAGGTGTGCTCAAAATGCAATCGAAAAAGCATTAAACTTTATGAATCTGACAAGCATAACGAAGTACATCGAAGAAAACCTGTGGCTGAAAGTCAACGCAAACAAAAGTAAAATTGAGACACCAAAGGAGCTAAAATATCTGGGGTTCGGATTCTACTTTGACAGTTTCCAAAAGCAGTACAAGGCGAGACCGCATACAGACTCGGTGATGAAGCTGAAAGGCAAGATTAAAGAACTTACATCAAGAAGATGGGGAGTTAGCATGGACTACAGAATCATGCGCCTTAACTGGGCAATCAGAGGCTGGGTAAACTATTTCCGATTAGCAAACATGAAAACGGTTTGCAAGGAGATAGACCAGCACATGAGGTTCCGATTGCGAATGTGCATATGGAAGCAGTGGAAGAAACCAAAGACAAGATACAAGTCCTTGATGAAGCTTGGCATACCAAAAGGTAAAGCATGGGAATGGGCGAACTCTAGAAAGGGCTATGCCAGAGTGGCAAGATCATTCATTATGTGCCGAGCAGTAACCAATGAAACCCTAAAAAGAAAGGGCCTAGTATTTCTACTAGACCACTATCAGTTAGTTCATATTTAGTACAAAATTGAAGCGCCGTGTACGGAACCGTACGCACGGTGCTGTGAGAGGTCGGAAAATTTGAATATCGCTATTCAAATTTTCCTCCTACTCGATTGAACCGGCCTGTTTATTAGCGCCAAAATATGGTAAGATAATAGTAGTTCAAAATAAGTGTAAAAAATTATATGAGGGATAAAAAATTAAATTTGATTTAAGTGGTGATAAAATGAGTGTGAATACAGATGTTATTCGAAAAAAACAGAAGCCCAATGTAAAAAAAGAAGAAATCATAGTGGGAGTCCTCTCGAAACATAAGAAGGGGTTTGGCTTTGTGATACCCGAAACGGATCAAGCAGGGGATATTTTTATTGCTCCCAACGCGATCAACGGTGCCATGAACGGAGATTCCGTAAGCGTCAAACTTGTGCCGGCCGGAGAGACGAACAGAACCCGAGAGGGAGTCATTCAGCAGATCCTTAAAAGAGCCGCAACTGAGATCGTAGGCACTTTTGAAAAAAGCAAGCGCTTTGGTTTTGTTATTGCCGATGATCGCAGATTCAACGATGACATTTTTGTGTTGAAAAAAGATTTCAACGGAGCGCAGAGCGGGGACAAAGTTGTTGTTAAAATCAGCACGTATCCGGAAAAGGGCAATAGTGCCGAAGGAAGAATATCAGAAATAATCAGTAGAAGCGGCGAAGCGGGAGGAGACATTAAGGCCCTGATCAGGCAATATAACCTGATGAAAGAATTCCCGGAGAAAGTCGATGCGGAAGCAAAAAAGATACCGCTGAAAATCACAGAAGAAGAAATTAAAAAAAGAGTTGATTTGAGAGAAAAGACCATCATCACAATGGATGGCGCTGATGCAAAAGACCTGGATGATGCAGTATCGGTTGAAAAGCTTTCCAATGGAAATTATAGGCTTGGCGTTCATATTGCTGATGTAAGCCAATATGTCACCGACAGCAGCCAGCTTGATAAAGAAGCTCTGAAAAGAGGAAACAGCGTTTATCTGATCGATCAGGTAATACCGATGCTCCCCAAAATATTATCAAACGGGATCTGCAGCCTTAATGAAAAAGTTGACCGGCTTACCTTATCCGTCAGTATGGAAATCGATGACAAAGGCAAGGTAACCAATCATGAGATCTATGAAAGCATCATTCATTCGAAGGCCAGAATGGTTTACGGTGATGTGTCGGATATGTTGGAAAACAAGTCGGCAGAATTGATTGAAAAGTATCAGGATATTTACCAGGATATTTTGTTAATGGATGAACTGGCGAAAATTCTCCGAAAGTCAAGAGACGCAAGAGGAAGCCTGGATTTTGATTTTGACGAAGCATATATCAAGCTGAACGAAAAAGGAATTCCCATCAGCGTGGAAACGGCAGAGCGAAGAGTGGCGAACCGAATTGTTGAGGAATTTATGCTCATCGCCAATGAAACCATAGCAGAACATTTTTACTGGATGGAAGTTCCTTTTGTTTATCGTGTTCATGAATCGCCTTCTTTGGAAAAAATGGAGGAATTCAAGCGTTTTATCGTAAGCTTCGGATTGAATTTGAAGGGAAACCCGGAGAATATCCATCCGAAGGTGTTGAATGAAATCATAAAAAGCGTAGAAGGAAAGCCGGAAGAGCATGTTGTGAATACGGTGATGCTGCGCTCCATGAAAAAGGCATTTTACGGGACGGAATGCGAAGGCCATTTTGGTTTAGGAGTAAAATATTACTGTCATTTCACCTCGCCGATCAGAAGATATCCGGATCTTATGATTCATCGCATCATCAAGGAATCCATTAATGGGAAATTGGATGTGAAACGAATCAAGGTTTTAAAAAGGAGAACAGATCGCGCCGCGGAGATCGCATCCGCTACGGAGCGGCAGGCGCAGGAACTGGAGCGGGAGGTCGAAAAGCTGAAAAAAGCCGAGTATATGACCTATCATGTGGGTGAAACCTATGATGGTATTATCAATGGTGTCGCAAGCTTCGGCTTCTTTGTGGAAATCGAAAATACCATCGAAGGAATGGTGCGGGTGGATTACCTGAATGATGATTATTACGATTATGAAGCCGCGAAATATCGGCTGATCGGCAGAAGGACCAATAAGATCTATTCGTTGGGGGATAAGGTTAAGATTAAGGTTCATTCTGTGGAACTTCAGAACAGGGAAATCAATTTTACCGTCGTAGATACAAGATAATAAAAGGAAACAGCTTTGCTGAAAAATTCTGGAGGTATTTTAATGTTAATCGCATATCTGACTGCAATCCCATCCATCTATGAAGGTGAAGATATAGAAATACGATACTGTATCTATGAAGAGCAAGCGCTTTTGCATAAGGACGCTGTTATAATGGAATATAAAAAACCGGCTATTGTCGGGCAGGTTGCATTGTTAACGCTTCTTAAAAAATTGGAAGAATATCCGAAAAGTGAGACGACCATTATCATTAATGATCCTGCGCTATATGAATTCGTCAGAGGAACATCCACAACGAAAAATATGGATGTTCTAAAAATGGGAAGAGAGACAAGAAAACAATTGAACAAGCATGAAAATGTTATTGTGAAAGATGTTCATGGAGATCGAACATTAATGGCAAAATGGAATGAAGCATTGTCAATTAATTCTTAAAAGAGGAATATTATGAATGGATCAATACGAAATGACATAAAAGCCGGCATGAAGGTTCTTGTTGTTCAAAAGCAAGATCAGCGTTCCGGAAAGCTAACGGAGGGTATCGTAAAAGATATTCTTACAAATTCATCGACACATCCTCATGGGATAAAAGTACGACTGGAAAACGGCATTGTCGGCAGGGTACAAAAGATTATATAACAAGGAAAGGAATTACCTACATGCTGCTTGACATAAAAACTCTTGCATTGATACAGAGCCTAATCTTTATTACTCAGGTTATCGTTCTTTTTGTTCAATTTAAAGTGGACAAGACCTACCGCGGGATTGGATGGTGGGTACTGGGTACGGCGTGCATGTGTCTTGGAGTCATTTTTATGCCATTGGTTACAGTGAAATCCCTGCAAATCCTTGCCTCGTTTGCAAATCCATTGGTAGTGATAGGACAAATTTTACTGTATATTGGGATATTACGGTTTCTTGATAAAGAAGAGAATCGATTCGTCCTTGGCGCTATTTTCACTGTGTTTATCATTTCATATAACTATTATATCTATGTAAGTAATGACCTTTCTGCACGTACTATTATTGTAAATTCAACATTAGCTGTGATCACCCTGATGACTGCATTTAATCTTTTCTTCAAAAGAGACCGGCTCATTTCCGTTTCAGCAAATTTTAACGCAATTGTCTTTTCCTTCTATGGGTGCTTTTTCATTATGCGTGCAACGATTGCTCTCGTCATGCCCCCTATGCATACGTACCAGGATCAACAGATCATGCTTCTTGCCGGATTTATTTTACCAACCATTTTCAGTACTCTATGGACCTTTGGATTTATCATTATGCTGAACCAACGCCTGAAAATAGAAATACAAGAAAGTGAAGATAAATATCGGTCAATACTCAATGCGTCTCCTGATGATATCACGATCACAGATATGAATGGACGCATCGATATGGTTTCGCCGGCATCAAAAAAAATGTATGGTTATGAGGAGGCTTTTGAAGGATTCGTAGGGATGCACATTGTTGATTTTATCGTCCCTGATGATGTGAAAAGGGCGAAGTCAAACATAGAACAGATGTATCAAGGCGGGCATTCTAAGCCGAATGAATATCTTGCGGTGCGTAAGGATCAAAGTACCTTTCATATAGAAGTAAATAGTGGTTATATTTACAATTCAAATGGGAAACCTATTAAAATGGTATTTATTATACGCGATATCACGGAGCGGAAGTTGGCAGAATACAAAATTCAAAAACTGGTTCAACAGCTGGAGCTCGAGAGGAATACGGCCCATCAAAATTCCATTACGGACAGCCTGACCGGCCTTGCAAACCGCAGATATTTTGACGATATGCTCACGACTGAGTTTTATAGGATGAAGCGTTCCGAGTCGAATATGTCTTTAATTATGCTGGATGTAGATTATTTTAAGAAATTCAATGACACTTATGGCCATTTGGCAGGCGATGAGTGCTTAAGGCAGATTGGAAACGTTTTAAAATTGATTGTCGGACGAGTGACAGATATCGCAGCACGTTATGGAGGAGAGGAATTTGTTGTCATTCTGCCCGACACAGAAGAAAATGGGGCAATCATGATAGCGGAACGGATCCGAAGAGCGGTGATCGAGCTCGCTATTCCACACTCTGAATCTGACATTTCGGAATGGATAACGGTGAGCATTGGTGTTGCAACCGTATCTGCTGCCAGTGTTACATCACCGGAGCAAGTTGTTACTCTGGTGGATGAGGCGCTTTATCGTGCGAAGAAGGGTGGCCGAAATCAAATCCAGGAGAATATACAAAACAGGGGCTAAGGCGATGATCTCGTCTTTGACCCCTGTTTTTTTAACTCAATGTACTTTGTTTGGAAATTGCAGATAAAGCATCTCCGGCCTCATCGACATAGATCTGTTTCCTTGCGATATCCGCCATAGCAAGCATGCCGACAATTTGATTATTTTCTAAAACAGGCAGTCTTCTTACCTGGTATTTAGCCATAAGCAGGGCAGCTTGGTGTGTGTCCATATTTGGATCTACGGAAATTAAATTTTTCGTCATAATCTCTTTCGCTGTTTTGGGGCCGTTATCATTGGATACCGATCGAATTACGATATCCCGGTCAGTAATGATGCCTAAAGCCTCTCCCCGGTCATTGCAAACCGGAATCGAGCCGATATTTTCCTGTTTCATTTGCTTTGCAACCTGTTCAATGGATGTTTCGGGTTTTACACAGGTTACAGATGTTGCCATTAAATCCTTAACGCGCATAGAAAGCCTCCTTAAAATAGAAAAGGGTTAAATCTTACTTTTATATATTTCCCTAATAAAAAAAATATATGTCCCTGCCACACATATTTTCATAGAAACCGCTCGCTTATTTAACAATAGCTCGGACGGTTTCTATGAAAACATGCGGCGCGGGACATTTTTTACATTTCGAAATATATAAACTTGCAGATTAACGAGCTTTCCAGAAGGATGGTGATATGAGCATGATGATCGTGAATAATTCCAGGCGTCCGGCAATCATTAAAATGGATAGAAAAATTCTGGTGGGTTCGGAAAAAATACTGTAATTTTCCGTCGGACCTAATTCGCCGAGTCCCAATCCCGTATTAGAGAGAGAACCGATTACGGCGCTGACGGTTGTCATCATGTCATGATTTTCCAACGATACGACAAGACAGCCAACTACCAGGATCGTAAAATATACAAAGGCAAAAGAACTTACCTTTGAAACGGTTTCGGCTGAGATGGTTTTTGATCCGATTTTCACCGGCACCACTGCATTTGGATGAAGCCGTTTATAGGTTCCCCGGACAACAAGCTTAAATAAAATCATGAAACGGATCACTTTTATGGACCCGCAAGCCGATGCGGAGCACCCGCCGATGAGCATGAGACAGAGCAGCATCATTTGGCTGAAGGAAGGCCATAAGGTATAATCTGCGGTTGTATAGGCGGAGGTTGTCATAAATGCAGTTGTCTGGAATGATGCATATCGCAGGGACTCGCCGAAGGAATCATAGGTGCCGGACAACCATAGATTCATTGTGATCAGCAGGAAAGAAACGACCAAAATCCCGACGAATGTGCGAAGCTCTCTGTCTGCTAAAAAAGCTTTCCATTTTCCTCCTAAAAGTTGATGATATAAAACGAAATTGATGGAGGCCAGGAAGCCGAAGAAGATGACAACAAACGCTACAAAAGAATTGTCGAATTGCACGATGCTGCTGCTGTAATTTGACATACCCCCCGTACCCATGCTGCCGAAGGTATGGATGAGAGCCTCAAAGAGATTCAATCCTCCAAAGAGGAGGAGCACAACTTCGAACACAGTCAGAGAGATATATATGAGATAAAGCTTCTTCGCAGTATCAGATATGCGCGTACCCATTTTTTCCACGGTCGGTCCCGGTGCTTCCGCACTGAGCAGCTTGAGTCCACCGATCCCAAGGGCAGGCAGCAGTGAAATTGCCAGGATCAGAATTCCCATGGCTCCAAGCCAGTGGCTGAGAGCACGCCAGAACTGTACGGCCTTCGGGATAGCGGAAAGATCGTCGATTATCGTAGCGCCTGTCGTTGTAAATCCGGAAACCGATTCGAAGAAAGCATCCCCATAGCTTGGGATAACTTCGGAGAACAGATAAGGAAAAGCTCCGATGGCAGATGCAATAAACCAGCATAAAGCAGCGATCAAATAGCCATCTCTCATTTTCAGCACATTCGATGTTGGTTTCACGGAGACAATGGCGATAACGCCAATTGCAAAAGCAAGAAGAATCGACTTGAAAAATGCCGTTTCCGCTCCTTTTTCTTCATAGAGATATGCGATCAATAAGGATGGCAGCATTGCTGTTCCGATAATGATCGAGATAGTACCGACGACTTTTACGAGTATCTTATAATTAAAAGACATAAGAAACCTCACTTATCCGGATTCCAGAATTGTCTGGTAAACAGCAATATGATCGTAAATAATTCAAGACGGCCGATGAGCATGAGAATCGCCAGCATGAATGTCGATGCATCAGAAAAAAGACTGAAATTTAACATAGGTCCTACCAAACGGAATCCAGGACCGATATTGCCCAGACAGGAAGCGACTGCACTTGCTGTTGTTTCCAGATCATAATTTTCCAAAGAGAGCAGGAGCGTTCCGATAAAAAAAATTCCAACATAAAGGAATACGAAATTTGCGACGGCGGAAATGGTATCCGCTGGAATGGGCTTATCGTTGATTTTAATTGCGATGACAGCTCTTGGATGCAGCCGGACTGCGATTCCTCTTTTGATCAGCTTGAATAGGAGCAGAATACGAATGACTTTGATTCCCCCGGCGGTTGAGCAAGAGCAGGCCCCGATAAACATAAGGAAAAATAAAATCATTTTGCTGAAGGTAGGCCATAAATCAAAATCAGTGGAAGCAAAGCCGGTCGTGGTCATGATTGAAGCGCTTTGAAATAAGGAATATCTCAGAGATTGACCTACTGAATCATAGGTGCTTGAAAATCGGAGATTCAGTGCAATCAGCAGTACGGCAGACGTGAAAATAATCAAATAGCAGCGCAGCTCACTGTCGGAGAAAAATTCGCGCCAGTTTCCTCTAAGCGCGTAATAATATAAGGTAAAGTTCGTGCCGGCAAGAACCATAAACAGGGTAATAATGATTTCAAAATATAAGCTATTATAATGGATAACACTAATATTATAATTGGAAAAACCTCCGGTGCCTACGGAGCCAAAGGTATGGATCAGTGAATCATACAGACTCATACCGCCTAACACAAGAAGAGTAACTTGCAATATTGTCATACCAAGATAAATCAAATATAGAATTTTTGCGCTTTCTGTTAACTTTGGAGTCAGCTTGCCGAAGGTAGGGCCTGTTGTTTCCGCCTTGGCGATTCTCTGACCGCTGATCCCAAGCATCGGCAGCAGTGCAATAGCAAAGACGATGATTCCCATACCCCCGATCCAGTGCGTAAAGGAACGCCAGAAAAGAAGCCCTTTCGGAAGGATTTCAATATCAGTGAGAAGCGTGCTCCCTGTGGTTGTAAACCCTGAAACGGTTTCAAAAAAAGCATCAAAAAAATTGGGAATATAACCGGAAATGATAAAAGGAATACAACCCAATGCGGAACCGAGGGTCCAGCAGAGCGCAACAATCATAAAGCCGTCTCTGATCCTTAAATGATCAAAATCGGCTTTGACTGCTATCATTATGACGCCTCCGATAACAAACATCGGAAGGATGGTATAGATAAAAGAGCTTATTGCGTCTTTCTCCCCATAAATAACGGAAACTAAAAGAGAAGGAAGCATTAAGCAGGCAAGCATAACGATGATAATCCCACTAAGTTTAATAATCGCTCGATAATTTAATACCATGATTCGAAAGCCACCTCTATTTGAAAAAGCCCGTTTTGCCAGGCCGGAGAAATTTCTCCAGCTCCGGAATTTCATACAACAAACAAATGATAATTACTTTGTCGTCTTTCAGTATAACAGTATCCCCGTCTGGAATGATGACATCGTTGCCGCGATGGATGGCAGCAATGATTACACCGTCCGGCAAGCCGACATGTTCAAGAGGCCGATTCGTAAGACGCATATGGTCATCGGCGATGATTTCGATCATTTCTGCCTGTCCTTGAATCAACTGGGAAGATATCACTCGCTTTGAACCCTGAATAAACCGAAGGATATTGCTGGCTGTCATGTCCAAAGGATTTAAAGCCATATCGATTCCCATGCTTTCAATGAGCGTAGCATAACTCTCTCTGCTTACTTTCGCAATAACATCTTCAATGCCGTGCTGTTTCGCCATAAGTGCCAGCAGAAGATTCTCCTCGTCAAAGCCGGTTGCTGTAACGACAGCATCCATCTCATCGATATTTTCTTCCTGCAGCAGGGTCATATCTGTTGCATCGCCGTTCAGCACCAAAACATCACCAAGGTGATTCGATAAGTACTGACAGCGGGTTTTATCTCGTTCAATTATTTTAACTGCAATACCGAATTCTGAAAGCTTCTGAGCCAGATAAAGGCCTGTTTTTCCTCCGCCGAGAATCATGACCTTTTGAAGATTGGTATATTTACCCTTTTCATGAACGTGAGAATTGAGACGCATGATTGGATTTTTTTCTCCAACCACATAAAGAAAATCATCTTTCATAATTTCCGTGTCTTTTTTTGGAATGATAACCTTACCGCTTCTGGATATGGAAACGACGTGCATATTACCCAACGACTCATTGACAAAATAAACGCATTTGCCGATGATCTCAGGCATTTTATCTGCAGAAAACTCAATGAGCGAGATTTTGCCGCTTGAGAATATCCCATTGCTTAATGTATACTTTTCAACCAAAAATTTATAGATTTCCATGGTGATAGCCAGATCGGGATTAACAATATAATCAATATTCATAGATTCTTTTACAAAATCAAGTTGGTTCATGTGCTCCGGATCACGGACGCGGGCAATTACCTTTTTACAGCCCAGACGCTTTGCAAAGGAACAGATTACAATATTTTTTTCATCGGAATTCGTAGCGGAAATCAGATAGTCATATGTATTGATTCCTATACTTTCTAATAGGCTGATTTGCTTGGCATTTCCTGAAACCGTCAATAGGTCCATCTGTGAACTAAGTTTTTGCAACAGGGCTTCATTCTTATCTATGATCGTAACGGAATGATCTCCGCCAAGCAGGGCTTCTGTAATTTTTATTCCTAACTTGCCGGCACCAACGACAGCGATTTTCATGAACGATACCTTCTTTCTGAAGCATATTCCAGCTATGTAATAAAGAATATTGTACCACTATTTTAATTGAAAGCAACATCTATTTGTTATTTCGGCCAACATAGGCTAAAATATAATGGAAAGATGGAGAAATCGAGGTAGTGAAAATGAAAATCAAGAGATTGGTCGGCGGAAATCTGGAAAGCAACGGTTATGTGATTTTTGACATGGAGCAGGGGGAATGTTTTATCATTGATCCCGGATATAATGGAGAAAAGTTCCTGAAGATTATTGATGACCTGGGCCTTGCATTAAAAGGAATCCTGCTGACCCACCACCATTACGATCATGTGGGCGGAGTGGATAAAATCAAGGGAACGACAGGCTGCCGAGTCTACATTCACAGAGCCGACAGCGATATGTATAAAAAACAGGCGGATGTGCTTCTGGAGAATGGAGATAAACTGCTTCTGGGAAATGAAGAAATTAAGGTGATTCATACGCCGGGGCACACCAGGGGCAGCGTTTGTTACTATTCAGATCAGAGCAAGCTGGCTTTTACCGGAGATACGATCTTCAATGTCGATCTGGGAAGAACAGATTTGGCCGACGGATCCCCGACGGATATGGAATACTCGATCCGCGATATCATTGATTTATGGAACAATGATATTACCATATATCCGGGGCATGGGGATTCCTGTAACATGAAGTATGTAAGGAAATACAACCAGGAATTTCTGGATATCATTGGAAAATAAAACTGAAAAAAATATTTTCACGAAAACCGCCGTCTTTAAATGCTTCGCATAAAGACGGTGATATGTTTCACGGTTTTCTAAGAAAATATTTTTTTCAGTCGAATAATCATCTGTTGGGATAACCTTTATTTTTCGTAGGCCACCAGAACAACATCCTTTTCGTCCATCGTTTTAATTTTGGCTTGGGTAATATTAATGTTTTCTATGTTCGTTTCTGATAGAACAGCGATCTTCATCGCATTTTGAATTTGACTCATCTTAAAGCTCCTTTCTTTTCCAATTCAATCAATGTTAGCATATACAATTTCTTTCATTTTATTTATTCGGTTCTCTTGTCAACCAAATAATTCCGCGGGGTGCCCATACAAAATAGTTTGACAAATATAATATAAATTGGTATATTATGGAATATGTAATGAAAAGAAGGTGAGCCGACAATGACGCTGGGGTGCTGGGGAGAGAATATCGCAGAAAAATACCTGAAAAAGAAGGGCTACATTATCGTTGCGCGGAATTTCCGGTGCAAGCTGGGGGAGATCGATATCATAGCCCTAGACGGAAAGGAACTGGTATTTATCGAGGTGAAAACCAGGCGAAACCAAAACTACGGCTTGCCTTGCGAAGCAATCACTGCTTCAAAGATCAAGCATCTAAAAAGAACTGCGGCTTATTACACGGCGGTTTATTCCGTCGACCATAAGGACGCCAGGCTGGACGTAATCGAAATATTGACAAAAGAAGCGCAAACCTATATTCACCATATAGAAAATATCACCGGATAAAAGGGGTGAAATTATGTATTCACAAGTAAAAAGCGGAACGCTGTACGGGCTGGCATCGGAGCAGGTGATCGTGGAAACCGATTTATCACCGGGGCTGCCGGCATTTAATGTAGTCGGACTGCCGGATGCAACCGTTCGGGAATCAAAAGAAAGAATCCGAGCAGCAATCATCAATTCGGGATTTAAATTTCCGGCAAAAAGAATCACCATCAATTTGGCGCCGGCAGGGACAAGGAAGGAAGGTACTCATTTTGATCTTCCCATTGCCATAGGGGTCATGACCTCCGTAGGCTTGATCAGGAAAGATCGAACTGCCAAATTTGCTTTTTTAGGAGAACTGTCTCTTGACGGAAGTGTTAATCGGATCAATGGGGCGCTACCATTGGTCATTGGATTGCGCAACCAGGGTGTCGAAAAAATTATACTGCCGAAATCAAATGCAGAAGAAGCCTCCGCGATTGACGATGTATTACTTTATCCGGTAAGAAGTCTCAGGGAGATCGCAGCATATTTTGATGGAGAATATGAAATCCCGGCCTTTCAAAAGAGTCAGAACGGGCAGGCGAAGGTGATTCGGGAGGATATGGATTTCAGCGATGTGGCGGGTCAGGAGTCTGTAAAAAGAGCCTTGCAGGTTGCCGCTGCAGCATCCCATAATGCCCTGATGATCGGTCCTCCCGGTTCCGGAAAAACCATGATGGCTCGAAGAGTGTCGGGTATAATGCCCGCAATGACCTATGAAGAGAAGCTGGAGGTAACAAATATCTATAGCATCGCAGGTGAATTGAGCGACCATCGTCCCATGATAGCGTCAAGACCGTTCCGCTCCCCCCACCATACGATATCGGGAGTTGCCTTGGTAGGCGGCGGGAGTAGTCCAAAACCCGGGGAAGTATCCCTTGCACACTATGGTGTTTTATTTCTGGATGAACTGCCGGAGTTCAACCGGTATGTTCTGGAGATGCTCAGACAGCCTCTGGAAGAGGAAAGGGTTTCCATATCAAGGATCAAAGGAACCACATCTTTTCCCTCCAAATTTATGCTTCTGGCCTCCATGAATCCCTGCCCCTGCGGCTACTACGGTGACAATACCCACGAATGCACCTGCAGTCCAAATCAGATCCGAAATTATCTGTCGAAGATCTCTGGGCCTCTTTTGGACCGCATCGATATGCATCTTGAGATAATGCCTGTGAAATACAGGGAATTGGCTGAAATGGAACCCTTGGATATGGATGCTCCAACGCCGCTTCCCGTGAGAAACTCGGAGGTAATGAGACAGGAAGTGGAGGCGGCCAGACAGATCCAGCTGGAACGTTATCGGGACGAGGAAATATCGTACAATTCCCAGCTGACCCCCGGCTTGATGAAAAAATACTGTGTGTTGGATCGGGAAACGAAAAAGCTGCTGGAAACAGCCTTTCAACAATTAGCTCTCAGTGCAAGGGCACATCACAAAATAATAAAACTGGGCAGAACCATCGCAGATATGGAAGGCATGGAAAAGATCGGAGTCAGGCATGTGGCGGAGGCGATCCAGTATCGCAGTCTGGATAAAATGTACAGAGGATTATGATATGAGAGCAAATTTTGAACAGATCAAAACGGAACAAATCAGACAAGTGGAAATTGGCGATAAAGATTATCCGGAGCTGCTGAACTATATCAGCAATCCTCCGGAGAAGCTTTACTATGCAGGAGATATCACCATTGCAAGCAAGCCGTCCATCGCCATTGTTGGAGCAAGGAAGGCCACCACTTATGGGAAGTGGGCCTCCTATGGCTTTGCAAAAAAATTATCCGAGTACGGAATCGGTGTGGTCAGCGGAATGGCTTACGGAATTGATTCCTTTGCACATAAGGGTGCAGTGGAAAATCAGGGCAGAACGATCGCCGTGCTGGGGTGTGGAATCGATATCTGTTATCCGGATTCAAACAGGTTACTCCGGGAAAATATATTAAAGGAAGGTTTGATCCTTTCCGAGTATGAACCGGGTGTACCGCCTTTGCCTTTTCGGTTTCCCATGAGAAACCGAATTATCAGCGGTTTATGTATCGGAACCATTATCGTTGAAGCAGGTCTTTCCAGCGGGTCCTTGATTACAGCCGAATGCGCGGCGGAACAAGGAAGGAATATTTACGCTTTGCCAGGGAATATAAATAGTATGTACAGCTTTGGCACAAACAAACTGATTAAAGACGGAGCCACGCCTCTCATTGTCTTCGACGACATCATAGACGAGCTGGGAATCAAACGGCAGCTTCCTTCTTCCGCGTTGAAAATAGAGATGGGAAGGGATGAAAGGGAAATCTATGAGTATGTTTTCCAGTCGGGAGAAACGACGGCAGATTCCATCTGCAGAAGCATTGGAAAACTCCCTTCCGATGTCAACGCGATGGTAACTATATTGGAGATGAAGGGTCTGCTTCAAACCGCACTTGGAAAAATTTTTATTGCAAAATAAAAGTTTTGTGCATATAATCTCTTCTTGTAAGCAGAAGAAATCTACAACGTGCGGAACGTTGTGATTTCTATGCATAAGTTCGCCGACAATTTACCCTACAAATTGGGCGAGCTAGTATAGTAAACACATTAAAGGAGGCTTATTATGGCCGATAAAAATCTGGTAATCGTGGAATCTCCATCGAAAGCAAAAACCATAGGCAAGTTTTTGGGGAGCAAATATAAAGTGGTTGCCTCGGTGGGACATATCAGAGACTTGCCGAAAAGCAAACTGGGAATCAATATTGAAAACAATTTTGAACCTGAATATATATCCATAAGAGGAAAAGGCGATGTAATAAAAGCAATGAAAAAGGAAGCGAAGGATGCGGGTAAAATATACCTTGCAACTGACCCTGACCGTGAAGGTGAGGCGATTTCCTGGCACATTGCTTATTTGCTCGGTATTGATGAAAAGGAGCCGTGCAGAATCGTATTCAATGAAATCACCAAGACTGCAATACAGAATGCGGTAAAGCATCCAAGGATGATCGATAAAAAATTGGTGGATGCGCAGCAGGCCAGACGTGTGCTGGATCGGCTGGTGGGCTATAAAATCAGTCCTCTGCTTTGGCGTAAGATCAGGAGAGGCTTAAGCGCCGGCAGAGTTCAGTCGGCTGCATTGAAAATTATATGCGACAGGGAAAAGGTGATCCTGGATTTCATTCCAAAGGAGTATTGGAATATTACAGCTGTTTTGATGAATGAAGCCAAAGGGAAAGAAAAACAGAAGCCGTTTTCTGCAAAATTGGCGGAATATCAGGGAAAGAAACTGACGGTCTCCTCAGAGAAGGAAGCGGATAAGGTTTTGTCCGAGCTGGATCCAAAAGGTTATGTTGTTAGGAAAACCGAGGAAAAGGAAAGAATAAAGAAACCAAATCCTCCGTTTACAACGAGCAGCCTGCAGCAGGAGGCCTCCAATAAACTTGGCTTCTATACGAAGAAGACCATGCTCATCGCCCAGCAGCTCTATGAAGGAATCGAAGTCAAAGGACATGGTACGATCGGTCTTGTCACATACATCCGTACCGACTCCGTCAGAATATCCGATGAAGCACACCAGGCGGTTATGGAATATATCAAAAGTAGTTATTCGTCTGCTTATGTTGGGAACAATGTGTATACCAACAAGAAAAAGGATGTGCAGGATGCACACGAAGCCATCCGGCCAAGTATCGTTTCCCTTCATCCCGATGAGATCAAAGATTCTCTGTCTAAGGATCAATACAATCTTTATCGTTTGATCTGGTCCAGGTTCGTGGCCAGCCGCATGACTCCTGCGGTTTATGACAGTGTCAGCGCAGAAATCGGCAATGGAGATTATGTGTTTAAAGCAAGCGGATCCAAACTCAAATTTGACGGTTACCTGAAAGTATATAATAATATAGAAGAAGATGAAGAAAAAATGCTGCCGCTGATCCAGGAAGGCGATAAACCAAACCTGTTGGATCTTCAAAGCGAGCAGAATTTCACCCAGCCTCCTTCCAGATACAGCGAAGCATCGCTGGTCAAGGAGCTGGAGGATAAGGATATCGGCAGGCCGAGTACCTATGCACCGATTATTGCCACACTCATTGAACGAAAATATATCACAAGAGAAAAAAAGATGCTCATGCCGACGGATCTGGGGTTTATCGTTACTGATTTGATGGAAACCTATTTCAAAGAGATCGTGGATGCCGGATTTACGGCAGGTATGGAAGATAAGCTCGATGATATCGAAGTAAAGAATACCGAATGGAAATCCATCGTTGCGGATTTTTATAAAATTTTAGAGCAGGAACTCATGGTTGCCGATGAAGCAATCGAAAAAGTAGTCATTGAGGATGAGCTTACCGACGAGATTTGCGAGTTATGCGGGAAACAAATGGCGATCAAACATGGCAGATTTGGTGAGTTTTTAGCTTGCTCCGGATATCCGGAATGCAAGAACACCAAGCCTATTGTCAATAAGATCGATGTAAAATGCCCGGATTGCGGGAAGGACATCATCGCCAGAAAAAGTAAGAAGGGCCGTGTTTTCTACGGTTGCAGCGGTTATCCGGAATGCAACAAGCTTTTTTGGAACAAACCGGTGGATAAAAAATGTCCGACTTGCGCGTCCTTGTTAATGGAGAAGAAGACAAAAACAACAAGTTATATGTGTTCAAATCCTGAATGTGGGTATAAAGAATAACGTTGATACAATTTTAAGGGAGGTAACATAATGGGAGAATTTCATGCAACTACGATTGTAGCTGTCAGACGGAATGAGAATGACATTTGTATTGGGGGAGATGGACAAGTCACAATGGGGCAAAGTTCCATCATGAAACAAACTGCGAAAAAGGTTCGAAAGATATATAAAAATACTGTGGTTACTGGCTTTGCAGGATCAGTGGCCGACGCATTTACGCTGACTGAAAAATTTGAAAAAAAACTGGAAGAACATTCCGGTAATCTGAAACGTGCAGCGGTAGCACTGGCGCAGACATGGAGATCGGATAAGGTAATGAGAAATCTGGAAGCACTGATGGTGGCAGCGGATAGGGAAAGCCTGCTGGTAATATCCGGAAACGGAGAAGTCATCGAACCGGATGAAAACTTTATCGCAATCGGGTCAGGCGGAAATTATGCTTATGCTGCAGCACATGCTTTATATAAACATACCGACATGGGTGCGGAGGAAATCGTAAGAGAAGCATTGACAATAGCTGCTTCTATTTGTGTATTTACAAATAACAATATTTCCGTAGAAAAGCTGGGGAGGGAATAAAAATGACCACACTGTATCAGATGACCCCGAAAGAGATCGTCGAGGAACTTGATAAATATATAATAGGGCAGAATAGTGCTAAGAAGTCTGTAGCAGTTGCTCTGAGAAATAGATTCCGTAGAAGTCTTCTTCCGGAAGAGATGAAGGAAGAAGTGACACCGAAAAACATACTAATGATTGGTTCGACTGGTGTAGGTAAAACAGAAATAGCAAGAAGACTTGCAAAGTTGGCCGATGCTCCATTCGTTAAAGTTGAAGCTTCAAAATACAGCCAGATTGGATACATCGGTAAGGATGTTGAATCTATGGTTCGTGACTTGGTGGATGCGTCGATAAGAATAACAAAGCAAAAGAGACTGCAAGAGAAATATTCAATTGCAGACATTATTGTTGAAGAGAAAATTATTGAAGCAATCATACCGGGAAAAAAGAAAACTTCCCCAAGCTCTGGAGGAGTCAGAGGTCCGTTTGATTTTATCCTGGGTGGTGGATTCCAAGTGAATCAGAATCAACCAAAACAGGAACAGAAGGAAGAGCATACCTCGGAACAATCCGATATTGAGCTAGCGAGAGAACAAGTAAGACAACAGCTTAAAGAAGGCTTACTGGAAGACCAATATATTGAAATTGATGTGAATGATAATCCGCCGGCAAACAATCTTGACCTGCAAGAAGGAATGAGCATCAGCCTTGGCAGTATCTTTGGTGATATGATGCCTCAAAAAAAGAAAAAGAAAAAGATGAAGGTGAAAGACGCGCGCAAGATTTTGAGGGAGCAAGAAGCACAGAACCTTATCGATATGGAACAAGTAACAGCAGAAGCATTAGAAAATGCGGAACAGAACGGCATCATTTTTATCGATGAAATAGATAAGATAGCCTCACCGAATACCGGTTATTCCGGTGCAGACGTTTCAAGAGAAGGTGTTCAAAGAGACATTCTCCCAATCGTTGAGGGCAGCGTTGTTAATACAAAGCATGGAATCGTAAAAACGGACCATATGTTGTTTATTGGAGCCGGTGCATTCCATATCTCTAAACCAACAGATTTAATTCCGGAACTTCAAGGTAGATTCCCGATCAGAGTTGAACTTGAAAATCTGACGAAGGAAGATTTCATTAAGATTTTAACAGTTCCTGAAAATGCTTTGTTAAAGCAACATAAGATGTTACTTGAAACAGAAGGCATCAAGGTAACCTTCACAGATGATTCCGTTGAAGAAATTGCTACTTTAGCGCATTTAATGAATGAACAGTCCGAGAATATCGGGGCCAGAAGACTTCATACAGTAATGGAAAAGCTAGTGGAGGATATCTCTTATAGTCTTCCTGATGAGACGAAAACGGAGATCGTTATAGACAGCGAATATGTAAAAGAAAAATTTGCAGATAAATTGCAGCAGGATGACATTGATCGGTTTATTCTATAAAAACGAATTGAAGTAAATTTAAAAAATGGTGCAGGCATTCCTCCTGCACCATTTTTTTTAATTTTAACGGTTGGAATCGGTCATTAAAATGAATCATAATAGAAATAAATTGTGCCAAAATATGAAACTTTTTTGAACAATCAAAAAAATACCTTTTACATTGAAGATATTTCATATATAATATTTGCAATTGGAATATAAAAATAACAATTATTATTTACGAATAAATATTATATGGAGGAACTATATGGAAAAGGATATACTTACGAAGGTAAGAAAACTAAACTGGGTTTTGCAGGAAAGTGCATCAGGTGTATTCTCATTTAATGATCTTTGTGGAATCCTAAGCGATTTGATGGATGCAAATGTTTATATTGCAAATAAAAAGGGAAAAGTAATCGGAGTTCATTATAAGATAAAATCGGACAGCTCTACCATCACTGATCCCGAAACCGGAAGTGAAAAATTCCCTAACGAATATAATGAGGCGCTGCTCAAGGTAGTGGAAACCGAGGCAAATCTGAAGGCGGAAGAGGCTCTGGAAATCTTCAAATACGACTATGATACCTATGACAAGCTGCACACGATCATACCGATCTTAGGCGGCGGCCAGAGATTGGGAACTTTGATCGTTACTCGATATAAGCCGGAATTTACCGACGAGGATCTGGTTCTCGGAGAATACGGTGCAACCGTTGTGGGATTGGAAATACAGCGACGCAAGTCTCTTGAGATCGAGGAGGATGCAAGGAAGAGAGCGGTGGTACAAATGGCCATCGGTACCTTGTCCTATTCGGAAATCGAAGCCGTACAGCAGATCTTCGCAGAACTGAAGGGGAATGAAGGACTTCTGGTTGCAAGTAAAATCGCCGATCGATCCGGTATCACGAGATCGGTTATCGTAAACGCGCTGAGAAAGCTGGAAAGCGCAGGCGTTATCGAGTCACGTTCCCTCGGCATGAAGGGAACCCATATTAAGATCCTTAACGGAAAATTCACGGAAGAATTAGCGAAGCTGGAAGTATAATACTTATAAATAATTCTTTATAATGTGTAACAAATCAGCCCCCTGTAACATATTCTAAATTACATGGGGGTTTTTTTATGAGAAGAAAGTTTAAAAAAGACAAGCAGAACAGCGGGAAATGGTTTGTTTGCCTGGTGCTTTTAATGGTGCTGGCTGCTTATAGTGTCGTATTTACCGAAAAAATAATAAAGCCCAATGTTGCAGCCATTGCTGAGGTAAAGGTGAAAGCCATGATCACCAAAATCGTAAATGATGCCGTACACGAGCAATTTAAAACCGATGCGGAGGTCAGCGAATTATTGACGATAAAAACCGACACAGAGGGCAACATAACCTATGTAGAATCAAACACGAGTGCTATGAATAATTTGGCCACAGAGCTGACACAGGCAGTTCAAAGTCAATATCGGTGGAAAGAAGCCGTCAATTTGGATGTTCCTGTAGGAAGCATCGTCGGAAGTCAGATTTTATCACAGGTCGGCCCGTACATAAGCTTGAAGGTGCTGCCCATCGGCATGTCCAGGGCGAACTTTAAGACAGAATTTGAAAGCATGGGGATCAACCAGACAAAATATAAGGTTTTTCTGCAGATGGAGAGCCAGGCAAGAGTACTAGCGCCATTTTCGATCAATAATATTGAAATACAGAATAACATCCTGATTGCAGAGGCAATTATCGTGGGTGAGGTTCCGGATTCTTATATCAATGTACCGGAAGGCAGTGCAATGGATGCCACCAACTTCTTCCAAAAAGATTAATAATGTGGTATGATAAGTTTAATGATTAAAACGCAGCGAGTCGGAGTTCCGTAAACGGAACGTTGCTGCAATAGAGAGGTGTTCGTTTGAAATTTACAGATGATAATGTGATAATAAAAGAGGAAGAGTATCGTGCAATCCTGGTTGGAGT
Organism: uncultured Oscillospiraceae bacterium; assembly: GCA_964612345.1. Classification (GTDB taxonomy): domain Bacteria; phylum Bacillota; class Clostridia; order Peptostreptococcales; family Anaerovoracaceae; genus Anoxybacterium. Next base: position 2,014 of record CAZTEH010000033.1, on the reverse strand, counting down.
CCAGCTCAACGAGGACATTTCTTATTCCATGGAGGAGCTTTGGGCATTGGCCGAGGCCGGTGGAGTCGATGTGGCAGGCCAAATGATCCAAAACAAGGAACGACCCAACACAGCCACGTATATTGGAAAAGGCAAGGTGGATGAGCTCTCGGAGATGTGCACCAATATGGAGGCTGACACAGTAATTTTCAATGATGAGTTGTCCGGCAGGCAGCTTAGAAATCTGGAAGACAGGCTGAACATCAGGGTCATTGACCGGACCATTCTGATCCTGGATATCTTTGCTTCCCGTGCCGTATCCAGAGAAGGAAAGCTTCAGGTGGAGCTCGCCCAGCTTCAGTACCGCCTCCCCAGACTGACCGGATTCGGTAAATCATTGTCCAGACTCGGCGCAGGCATCGGAACGAGAGGCCCGGGCGAAAAAAAGCTGGAAACAGACCGGAGACATATTTCTAAAAGAACGGATGAAATAAAAAAAGAACTCCTTGAGGTGAAAAGCAATCGTGTTACTCAAAGAGCTCAACGGCAGAAGTCCGGCATACCTGTGGTGGCCCTTGTAGGCTATACCAACTCCGGTAAATCCGCTTTGATGAACCGGCTGCTGCAGCTTACAGAAAAAGAGGAGAAGAGTGTTTTTGAAAAGGACATGCTCTTTGCTACACTGGATACCGCACAGAGAAACGTGAAGTTCGATACAAATCAGGAATTCATATTGATTGATACCGTAGGCTTTGTCAGCAAGCTTCCCCATTCTCTGATCAAGGCATTCAAGGGGACACTGGAAGAGGTGGTCTTTGCGGACTTGCTTCTCCATGTTGTTGATGTATCCTATCCCGATCATGATTTCCATATCAATGTCACGAATAAAGTGTTAAAGGAAATCGGTGCCGGTGAAAAGGATAAACTGTTGATTTACAATAAAATCGATATTGCGGAAGACATGAGTCTGCCGCATAATGGAGAGGAAATCATTCATATTTCTGCGACCAGGGGTGACAATATAGAGATACTGGTTCAGAGGATCAAGGAAAAGCTCTTTTCCGACAGAGTCATTGTTTCCATGCTGGTTCCTTACGACCGCGGCGATATTTCATCCTATCTGTGTGACAAGTGCAGAGTGATTCAAATGGATTATAAGGAGAACGGAACAGAATTTGTGGTGGAACTATCCAAGCAGGATTACGGCAGGCTGGAGCAGTTTATAATAAAATAGGGGGGGATCCTCTTGATAAAATATAAAACAATAATGAAGGAAGCTGAAACAGAGCATGTTATTGATAAATCAAGGTTTATCGGCCATGTGAAGCCGGTGGAATCAAGAGAGGAAGCCGAGGAGTTTATCGCAGCGATCAGAGCAAAGCATAAAGCTGCAACCCATAATGTGCCGGCCTTTGTGATCGGAGATCAATTCCAGCTCCAGTGGGCCAGTGACGACGGAGAACCGCAAGGTACATCTGGGGCTCCCATCGTGCAGATGCTGGTCAAGGAAGGAATCACAAATATTGCAGTGGTCATCACGAGATATTTCGGCGGAATCAAGCTTGGAACAGGCGGATTGGTAAGGGCTTATACAGGAACAACCAAACTGGCGTTGGAAGAAAGCGTGATTTGCGCCGTAAAAGAGCTGGATGAGTTGAAAGTAAAGCTGGACTATACTTTTCATGGAAAGCTGCAGAATCTTGCGTTAAACGGCAATTTTGAGGTCGGCAACACAGTTTTTGAGGACATGATCACCGTGGATCTGGTCATGGAACCCGAAAATACCCAGGAGATCAAAACGTTGATTTCAAACTTAACCGGGGGCAGCGGGACAATCCTTTCCGAGAGTAAAAAAATGGCGAAAGTGCAAATTAAACCTGACTGAGAAATTTAAAAATAAAAAACGGATTTTACCGTTGACATTGAAATTTTCATATGCTAAGATAGAAAACGGCTCACAAAAAAGGAGCTAAGCGAACGTTCCAAGGTAGCTCAATGGTGGAGCACTCGGCTGTTAACCGATAGGTTGTGGGTT
>CAZTEH010000032.1:0-34474 GCA_964612345.1 uncultured Oscillospiraceae bacterium | reverse complement strand
GAAGTCACCAAGGATCGCTCCAAGGAACCAGACACCGATGTAGAGCGGTCCGATGATGAAACCAACTGCGATCAGCATTGGAGACAGCCAGATGCCGGCGTAAATTCCTTTTCCTGCCAAGGTTCCATTCATAAAGGTAGCAGGAATCAAATTCTTCAATCCGATCAACGGCATTCCGTCTCTCAAAAATGTAAAAATTCCTGCAAGTCCTAATGATGCGAATAAAGTTTGGGATTTCTTTCCGCCTTCATCACCAATGATCAGTGTTTCAGCCGCAGCCTGACCCATTGGATAAGGAAGTTCTTTTGTAACTATAAAATATTTTCGAATAAGTGCCGTAAAAATCAGTCCCAGAGCTACTCCGCCGAATACAACTGCAAATAATGTAAGCATACTCAGGTTCGCATCAGGGTTTAACATGTAGATTCCGGGGATGGTGAAGGCAACGCCTCCCGCAGTCATGGCTCCGGCTGACATTGCGGTATGAGTAACATTGATTTCATTGATATTTGTGTTACCCAATGCCTTTAGTGAGAACATCGATACAAGTGCAACGAAGATGATCGGCCATGGCAATGCACCTAATTTCAAAGCTACATACATGGAACTCATTGTCAGGATAGCCGCGCCAACGGACCCGATAATCATTCCTCGAACGGTAAACTGTTCTCTGAAAGATGTGGCGTATTTCACGCCTTTTGGATTCTCTGACATAATTTTCCCTCCTTTTATAATTTGTTATATTATACTACGTTTATAAAACGTAAGCTATAATATTTCCATATTTTTTATGAATAACGTGTATAAATATACACAATCATATCCCTAAATATGCCCTCTTCACCTCGCTGCTGTTCAGAAGCTCTTTTCCATTGCCTTCCATTAGAATTCTTCCGTTTTCCATGACATATGCCCTGTCAGCCAATTTTAAAGATTGCCTTACGTTCTGCTCTACAAGAAGAATGGTCATGCCCTCGTTTCGTATGCCCTTAATCAATTCCATGATCTCCAAAACAACGATTGGTGCCAATCCCAGAGACGGCTCATCGAACATGAGAAGTTTCGGATCTGCCATCAAGCCTCTTCCGATGGCACACATTTGTGCCTCACCTCCACTTAAAGAGCCGGCCATCTGATTTGCTCTCTCTTTCAGCTTTGGAAGCAGCCCGTAAACATATTCCAGTCGTTCTTTTCTTTTATTTCTGCTCCGTTTACTATAGGCACCAAGCTCCAGGTTCTCACGAACCGTCAGCTTAGGAAATAACAATCTTCCTTCCGGGATCTGGATCAGCCCATGGTCTACCACCTGATCCGGCCGTAAATTGTCAATTCGGTTGCCTTCGAACTCAATTTCTCCTGTAAAGGATTGTACCGTCCTTGAGATACAGGATATCATCGTTGACTTACCGGCAGCATTTGCTCCAATCAGTGTTACGATTTCTCCTTTATTTACCTCCATGGACAAGTCCTTCAACACCTGCACTTCTCCGTAGAAGGAGTTTATATTTGAAAGCTTAAGCATCCTGTTCACCATCCTCTACTCCGAAATATGCCTCGATTACCTGCTGATTGGTGCTTACCTCTTGCGGTGTACCCTCTGCGATTTTTTTACCGAAACTCAGCACTACAATTCTTTTGGAAAGGGACATGATCGCTTCCATGATGTGTTCAATAATAATGAGTGTTACCCCGGAAGCATTGATGGAATTGATGATTCTGACCATTTCCTGTACTTCGATCGGGGTAAGCCCCGCCATGACCTCGTCCAGGAGGAGCAGTTTCGGTTGTGTGGAAAGCGCTTTCGCGATTTCAAGCTTTTTTCGTTCTCCCAAATTCAGGTATTTTGCAACAACATCTTTTTTGTTTTCGAGATGGACGAGTTCAAGAGATCTCAATGCGATTTCCTCGGCTTCCTTGTATACTTTTGTTTTACAAAAACCGCCAACCATAGCATTTTGCAGCGTAGTCATATTTCCGAAAGGCTGCACGATCTGATAGCTTCTTGCGATACCCAGTTTCGCTATTTCATGTGATTTGGTATGGGTAATATCATTTCCGTCAAAGATAACTTTTCCTTGTGTTACCGGCAATGTACCATTGATACAGTTAAATAATGTTGTCTTTCCTGCTCCATTTGGTCCAATAAGTCCAATCATGGTACCTTGTTCAACCTCAAAAGATACATCGGATACGGCATTTAATCCGCCAAATTTTTTCGTCACTGATTCTATTTTTAGTAACATAATCAAACTCCTTTGCTCGGCTTATCAGATTTATTGAATATGCGTTTGAATAGTAGTTTAAGCTGCGGCAATATTCCATCTGGTCGATAAAGCAATATGATAATCAGTACCATGCCGAGAATAAAACCATGCAATCCACTGATCCCTGCAAGATACCCTCTCAGTAAATTGCTGATCGGTGTCAGGATAAAGGACCCGATCATCGGCCCGAAAGCTGTCCCTAATCCGCCGGCAATGGCGAGCAGAATAAAATTGATCGAATTTGACAAGCTCATAACTGAATTTGGCTCGATAAACATGACATATTGGGCAAATATCGTTCCGCCGAAGGAAGTTAAGACAGCACTCGTAACAAAAGCGACCAGCATTGTTTTTGTTGAGTTGACTCCCAAGTTTTCTGCAGCCTGCTGATTTTCACCAAGGGCGATCAAAGAATACCCAAGTTTCGATTTTTCAAGTTTAACACTGATCAAAAGTACGATCAGCATATATAGCCAGGTAAGGATCGCATAGGGAATTTTCCCTTGCCATATCATGTTTGAAAAACCGGGTTCAAAAGGAACCATGAGTCCCATTGCTCCCGCAGTGATCTCTTTCGATGTAATCGTCATAACCTTCAGTATTTCACCAAATGCGATGGTGGAAAGTACAAAGAAGGTTCCCTTTAATCTTAACGTAGTACCGCCTATGAGCAATGCTGCAACAGCGGAAATCACACCGCCTGCCAGCATGCCGATCCATGGCGAGATACCGAAATTCAAATAAAGCAGTGTTGATGTATAGGAACCGATTCCCAGAAACGCTGCATGCCCAATACTTAACCGTTTGCAGTAGCCACTATAGAGATTCCAGGATGTAGCAAGCCCCGCCCACAAAAATGTCATGACTGCAATATCTTGAAAATATCGATTCGACAATATAAATGGTACAATTATAGAGCCAATGGCAATGATCCATAATACAAAATTTTGTTTAAGTAATAGTTTCTTTATCATAATCATACTCCCTTCCTGTCATCTAAGAACGGCCAAACAAACCGTTTGGTTTAAAAATCAATACTAGAATAAACAGGAGGAAATATGCAGCCTGCTGATAGGCTGCGCCGGCAAAATATCCGGCAAAGCTTTCAATCACTCCTATGAGAAGACCTCCGACAATCGCACCAGGTACACTGGACAGACCTCCTAATACAACGACAATAAATGCTAGGGTACTAAAGCTTGCGCCTACTGTAGGATATGCAGGATAAATCGGAGACAGCAATAGTCCTGCAAGGCCGACAAGTGTCGTACCTATGACGAAAGCAAAGCAATAAGTCCTTTTTATATTGATGCCCATCAGCTGCGCAGCCTTTCCGTTTTGTGAGATCGCACGCATCGCAGCTCCGGTAAAGGTCTTTTGTAAATACAGATACAATAATATCGATGCTCCGATTGCTATAAAAAATGCCAGTACGCGCGGAGTATTTAATGTTAGAAAACCTAAATCCATCGTATGATTGGTAATATCAATTCGAATATTTCTATAGTCTGCTTTCCAGAACATTAGGGCTAGATTCTGTAAAACCATAGAAAGCGCTAAAGTAAGCAGCATTTGAATAGAATGGTCTGATTCAAGTACACGCTCCATAATTACCTTGAAGGTAATGTATCCGATTGCTGCCATAAGTACAAGATTGAGTAAGAGCGACTGGTAAGGATCCAATCCGATCATACTATACATCCAGTAAGCAAAATACATCGCCAGCATTAGATATTCACCGTGGGCAAAATTTACAAGCCCGACCACTCCGAAAATCAGAGCCAATCCTACACTAGCCAACGCATATATCCCGCCGGATAAAATACCAGAAATGAAAACTTGTAAAATTTGTTCCATTTTTAACTCTCTTTCTTTATAATCCACCCGCAGTCACTTTAAATGAAATCAGGAGAAGTGGTTGCGGGTGGAATTATATTAATTTTTCAACATCTCTGCTTTATGATTTACTGCGCTGCAATTGGCAAAGGTACATTGATCACATCGCCGTTTTTCACTCTTTCAGGAGCTACGGTAACAACCTTTCCACCCTGCCACTGATTGATATTGGCAGATGCTGCATAATTTTGTCCGTCTTCCCCTAAATCCCATCCAAAGCCGAGGGTTGTCATGTCAAGCTTTGTAGTTAAAGCAGCCTCACGAATACCTGCGGCATCCAATGTCTTTGCATTTGGAAGAATATTGTTCAGGAAAGTATAGCTTCCTGCAAATGCAGCTTCTGCTGCTACTGATACATTGTTCAAGTCAGGGAATTCTTCCTTGAAACGATCTCTGAATTCGCTGACGACTTTATTCATGTCTGGATCCGTAAAATATTCCAGTGGTAAATTTGTCGGCATATCGGTGCAGAAGATACCGTCGGAATCTGCTCCGATGGTTTTAGCAAAGTTTGGATCGGTTGTTCCTGCACCGCAGCCCATCATTACCTTTGGCATTGCATCATATTGCTTTAAGGTATCTACCAAAAGAATCGCATCATTGATATAGTTTACGGAAAGCAGAACATCAGGTTTTGCGTCTTGAAGCTTCAATACTAATGCAGACATGTCTGTAATAGTTGAATTGTAGCTTTCTCTAAGAACTATGTTGACTCCTAATTCTTCCAGCTTTGCTGCTGCTCCGTCACCGACAGAAGTTCCATAGGCAGATTCCTCGTGGATGATAGCAACCTTTAACTCTTTTGCATCGATATTCAGCATTGGTGCTAACGTGCTCACAACATAGTCTGCTCCGGCACCGCCACGAAGGCTACCCTTGTCAAGGATTCGAAATACATTTTTAAAACCGGAATCTGTGATAGCGTCAGCTATTCCGCCTGATTCAACTAGAGTAACTCCGCTCTTTTCCGTTACTCCTGCAATCGCAAGTGAATTTCCGCTGGCTAATGATCCGAAGATAACTTGAACTCCCTGTTGGTCGACCAGTCTTCCGGCTTCTGTGGTAGCTGTTGTTGGATCAGGTGCATCTGCTTCAACAAGTTCAACTTGTCTTCCCTGAACACCACCGTTTGCATTTACGATATCCACTGCAATTTTAACTGCAGCCAGGCATTGTGATCCAAGCAAAGCATTTGCTCCACTCAATGGATAAATTGCTCCTACCTTAAACGGTTCCGCAGCGTCTTCGGCTTGATCACCACCGCCGCCACAACCGGTTAAGGCTGACATAATCATTACTAACACTAATAGTATCGCTAAATTCTTTTTCATCTTCTCCCCCGTATGATCTACTTATCATACTTTTCCTTTCCATTTAAATTTAAGTTAGGTTTGTTCGATTCCAACGACATGATTTTCCTCCTTCTAGCTGTTGGAATTTGAAAAGAATATTACGCCTTCCAAGCTGTCAATGCTTCTTTATTTAAAGGTAATAGCTTTGCTTTTTTACCTGTAAATAACTTTTCCATTACTTTTTCTATACTTTCCAGTTTCACCATTCCAGTTTTGTTAACAATTGCTCCTAGAATCACCATATTTGAAACTTTATCATGATGTAAACGAACAGCAATTTCATTTGCGTCGATATTGTAAATCTCCACATCATTTCTTGAAGGTTGCTCTTTGATTAAGGAAGTATTGACAAATAATTGTCCTCCCGTTTTAATCATGCTTTCAAATTTTGTTAAGGATGGAAGATTCATAGCGACAACAGCAGTCGCTTCCGTAACGATGGGCGAGCTGATTCTTTTATCGGAAACGATCACAGAGCAATTCGCGGTTCCTCCGCGCATTTCCGGTCCGTATGACGGCATCCAAGTTACTTCTTTCCCTTCCAGCATCCCGGCGTATGCGATCATTTGTCCGATCAGCATAACTCCCTGGCCGCCAAAACCTGCAATTACTAATTTATGCGTTGTCATTTATTTCACCTCCTCGGGACATTTTAGATTTCCAAGGGGGTAATAAGGGATCATATTTTCTTTCAGCCATTCCAATGATTTCACCGGGTTGTAACCCCAGTTGGTGGGACAGGTAGATAGAATCTCTACAAAGCTGAATCCAAGTCGTTTTTCCTGAACCTCGATCGCCTTTTGTATTGCCTTTTTCGCTTTTCTTATGTTCGCTGGCGAATTAAGAGATACTCGTTCCACAAAGACAGCCCCGTCAATGGTTGCAAGCAATTCTGCCATTCGGATCGGTTTCCCCGCTGTTTCCTCTTTCCTACCATCAAGGGTTGTGGTTGTTTTCTGCCCAATCAGGCTGGTTGGAGCCATTTGTCCACCCGTCATGCCATAGATCGCATTATTGATAAAGAATGTGGTAAACTTTTCTCCCCGATGTGCAGCCTGTACGATTTCCCCGGTTCCGATCGAAGCTAAATCTCCGTCTCCCTGATAGGTAAATACGATTTTATCCGGCTGTACTCTTCGGATTCCGGTTGCAATGGCAGGTGCTCTGCCGTGAGTGGATTCACACATATCAACATTCATGTAGTGATGTGCTAAAATGCTGCATCCGATCGGTGCAACCCCTATCGTCTCTCCGAGCAACCCCTTCTCATCCAACACTTCCATGATAAGACGATGGGAGATCCCGTGCGTGCAGCCAGGGCAGTAGGTTGATTCTTCCGGAAGCATTCCTTTTGTAAATTCAAAGACTGTTTTCATTCCTTCACCCCCAATGCTTTCTTTGCATCTGCTGCAATTTCCTGTGGAGTGAGTAATATCCCGCCTACTCTGCTTGATAGACTGATTGGAAATCTTCCATTACACCCGATTTTCACATCATCCATCATTTGACCTCTGCTCAGTTCAACAGAAATAACTGCCTTTGTGCTTAACGGAATTTGATCAAATGCTTCATAAGGAAATGGCCATAGACTGATTGGTCTGATCATACCGGCCTTGATGCCTTCTTCTGCAAGAAGGTCAATTGCTTCTTCCGAGATCCTCGCAGTAGAGCCATACGCAACAAAGACAACCTCAGCATCTTCCAAGCCAATCGTTTCAAACCGAATCAGATCTTTTATCGCTTTCTGATATTTCCGGTCGATTTCCATGATTCGATCTTCCAGTTCTTCCGGTTTTAAGTATAAGGATTTAATAACGTTATGGGGTCTTGCTTCTTTTGTACCTGTTAACGCCCATGGTTTGGTTTTAGGAATATCCTCGTTTTTTACCGCCGGAATCGGCTCCGGCAGGACAACAGGTTCCATCATTTGGCCAAGAACACCGTCCACAAGAATCATTACCGGATTTCTATATTCTTCGGCAATTTGAAATGCCTTTGGCATAATATCGACCGCTTCCTGAATGGAAGATGGAGCAAATACAAACAAGTGATAATCTCCATTCCCGCCTCCCCTTGTAGCCTGATAATAGTCAGCCTGACCCGGCTGAATGCTTCCGACTCCGGGACCTCCTCTGGAAACATTCAAGATAACCAGTGGCATTTCAGTAGAACATAGGAAGGAAAAGCCCTCCTGCATCAATGCAATACCAGGAGAGGAAGAAGAAATAAAAATCTTTCCTCCTGCAACTGCTCCGCCATATGCCATGCTGATGGCTGCGATCTCACTTTCTGCCTGAACAAAGGAACCACCTGCCTTGCTCAGTTCTCTTGACATATATTCTGTTACTTCATTTTGAGGGGTGATCGGATAGCCAAAATAGTACCTGCAACCGCTTCGGATGGCAGCTTCTGCAAAGGCTTCGTTCCCCTTCATCAGAACCTTTTCACTCATCTTTCCACCCTCCCTATTCTTCTCTATAAACACTGATGGCACCATCCGGACACATAACTGCACAGTTAGCACAACCGATACATTTGTTCGCATCTGTTACACAGGCAGGATGATAACCTTTTGAATTGATTCTTGTCTCATGGAGTGTCAATATTTTTACAGGACAAACAGAGATGCACAGCTCGCAGCCTTTGCATCGTTCTTCGTCGAATTTTACCAGACCTTTTGCCATATAATAACTTCCCTTCTTCACCGAAACCATCTCTTGTACTAATTTGAACAATTATCGATCCAACCAGCTTTCTCTCATATAAAGTCTCATCAGGAATACTTTAAAGTCCTGAATATCTTGTATTTTTGCTTTAAAATCTTCCCATATACCTTCCGCGCAGCAGTTATACTTTACCGGTATATTCAGGCGTTTTGACAACTCCTTGCAAAGAAAATACCCTTTCAGAATATCCTCTGCTTTTGTTTCCATAAGCAGATGCGTGTTATTGACCAGTCCTGTGATTTTAAGGTTCGTTTCTTGTTCAATTCTGTTGATATGAAGTAATGCACCATCAATAGAAGCCGTTTCCGGCCTGTTCGCATTGACTACACAGAATAAATCACAGTCGGTTCCTGCCAGATATTTATCAAATTGTATCAGTATCCTGGCACCCGAATCATCTCCGCCGGCATCAACGACCGTCTGAAAATCGGTATCTTCAAGCGGGGCTTTTATCCTTGCCGTGATTGCAGGAAGATCAGCTGTGATGTCATATCCAAAGGTGTTGCTGTATACTTTGATTCCTTTGCTTTCCAGCAGCTGCTGTCGTTCCCTGCTTCTGAAATATGGGTTTGCGATATCAAGATCTGCAAGCGCTGTTTTTTTGCCTTGTTCCGCTAGTTTTAATGCGTAATTTACTGAGAACTCCGTTTTTCCGCTCCCGTAATGGCCGACAATCACTCTGATTCTTTTATCATTCAAATCCAGCATGTTACACCGTTCTTCCGCTTACAGTTCCTCATTCAAAAAGTACATTGATGTTAATGCATATATTTTCGCAGTTTCGATCAGTTCCGGAATATCTACATATTCATCCGCATGATGCGGGATGTATGTATCGCCGGCACCGATAACGATTACCGGTATTCCTTTCAAAACATGCAGGAAGGTTCCGTCTGTTGCACCGGGTACACCCTGCCAAACCGGTTCTTTCCCGGTGATCTCTTCCACTGCTTTGTAGATCACTTTCGTGATCTCTGCATCTTTAGGGGTTGAAGTCCAAGGTCTTTCTTCAATAATATTTAAAGTCGCTTTAAAATCAGGATCATTTTTTCCTAATTCAGCATAGATATCCATTATTTTTTGTTTTAGTTCATTATGATTCTGACCCGGAACCGTCCTGATATCCAATGTCATATAGGCCTCTCCGGGAACCACATTGATCTGCGCTTCTCCCTTTGCTGGAGAAGTAATGATCGTAGGTGTAATGCTCGGCCATTTTAAATATTCGTGACAGCCCACCCGATCCTTCTCTGCTTGCTCTAATTTTTCCAACTCACAGATGATCTTGGCTAGTCTCCAATTTGGATTGATACCGGTCAAAGGCATCGCTCCATGGCTTTGTTTTCCGTAAACTCTTACTTCCGCTCTCATTGCGCCTTTTTGAAAAATGCAGATGTGGTTTTCTTCTGGTTCGCAGATAACAGCAGCATCAACATGATCTGCCCATCCTCTTCTGATAAAGTTCTTAATTCCTATCATCATGCCTTCTTCATCACACGGGATACAGAGCAGGATATTTCCCTTAAAAGCTTCACCTGAATCTTTTACTGCTTTTGCAGCATAAATAGCCGCCGCAACATTACCCTTTGTATCGCAGGTGCCTCTTCCATACATCCTGTCGCCAACGATTTCCGCTCCAAATGGATCATATTTCCATTGATCCAGATCCCCCGCGGTGACAACATCCGTATGTCCTTCAAATAATATGGTTTTCCCTGGTTCTTTTCCTCTCAAAAAAGCAATGACATTGGGTCTTCCGGGAGCTACCTCCTCAAGATATACCTCGAAGCCTTCCCTTATCAGAAACTCCGCAATATAATTCGCAACCGTTTCCTCATTGGCTCCCTCTTTTTCCGGATCAAAGACACTGTTTATTCGAACAAGTTCTTGAGTAAATTTTATTAATTCGTCTGATTTTACGCAGTCCGCGACGTGCTTATAATTTTTCACTGTACGGCTCCTTTCTTCCTTTCGACGACATTTAAAACAAGTGCTATATTAATTTTTGAATAAATTTAATCAAATTCGTCAGTACCGAATTCACTGGAGTTGCAATCCCTACCGAAGCACCTTCACGTACAATCGCTCCATTGATCATATCTATTTCTGTCAGTTTGTGATTGAGAATATCCTGCAGCATAGAGGATTTATTGGCAGCTGTGGCGACGCACACTGCTTTCGTATGACCGACAGGGTCATCGTAGTTTAATATAATACCTTTCGCTGCAGCTACTGCATATGCCTCTGAAACTGCCGCTTCCAGAAGTTCCTCGATTTCCGGATGATTCAGAAGTTCTCCGTTCTGTAGTTTTGTAATTCCTGTAAGTGCGTTTATTCCAACATTTACAAGCAATTTATCCCAAACCAGTCCGAGAACATTATCAGAAATATCCGTTTCCAATCCTGCATCTTTCAAAACCTCAGCGATCTTTTCAATGCGGTCTGTTGGTTTGCCGCTCAATTCTCCTATGATGGTTTTACCGCTGCCCGCATGACGCATTTTACCCGGTCCCAACATGGTCGCTCCATGTGCAGTTGTTCCTGCGATTACATTGTTATCCCCGATTTCTGCACGGATCAGATCAATGTTTCCCAGACCATTCTGCAGGGTCAAAGCTACGGTATTCGGACCAAAGACTGCTTTATTTGTTTTCACTGCCATGCTGGTCAAGGTCGATTTTACAAAGACGATTGCAAGATCACATGGACCAGCTATATTAGCATCAGAAGTTCCTTTAACTTTATCATAGGTAATGATTTCTCCGTTTTCTTCCATCAAGAGTCCATTTTCATTTATGGCATCAATATGGTCTTTCCAAACATCGATAAGATATACCTCATTTGTTGGAACTGCAGACAGCTTTGCTCCATACAGGCAGCCCATAGCTCCAGCTCCGACAATTGCTATTTTCATTTCTGCCTCCTAATACTTCCAATTGCTTCTGTTTTAATATAATTTCGGGATATCAACTTCCTTATTGAAGCTGAACTCCGGTGTAGGGAACTGGCTCTCTAAGGTCTCCCGATGGAATTCGTTGAGTGCATCTACCATCACTTTACGTACCTGCGCATACTGCTTTACAAACTTAGGCTTGAAATCGCCGTACATTCCCAGCATGTCCTGTGTAACCAATACCTGGCAGTCAACATGAGGTCCGGCTCCGATTCCCAAAACAGGGATACTTACTGCTTCTGAAACTGCTTTGCCAACCACAGATGGAACACATTCCAGTACCATTGAGAAGCAGCCTGCCTTTTCAAGAACAATCGCATCATTGATCAATTTTTGCGCGCTTTCAGGGGTTCCGCCTTGAACCTTGAATCCTCCCAATGAAGATGATGTCTGTGGAGTAAGTCCAATATGGCCCATAACATTAATGCCTGCTTTTACAATTGCTTCAATCCTGGTTACCATTTCAATACCGCCCTCAAGCTTTATGCAATCGCAGTTTGTTTCCTTTATCAATCTATTTGCATTTCTGACGGCTTCTTCATCACTCACATTATAGGAACCAAATGGCATGTCTCCAACAATCCAGGTATCAGGGGCTCCCTTAACAACCGGCCTGATGTGATGGACCATATCATCCATTGTTACGGACTCTGTCCCTTTGTATCCCAGCATGATCATTCCTAATGAATCACCGACCAAGATAATCTCTACATCACTGTCGTTCACGATTGAGGCCATTGTGTAATCATAAGCCGTTACATAACTAAACTTCTTTCCTTCCTGCTTAAATTTTTTAAAATCTGCGATCGTCATTTTTTTCTTGTCGCCCATTTTGTTTTCCTCCCATTCATTAACGCAGCCATTGGCTGCTAATTAAATAAATTAATTTATTAAATATTAAACTGTTTAATGTCCACTGAACAAATGAAAAATGCAACCGCTGTGTGGCTTTGACGGCATTTTTAATTTGGCGCGGCTTTCGCCGCGTGAATAAATCGTAAATGCGATTTATTCAGCAGACATTATTTATAACCAAGCTGTCTTGATATCTTCTGAGCTGCCTCAGTAACCAGGCTGGAATAAAATGTTAAATGTTTATTTGCATCGTAACGGTATTTTGGAGAAGATACGCTGATGGCCGCAACCGGATTACCATGATAATCAAAGATTGGAGCTGCAATACAGATCAGTCCGATCACATATTCCTCATCATCGATCGAATACCCTCGTTCTCTGATTTTTTTGAATTCTTCCTTGAGCATGACGATGTCGGTTATGGATCCATCCGTATACTTTTCAAAAGAAATGCTGTCCAAAATTTCCTGTAGTTCATCCTCCAAAGTAAAAGCCAGAATCGCTTTTCCAAGACCGGAACAATAGCTGGGGACACTGGTTCCGATTCCCAGACCAACCTTGATCGTAGAACTGCTTTCCAGCTTATCGATATAGATGATTTTATTCCCTACACGAACACCGAGATTGATCGTCTCACCGGTTTTTTCCGCGAGTTCTTCTACGTAAGGTCTTGCGATATGTTTGACCCCGGATTTTTCCATTACCCGATTTCCCATAGCAAGAAGTTTTAGGCTGTTAGAGTACTTTTTGCTGTCAAGATTCTGGTTCACATATCCTGAATCCTTGATTGTATTGATCAAGCGATGTACCGTAGCTTTATCCATGAGAAGTCTTTCGCTTAAATCCCCAATGCTCAGTTCACCGACCTTATCCAATTCCTCCATAATGAGAAACGCTTTCATCACGGACTTCACATTATTTGAATTATCCTTATCGTGATTCAGCATATGATACCTCCAAAATATTTTTCGATTTAAATATTCAAGCTTTTTTATATACAAACCAGTAGGCCATGCCCACAAAGACTCCGCCACCAACTATATTTCCAAGTGTAACAGGAATTAGATTATGTACGATAAAACTGTTCCAGGTTAGGGAATTCAAGGCTTCGACAGAAAGACGAGAAAGTTCTGCAAAAGATGAATTTGCTTTAATCATAATACCTGCCGGTATATAGTACATATTCGCCACACTATGCTCAAAGCCGGAGGTGATAAATAACCAGATCGGGAAAAAGATTGAAAAGATTTTTCCGGTCATTGTATCTGCTCCGCTTGAGATCCATACTGCTAAACAAACAAGCCAGTTACACATGATACCTAAGAAGAAAGCTTGGGAAAATCCTAAATTGACCTTATATACAGCAATTTTAAGCGTCACTGCTCCGAGCATTTCTGCTCCGCTTGAAAACAAACCGGAATGTACCATCATATAAGCAATCAAGATGGAACCGATAAAGTTACCGATATAAACAATGCTCCAATTCCTTAACATGATACCAATTGACACTTTTTTCTCACAAACTGCTGCGAGAATCATGGTATTTCCGGTAAATAGTTCACCACCGGCTAAAACAACCAGCATCAGTCCGGTTCCAAACACAACACCGGCTAGTGCTTTTCCTAAACCGTAGGTCGTCGGTTCTGCGAAAAGATTGAAAGCTGCCATATTGGATCCTTCTGCGGCAAATGCAATAAAAGCTCCTGCCAAGATTGCTAATACAAATATCTTTCGAAAGCTTCCGGCAGCTTTATCCTGTGCTGCACTTATTGTCAAATCCATTATTTCTGAAGGCTTTAAAGGTTTCTTTTCCATAGCTCTATCCTCTACTATAACAATTTTTGCTGTAGTTTCATTGCTTTGATGACATGATTCAGTAAAATCATTGAAGTAACGGTACCGACACCGCCCGGAACAGGCGATATCGCTGCTACGGATTCGTAAACTTCTTCAAAATCCACATCCCCGCATAGCTTATTATCCGCATCAACATTGATTCCGACATCCACAATGATTGAATCTTTTGAGAAATATTTCTTATCGAAAAATTTTGCTTTTCCTGCTCCGGTAACTACAATGTCTGCTTTTGAAGTCACATCGGGCAAATCCTTCGTTTTTGAATGACAAATCGTAACAGTTGAATTTTCATTGAGGAACAGCATGGAAAGCGGTTTTCCCAGCACCATGCTTCTGTTTACAATTGCTACATTTTTTCCGTTTAATTCATATTGATAGAACTTTAAGATTTCGATCACTGCTTCCGGTGTGCAAGGCGGAATTCCGCTCTTATCACCGACAAATATTTTTTCCGCATTGACAGGACTCATACAGTCAATATCCTTTTCCTGCTTTATGGTACGGCTTATTATATCCATATCAAGCTGGTTTGGCAGTGGTCTGAAAATGAGAATTCCATTGGTTTTTGGATCTTCGTTGAGTTGCTTCAACGCCTCCAAAAAGTCTACCATATTAATATTATTGTCAACTTCTTTAACTTCCGCTTCAATCCCGAGTTCTGTACAATTTTTCAGCACTCTTGATTCGTACGCAACATCATCTGGCCTTTTTCCTACGCGGAGAATCGCTAATTTGGGCAAGTCTTTCCCGGAATTTCTGCATTCATTGACCGCATCCAATATCTCGCTCTTTATCTTGTCTGCAACCGGCTTCCCTTTTAACAACATAGCTGCTCCTCCACATATTGATAGACCTGGTCTGCCAGCTTCAAGCCTTCGGCTTCAATGGCAGCCATTTTATTGTGCAATTCGTTTTTCAGCACTTCATCCTTCATCAGCTTCAGGTTGATCAGCACGTTCAGCTTCGAACCCTGTATTGCGGCCTTGCAGAAAACAACGCCTACTCCCGCATCACTGACTGCGAGCTTGCTTCCTTTTCTTGCATATTGATCCAGAAGCCTTATTCCCTCCAGACTGCATTCGGCAATTGCAAGCGGAACCTTCGTTGCCTGAACCAGGGCATCCTGAAGGATTTGTTCCTTTTCTGCTCTTTCTTCTTTCGTATTCATAGGCATGCCGTAAGCTTTCGCCAAGGGTTCGAATACGTCAGCGTCCTTCTGTACAAGCTGGTTCAGACGCATGATCAACGCCTCTGATTTTTTTAGTAATATTTGAATATCTTCCTCAACATCCGCATATTTTATCTTTCCAACGGTGAGATTTCCCACCATGCTCCCCAAGGCGACTCCAATGGATCCGACCAGAGCGGATGCCCCTCCGCCTCCAGGCGCCGGGGCTTTTGAAGACAATTCATCTATAAATTTTAAACAACTCAATTCCAGCATGGAAACCTCCTAAAATAATCCCGAGATTTTCCCTGTTCTGTCAACATCGATCATTTCTGCTGCAGGAACTTTTGGAAGGCCCGGCATGGTCATGATGTCTCCGGTGATAGCAACAATAAAACCAGCACCTATGGAAGGCTTGATGTTTCTGACCGTGATTCTAAATCCGGTCGGCCTTCCCAGTTTCTTCGCATCATCCGTCAGAGAATACTGGGTTTTTGCCATACAGATCGGCAGATTTCCATACCCTAACGCTTCGATTTCTTCGATCTGCTTTAAGGAATTTCCAATATAATCAACTCCGTCTGCCCCGTATATTTTTGTAGCGATTGCATTGATTTTTTCACGAATAGGCAGGTTTACATCATAGGAGAATGTGAAATTGCTATCATTTTTATCAATTACTCTTACAACTTCTTCTGCAAGTGCAGTTCCTCCTGCACCGCCCAAAGCCCAAACCTCGGACAAAATTACATTAACACCAAGCGCTTTACATCTTTCTTCGATGTATTTTAATTCTGCTTCCGTATCAGTCGGGAAACGATTGATCGCTACGACAGCAGGCAGGCCGAACACTTCGGTAATATTTTCAACATGCTTTAATAGGTTTTCGATTCCTTTTTCCAGTGCAGCAATATTTTCATTGTTCAATTCTGCCTTCAGGACTCCGCCATGAAGCTTTAACGCTCTTGCGGTTGCAACGATAACAACAGCATCCGGCCTTAGCCCACTGAGTCTGCACTTGATATCAAGGAACTTTTCAGCTCCAAGATCTGCGCCGAAGCCTGCTTCCGTTACGACATAATCGCCCAGTTTCAGCGCGATTTTTGTAGCCATGATACTGTTGCAGCCATGTGCAATATTTGCAAATGGGCCGCCGTGGATGAACGCCGGGGTATGCTCTAAGGTTTGCACAAGGTTAGGCTTTAATGCATCCTTCAGCAAAGCAGCTACAGCTCCCTGTCCTTTCATATCTCCAACCGTGACTGGTTTTCCTTCAAAATTATATGCCAGAATAATTTTTGAAACCTTTTCCTTTAGCTCATCCAAATCGTTGGAAAGACAAAGAACGGCCATGATTTCAGAAGCAACGGAAATATCAAAGCCATCTTCTCTTGGCGTTCCGTTTGCCTTGCCACCAAGACCGTTCACCATAAATCTTAATTGTCTGTCGTTCATATCCAGACATCTTCTCCAAATTATTTTTCGAACATCGATACCAAGGTTGTTTCCCTGTTGGATGTGATTATCTAATAATGCAGCAATCAAATTGTTTGCGGTAGTAACTGCATGGATATCCCCTGTAAAATGAAGATTGATATCTTCCATCGGAATAACCTGTGCGTACCCGCCTCCTGCAGCTCCGCCTTTTACACCAAAAACAGGCCCTAAGGAAGGCTCTCTCAGTGCGATAACAGACTTTTTACCAATCTTACTTAAAGCGTCTCCAAGACCAACTGTTGTTGTGGTTTTTCCTTCCCCTGCGGGAGTCGGATTGATTGCTGTTACCAAAATCAATTTTCCGTTTTCTTTATTCACATATTTATCTAAAATATTATAATCGATTTTGGCTTTATACTTTCCATAGCATTCCAAATACTCATCCTCAATGGAAAGTTGATCAGCGATTTCCTGTATCAATCTTGGTTTTGACTCCTGTGCTATTTCGATATCACTCTTAAAGCTCATTTTTTTCCTCCTACTATTGTATAATGTCTGCTTTACCTCTCGATTTTACCGTTTCGCAATGTGAAATATCGTTTCATATTATATTTTAACATGATTTTATCCCTAAACAATCCAAAAATCAATAGGAAATTTGATAATTTTCAGAATTTTTATTTAATAATAAAAGCAAAAAACAAAAAAAAATCCCGAACATGTCGTCAGGGTCATAATTCACACCCTATCAATGATAGGGGGGTACTCTGTTCCTGCTTCTGTCTTCCTCTCGGAGGAGGCTTGACATAGGCGGGGAAACTCGAATTCCCAAGGTCAAAATGTAGGTTGAATTATAATTCCTAAACGAGCATTTCAGGATTATCATGCGCTCTTATGTTGTTGTCTTTTTCTACATTCATAGTATAAACGATTCCTTATTATTTTACAAATGCAATTATTCCCTATTATACAACTTATTTTGTTCTTATTATATACCCATCGACTAATTTTTTACTCAATATTCTTTAAAAATTATGATTGATTTTCTTATTCTCGACAGATAAAAAAAAGAAAAGCCGCCGTCAAGGACGCACGAACATTCATTGACGGTGGCTATTTCACTATTCGTATCTCGTCTGGAAAGCGATATCCTTCGGAATTCTCTTGGCTTCATCCTTGTATTGGATTTCACCCGGCGTGATACAGCCCTGGACAGGACAGACGTTCAAGCACAAGTGGCAGCCGACACATTCGTCATTGACGGAAGGTCTTCTCTGTTCAAAATCCCAATCGATCGCCTGATGGGCCGCATCAAAGCAGGATATATAGCATCTGCCGCATCCGATACATTTTTCATGGTCGATCTTGACGATGACCTTGAAGTTTCTGTCCAGCTCCTCTGCCGGAATGATGTTCGGGAGCGCCAGACCGACCATATCTTCCACTTTATGAAATCCATGATCCTCCATATAATAGGATAGACCGCTGATCATATCCTCCACGATCCGGTAACCGTACTGCATAACCGACGTTGTGACCTGAATGTTATGACTTCCAACCAGGATATATTCCAGTGCATCTCTCCATGTCTCAATTCCTCCGATTCCGCTCAGCGGAACATCCTTCAATAGAGGATGCTGTTTCATCTGGGCAATAAACCTTAAACCGATCGGCTTTACTGCGGCTCCGGAATAACCGGAAATGGAGGATTTTCCGTTGACCACCGGCATCGCGGTCATATGCTCCAGATTGATATTTGTAATCGATTTGATGGTATTGATTGCCGATACTCCTTTTGCCCCGCCCTCAATCGCTGCAATTGCAGGAACTTCCATATTTCCGATATTCGGAGTCATTTTGGCAATGACAGGTAATTTCGTTGCGCCGGATGTTGCTTTCGAATACTGTCTAACTAAATCAGGGCTCTGTCCGACGTCGGAGCCCATCGCATGGCTTGTCATCTGCGGGCAGGAGAAGTTGCATTCGATCAGATCCGCTCCGGCCTGGGTGACCAGTTCCGCAAGCTCTTTCCACTCTGCATCCGTGCTGCCCATGATGGTAGCTACCATAATCTTATCGGGATAATCCCTTTTCAGTCTATGGATCGCCTGAAGGTTGTCTTCCAAAGGTTTATCGGAAATCTGTTCCATATTTTTAAATCCGATCCATGGGGTTTGTTCCTTTCCGTTATTATCAAATCTCGGAGAACATTCATCTGCGATAAACCTTCCGACTGTTTTGAAGAATACTCCTCCCCAACCTGCTTCATAGGCTTTGGCAACCATGTCATAGCACCCGCCGACAGGAGAGGAAGATAAGAAAAACGGATTTTCGCATTTCACGCCTAAATATTCGATCGATAAATCTGCTTTGTTGGCCATTTTAGTTGACACCTTCTTTCTTTGTCAGGTACTTGATGATGCTCTCCGCAACGGATTTACCCGCGGCAACCGCTTCATTCACGGTCTTTCCTCCGTTGACAATGTCTCCAGCAGCAAAGATTCCATCGATATTTGTAAACCCTTTATTGATATCACAGGCGATGGTGCCGTTTCCATTCAGTTCGACGGTCGCGATTGCTTTCATATCTTCCGCATCCTGACCGATTGCAAAGATAACATGATCGGCTTTCAGCTTCAATTGCGAGAATCCATCGGTGCCTTCTGCGATCAATCCCTTAACCTTCCCATTCTCACCTACAATTTCCTGCGGTTTGAATTTGGTAAAAATACTAACGCCCAATGCCTGTACATATTCCAGTTCCGCAATATCCGCAGGTGCTTCCTGAAGCGTTCTTCTGTATACGATCGTGACGCGGTCAGCACCGAGCAGTTTGGCCGTAGCGGCACAGTCCATAGCAACATCCCCGCCGCCGATTACGATGACTTCCCCTTCTACCTTCATATCTCCGTTTGAAGACCGCGCTTTTTTCAGGAATTCAACGGCATATGTGACTCCCTTCAATTCGATTCCCTTAACATCGACTCCTTTTGATTTCCATAATCCGGCGCCAATGAAAATTGCTTTGTAGCCCTGATCCTTGAGCTGCTGTATGGTGACATCCCTGCCCACCTTGGTATTCATGACGAATTCTACCCCAAGGTCTTTCACCTTCTTGATATCGAAATCGACAACATCCTGTGGTAGTCTCGGAGGAATAATTCCGTAAGTCAATACGCCTCCGGGTTTATCGAATTCTTCGAAAATGGTAACCTTATATCCAGCCAGGGCAAGTCTTTGTGCAACAGTAAGGGATGCAGGTCCCGAACCGATGCATGCGACCTTTTCCTTGTCTGCCTTCGGAGCCTTCAGAACATCCATATTATACTCCCGTTCCATTGCTACTGCGAAGGCCTGAAGTCTCCCTATCTGGATCGGCTTGTCAATTCCCGTTCTGCTGCAGGCCTCCTCGCACATTCTGTCATAGGGACAAACCTTAGCCGTGCACCCGCCGAGAGCATTCGCCTCCCGGATGATCGCCGCTGCACCCTTCAGATTTCGGAATCGAATGGCGCGGATAAAATCCGCAGGCCTGGTGTTGGACGGACAGCCCTTACTGCAGGGGGCATCATAACACAAAACACAACGAGCTGCTTCTTCCATGGCTGTTCTGAGGTTGTATCCATGAACTGCTTCATCTAAATAATCTCTTTCAATTTCTTTTCCTTGCAATTGATTTTTACTCGTTACTTTACTCAAAATTTCTCCTCCTCTGTTCCATGATGAAAATTTATCATAATTTGCCTTAGTATTTGATTTCTGTTTGGATATCATACATTTGAAACAGAAAAAAACCTGTTGTTCATCGCATATTCGTTACGATGAATAACAGGTCAAATCGCTTGTAGTATATTATTTTCCGTGAGTTATTCTGTATTTATTCCTCATCCTCTAAGTCAACAGCGCAGTTGTGGTAAACCTTCTGTACGTCGTCGTTTTCCTCGAGGATGTCGATCATCTTTTTTAAGTTTTTGATATCATGCTCGCCCGGAGTTGCTTCCATGGAAGGAACATATTCGATGTCAGATTCCACGAATTCATAGCCTGCAGCCTTCAGGGCTTCCAATACGGCGTGGAAGGTCTCCGTCGTCGTCTGAACTTCGAAGGCATCCTCATGGGTGATCATATCCTCAGCACCGTTTTCAAGTGCTGCTTCCATCAATGCATCCTCATCCACCTTATCTGTTTTTTCGATCAGGATAATTCCTTTTCTTACAAACATATAGGATACACAGCCCGGAACACCTAAGTTACCGTTGTATTTATCAAATGCGTGTTTGATAGCGGCGGTAGTTCGATTCTTATTATCTGTAAGTATCTCTACAATAACTGCAACGCCGCCTGCCCCGTATCCTTCGAAACTACCGGGTTCATAAGTTTCACCGGCTAACTCACCGGTACCCTTTTTAATGGCTCTCGCAATACTATCATTTGGCATATTGATTCCTTTTGCCTTATCGATGGCATTTTTAAGAGACATATTATAATCAGGATCTCCTCCGGCCTTTGCTGCTACCGTAATAGCCCTGGAATATTTCGTGAAAACCTGCGCTCTCTTAGAATCCTGAGATGCTTTTCTATTGGCAATTACTCCATGTCTACCCATAAACAATTCCTCCTATCTATATTTAATGTCTTTCTTTCCCAAATATTATACCATAAAATAATGAAATTTCAAATTTTACTTCTCTTTGTCCAGATTTTTATAGGCTGTTGCCATCATCAGCTTAATACGATTCAGCTGATTGACGTCGCTGGCACCGGGATCATAGTCAATGGCAGTAATATTGGCAAGAGGACTGTAATTTCTCAGAGCCTTCATCATTCCTTTTCCGGTTACATGGTTTGGCAGGCAGGCAAAAGGCTGCAGGCATATGATATTCTCCACACCGTTGTCGATGAGCTCCACCATTTCACCGGTCAGCAGCCATCCTTCTCCGCATTGGTTTCCGATGGACAGGATCCGGCTTGCCTTTTCTGCCATTTCCCTGATGAACAGCGGCTGTTCAAATCTTTTACTGAGATTCAATGCCTCTCTTGCTGGTTTACGGAACCGCTCCACGATTTGAATTGCAACGGCATTTCCAAGCATGGTTTTGTATTTACCGGACAGCTTCCTGAAATTGAACTCCTTACTGTGCATACCGTAAAGGAAGAAATCCAGAAGGTCGAGTACCACAGCTTCTCCACCCTCGTCTTCGATAATTCCCACGATGTCATTATTCGCAGTCGGATGATATTTTACCAGGATCTCTCCGACTACTCCGACTTTTGGCTTCTTGTTTTCAATAAGAGGCAGCTTGTCAAAATCCTCAACGATCTCACTGATATATTTCTTAAATTTACGGAACCCGCCTTTGTCTATATTTATCTTTGCTTTTTTCGACCATTTTTCAAACAGTTCATTGGCGGAACCCTTGACCGCTTCATATGGTCTGGTTGCATAGAGCACCCTCATGAGAACATCACCATAAACCATTGACATCAATACTCTTTTAATCATTGGCATGGTAATTTTAAAGCCTGGATTTTTCTCAAGCCCCGCCATATTTACAGAAACAACAGGAATCTGTTCCATTTTTAAATCTTGCAGCGCCTTTCTCAGAAGTGCCATATAATTGCTCGCGCGGCAACCTCCGCCGGTCTGGGACATGGCAACCGCAACCCTGTCCAGATCATATTTTCCGGATTTCAGTGCGGAAATGGTCTGACCCAGTGAAACGATCGTCGGATAGCAGGCATCATTGTTGATATACTTTAACCCTTCCTCGACAGCATGCTTGTCGACTGACGGCAGCAGTTCTACCTTATAGCCGCTGTGATTCAACGCGGGCTCGAGGAATTGAAAATGGATCGGAGACATCTGAGGGATGATCAGGGTATAATTCTTTTTCATTTTCCTTGTAAAAATTTTACGCTTAAAAATGATTTCTTCCATACTGTGCTTGACATGATTCTTTTCCCGTTCTTCTATTGCAGCCTTCAAGGAACGGATTCTGATCTTTGCCGCACCCAGATTGGAACCTTCATCAATTTTCAGAACCGTATAAAGTTTATTCTTGTTTTTTAAAAGTTCTTCCACCTGATCCGTCGTAACGGCATCCAGACCGCAGCCGAAGGAGTTGAGCTGTACCAGTTCGATATCATCATTTCTTCCGGCAACCTCAGCCGCACGATACAGTCTGGAATGGTACATCCACTGATCCAGTACGCGGATGGGACGCGTCAGCACTGTGAAATGCGCCACAGAGTCTTCTGTTAAGACAGCCATGCCGAAGGAATTAATCAGCTGATCGATCCCATGGTTGATTTCCGGATCAAGATGATACGGTCTTCCGGCTAAAATTACTGCCTTTTTATTGTTGTCTTTTATATATTTTATTGCATAAGCGCCATGTTTCTTAATGTCGTCCTTGAATCTCTTGTCTTCTTTTCTTCCCGCCTTGACCGCCTTGCTGATTTCATTGAACCCGATATGCAGAGGCCTCATCATCTCATATAATTGCCTGGTCAGTCTGACGTCGTCGTCATATGGTAAAAACGGATGGCTGAACAGCACATCGTTCTCTTTGATAACATCGTCCATATTATTTTTGATCACTTCTGGATAAGTAGCAACAATCGGGCAATTGTAATGGTTTGGAGCAGTCGAATCCTCAACCATCTCATGATTGATGCATGGATAAAATATCCATTTAATCCCGTTGTTAACTAGCCATTTTATATGTCCGTGCACCAGCTTTGCAGGATAACATGCGGTATCGGAGGATATGGTCTCCATCCCCATTTCATAGATATCCTTTGAGGATACCGGGGACAATACGACGCGAAATCCCAACTTTGTAAAGAGGGTAAACCAGAACGGATAATTCTCGTACATATTCAGAACACGTGGAATGCCGACGGTACCCCTTGATGCGTAAGCTTCCTCCAGCGGTTCATAAGAAAAGAGCCTTTTATACTTGTAGTCAAACAGATTTGGAAGCTGTTCCCCTTTCTTTTCCAGTCCTGCTCCCTTCTCACACCGGTTGCCGGTGATGAACTTTCCGCCGTCGTTGAATTTATTGATGGTCAGAAGGCAATTGTTCTGGCAGCCCTTGCAGCGCGTATGGGAATTGGTTACGGTAAAGCATTCCATCTCGGAAGGCTTGATGATTCCGGATTCCGTTGCGTCGACATAATTTTCTCTGGCGATCAGAGCGGAGCCGTATGCTCCCATGATTCCTGCAATATCCGGTCGGACAACATTTCTGCCGATGATCCTTTCGATACTTCTCAGAATGGAATCGTTCAGGAAGGTCCCGCCTTGCACGACAATTTTATTTCCGGCGTCGTCGGTATCGCGAAGTTTGATTACTTTATAAAGCGCATTTTTAATAACAGAATGGGACAATCCTGCAGAGATGTCTCCGATGGTTGCGCCTTCCTTCTGCGCCTGTTTCACTTTTGAATTCATGAATACGGTACACCGGGTTCCCAAATCAACCGGATGATCGGCAAACAGACCTTCCTTAGCAAAGGCCGCGACGCCCATATTCACCGATTTTGAATAGGTCTCAATAAAGGAACCGCAGCCAGAGGAGCACGCTTCATTGAGCATGATGTTATAGATGGCTCCGTCCCTTACCTTCATGCATTTCATGTCCTGACCGCCGATGTCCAGAATAAAATCAACGCCCGGAAGGAATTCCTCCGCCGCTTTATAATGGGCCATGGTTTCGATTTCACCCATATCGACATTGAAGGCTTCCTTGATCAAGCCTTCCCCGTACCCTGTCACTGTCGCATTGGCTATGAATGCACCGTCAGGCAGCAGAGAATAGAGCTCCTTGAGCATAGCCATGGTCGTTTCCATAGGCTTTCCTTCATTGTTTTTATAAAAAGAATACAGCAAATATTTCTCATCGTCGATCAATGCGGCTTTCGTCGTTGTAGAACCGGCATCAATACCCAGAAACGCCTTACCCTTTGCTCGTTTGATATCTCTTCTCTTTATTTTATCTTTATCATGTCGATTCTTGAATATTTGAAAATCGTTGAAATCTTTAAATAATGGTTCCATATGCCTCGTTTCCGAGAGCATACTAAGATCAGCCTTATCGATCTTTGCAAGAATGCTTTCCATATTGACGGTTGCATGTTTCTCTGACAGCATAGCCGCACCGATTGCGATATAATATTGGGAGTCCTCGGGGAAGATGACCTGCTCCGGCTTTAAATCCAGCGTTTCCACAAATCGCTTTCTCAGCTCCGACATAAAGGATAACGGGCCTCCGAGAAATGCTACATTCCCGCGTATCGTCCTTCCACAGGCAAGTCCGCTGATGGTCTGGTTCACCACAGCCTGAAATATGGATACCGACAAGTATTCAATTTTCGCCCCTTCATTGATCAGCGGCTGAATATCGGTCTTTGCAAAAACTCCGCACCTGGCTGCGATGGGATAAATCATAGAATAGTTTTTTGCTGCTTCATTTAGACCCTGAGCATCCGTATTAAGCAGAACCGCCATCTGGTCAATGAAAGCACCCGTACCGCCGGCGCAGGTACCGTTCATTCTCTGCTCGATGGTCGGGCCGTAAAAGGTGATCTTTGCATCCTCCCCGCCAAGTTCGATTGCAACTTCCGTATCGGGGATCAGTGACTCCACAGCTTTGCTGCAGGCAATTACCTCCTGCTCGAATGGAATTCCAAGAAGCGTGGATAAAGAAAGGCCGCCGGAACCGGTAATGGAGACCGTCGTCTGAATATCCTTATAAGTATCATAAAGCTGCAGCATGAGCTCCGCAACTTTTTCAAAGACGTTTGACATATGTCTCTCATATCTTCTGAATACAATTTTATCATTGCGATCCATAAGAACGAGTTTTACTGTTGTTGAACCAATATCAATACCTAATTTCATAAATTCGTCCGTGTCCTCCTGCTAAGAAATGAGCTATCCAATAGATTATAAATAGACTTTAATTATACCATACCGGGTCTTCAAAATCAAAAAAAAGAAGAAAGTCTGTTCTTTCTCTTCAAACGATTCTCATTTTCATATATAATACCCTTATTATGAAAAGCACAATCAGAAAAAATACTTATCGAGCCATCTATCGCCTGCTGAACAGGGTAAGTCCCCTGTCCACCGACTGTGGGCAGCTTTGCTCTGCAGCCTGCTGCGATTGCGGCGGTGACGGCAGCAGCGAGGAAAGCCTGGATTTCGAGATGGGGATCTATCTCCTTCCCGGAGAAGAAAAGCTGTTTACAAGAAAAGAGGACTGGCTCAAATGGAATGTTGAACAAGCGGAGGATTTTGAATATCCACCTTCCTGGTCTGGAAAAGTCTATTTTGCAAGATGCAAAAACCCGCCTCACTGTCCAAGGGAAATGCGGCCGCTTCAATGCCGTTTTTATCCGCTTGCCCCCTATTTGACAGAGAAAGGAGAATTGACACTGATACTCTCTCCAACCGAGCTTCCGTATCAATGTCCTCTGATTACCGGAAAAATCCCGCTTCAGAGCTCCTTTATCAAAGCGACCCACACCGTTTGGAAGCATCTGATCCGGGATCCGCTGATCTACGATCTGGTGGCAATGGATTCCAAGGAACTCAGAAAGCGCAAGATCAAGTTAAGTATTATTCGATAAACACACTAGAAACGCCAAACAGGGACGGTATTTACCGCTCTCTGTTTGGCGTTTTTTACTTATTTCAAGTTTCATTCTTAAATTTCTCTAGCAGGTTTGCTATAGAGCCTTATGAAAAAGCTCAGTCTGTATCGGGTTTATGCGCCAGCGCGAAGAAATCCTCAACATCTTTACCTGTATCCTTTGTCAACATACTTACTATGAAAAGTGAAAAGAAAGATACTGTTACACCAAATATGCCAGGTCCTCCTGCTGTTGAAAACCCTAAGAATGTTTTTGTCCCAGTTAGAAGCAGAATTACGAAAATCAAAGAAACAGTAAGGCCAGAAGCTATTCCTGCAATCATACCCTGCCTCGTAAGTCTTCTCCACCATAGGGTTGTAACCATTGCCGGGAAAATTGCACTGGCTGCAATGCCAAAACCCAAGGTTACCAGCCAAGCAACATTTTCCGTTTTCAAAGCTACCGCAAGAATGACAGATACAGCTGACATTACTATGGTAGTTATCTTTGCTATAGCCAACTCCTGCTTTTCGGTAGCATTTTTGTTGATATATACCTTGTAAAGATCATGGCTGACCGTTGAAGCACTTGCGATCATGAGACCGGCAGCGGTGCTAAGTACTGCAGCAACGGCACCTGCTGCAGAAAGAGCCATCAGGAATTGTCCGCCAATGATGTTAGTTCCTTCAAGTACGGACATATTTTTTGCAAAGCCGGCCTGCCCACTGGCGATCCAAGCCACGAGTTTAGGATAAAGCTCAGGCATTAAGAGAAAACCGAGTAAAATAGTACAAATGTAGAATATGCCTAACATGACAACACAAAGCATGACGCTTTTCTTTGCTGCTCTTGCGCTTGGAACGGTATAGAACATGATGAGTATGTGGGGAAGTCCCGCGGTTCCAAAAACCAGCGCAACAACGGTACTGATCTGAGCAAGAAGATTCGGTGTCTGAACTCCTATTGTCATGGCAGTTGGAGCATCCGGCATCATCTGCCTTGCTATATCAACGGCGGCAGCGGCATCAGGCGCTGTGCTTACGGCTGCAGCTACAGCTTCGTTCGCTCCTGCAATCGATGGAGGAATGACGGTTGAAACCAGCTGAATAAGCTTGACCATTGAGCCATCAACGAAAACGAACATGGCTAAAACGGTAATGAAAACCATGACTCCAAACAGGAAGCTCGCCTGTATCACCTGATTATACAAGGTTGCCTTCATACCGCCAAAAATAATATACACGCTCATAAGCAGCCCGAGACAAATGATTACTACTATGAAATCCCAGCCAATCAATAACTCAAACAACAACCCTGCACCCAGCATTTGCGGTACCAGATAAAAGGTTGAGATGATTAATGTGGAAATCATAATCAAGAGTTTAATTTCCTTTGCTGGGAAACGACGGTATAATGCATCAGCGACGGTATAACTGCCAACATTACGAAGTGGACCGGCAATGAGCATTAGTACGGCCATATATCCGCCAAAGAAGCCGATAGCAAGCCATATCCTATCTACACCAAATATGGATATATCTCCGGCAACTCCAAGAAAACTGGCAGCAGACAGATAGCTTCCAACCATTGCTATTCCGGTCTGGACCCACGGGACCTTGTTGCCGGCAACATAAAAATCGGAGGCAGATCGTGATGATTTTGATGTAAGCCACGTAACTACTATTGTAATTACTACAAAGACCGCAATAAAAATTAACACAAATGGATTTTGCATTTGCTTACCTCCAAAGTATAAAAAATATGATTAGTAGAATCCACGAAACAGGGAATACGCCCATGGAAAGAACAAAACCCAAGGGCATCCCCAAAAATGGGATAGATGCAATCTGATTAAAACCAGGTGTTTGTATTATGGCACATGAGATGTAGTAGATAAAGAAAATCGCAAATAGCCCGAATCCTAATTTTGCTTTACGCCTAAACAATTTAGAGTCAAGTTTTGGGTGGTCAAACGGAACATGTAGATCACTCATTTTAAATCCTCCTAATTATTAATTATTAAACGGTTCCATGGCATAAATCATATTGAGCAAATATTCTGAAAATCGTTTATTCATTATATCATTAAGGATTCTGTTTGACTATCATAAACAATAATAATTAAGTATTATTTCTTCTGTCTCGGTATCCCACACAACGTACTGGTGAAAAAAGTCGATGCGAGGTAAACAAATGAATAGGGTGTCTTCAATTTTTCGTGATTGAAACTGATGAAAATGCCCGTAAATCCAAAGCTTTGGACGCTTTTCCAGTCTCTCCCACAAACTTGTCAATTGAGTTTCCCCATAGTCGCAGGATGGACCCGGGTCATACCCCGCCATTACTATATACTCAACAACTCCTCTGGCATGCGAGGGGTGTCCCAACATACCAAGGCCTATTCCGGCAGGACATGAATGGGAGACAACGATTTGCGGCGGGTTTTCATTAAATTCCTTCAACGCGCTATTCACTTCATCATTCGTTATCACGTTACCATTTTTTCTCTGCTGTGGTTGATCCACATGCAACCCCCCACCAATAAAGCCGGTTTGGGTACCTTGAATGTTTTCTGTAGAACCTCGCGGTTGGTAATAAAGATTGTGACTGGCCCATTTTTCCCTCAAGCCACTACGTAAAAACATGGCAAGAAAGCGAAAATCTTCATGATTTCCATCAATGACATAAAGGGGAACGGGCAAATCAAAAATCTCTTTATGCTTTAAAACAGCTTCCGACAATCCAAAATCGCCCACTTGGAAAGCAACTGATATTTTTTGATTCTCAACCATATGCATTAGCATTCCATAGAAAATGTCATAGTTGCCATGTACATCCCCCAAAAGTCCTATTCTCATAATCTGTCAACCCATCCTTATGATATCTGAAGAAATTCTCTTTTGCAGAGTGTTGACCTGCCCCAATGCTTTTTTTAGCATTGCATCCTCCCACGAGCTGAGGTTTTCAATTATTAATACATTCTCTTGAGGGAAATTCAACTCCATAGAAGTCACCTGGTTCTGAAAACGCAGGCCCAGCAAAAACTGCCAGGCATCCATAGTATCCTGTCCGGTGTCTGAAGGAATATAACCTTTTTCTGTCAACGTTTGAAGGCGTTTGATTGTATTTGTTTCACTAATAGCATTTCTCAGAGAATATATCCTTGCGAAATTAACAAAATGCAACATGCTCCCCTTAAGATTAACGAAATTCGCCAACGGACTGTCTGAGCGAATCCGCCCCAAAAGGTCTACAGTAGAACGGAAGCTTAATGTATCTTGAGCTAAATTGAAAAGAAAAACGGGTCTTTTTTCAACCTCCTTGAATATATGTTGACGAAGATCATCCGCAAGTTTGTCATCTCCGACAATCGCTTGAAAATCAAAGAAGATGTTGACCAGAATTAAATCCTCAGGTTGGCTTGAATTGATCCAAGTAGCAAATTGTTTTTTCCACGCAGTTTCACTCAAGCACCAATCAGGATTGGCGGCAGTATTCCCCTTATTGCAGGGTGGGATTCCCCATTTTCCGCAAATCGTAGTAATCCTGGCTCCAAGCCGTTGGAAGTAATCACTAAAATCTGGATTCCCTTCTTTTGATTCAAATATGATGGCAGTATCCTGATCCGCATTAAGAATAGGCTCATGCCTGCCTATACTACCAAAAGCTAACAGCGCATATCGGCATGGAGGCGGTCCGATTTCATCAATGGCTTTTTTAGCGGCATAATTGAAGATTTCATAAATAGAGTGTGACATAGCAGCCGTAATCTTTTCTGGAGACAAACCCAGTCTTACGGATTGACGCAGCAGGGCTTGGGTACGCATATACCGTTGGGACATATCTTCTTCCATTGGTAAATTCAACAAGCTTGAACCGATTGATACTTTTCTTTCAGGAGATAAAAGCTCTGACAGCAAAGCGTCGGAAGCCTTAATAACTGATTGAGGTTCAGTGGCATCAGTCACAATAACGATTATTTGTTCACCAAGGCCTGTAGTATCCTCAACGATTGAAGCACTGGCTTGTAAATATCCAGTGGTCATATCCGAAAGTGGAAAGCGCAGCAATTGATTTCTAACCTGCTTCTCAGCATTAAGCTGAATAAACAGTCGGTTTGCATCGCTTTCTTCCACAACACTCTTGAAAGATTTCCCGACGATAGACCCGCTACTGTCTCCAATGATCAATTGAGTTGCCAATCTGTCAGCAGCTAAAATTTCCCCATTGAATGTATTATTCAGCTTAAGCATACCGAAGCCACTTTGGTTCAGGGACTCATAAGAAATAAAACTTTTTGCCGGAGCGTCTTTTTGTTTTAAAGGGTAGCCAGCATAAAGAATTGCCGGGCTCCCATGAACGATGGCAGGTTCTACGGAGAACAGCATACGTTCCGGTCCGTTTTTACCATTAATATATGCTTCCACAGCCTCCAAGCTTCCGTCAACCTTTTCCGTTGGCAGGATAGCCATAGACGCAGAATCAGCAATAAACTCGGAGAATTTTCTGGAAACAATCTCTTCTTCCAACAAGCCGAGAGCATCACAGGCCATTTTATTTGCTCCTGCGATAATACCATCGATCGTCAAGAAAACTATCTCTCCAGAAGCATGGGCCAAAGCCTGATAGCGCTCACGGGAATGAAACAGTTCGGTCTCAGCACGACATCTTCCTGTTTCGCTTTTTAATCCGCGCCAGACAATAAAGAATAGAATAAAGAGAACGATTGAACCAATCCACGCGGAGGTAATAAACAAGCGATAGGTAACAGATTTAATTTCTGCGTAAACGTCATCAAGATAGACCCCACTCCCAACTACCCATCCCCACTGCTCAAACAGCCTTATATACGAGAGCTTTGCTACCGGATCATTAATATTATCCTGCTTTGGCCACATGTAATCAATATAGCCCGCGCCCTCATTCTCAGCAATCTTCACTGCTTCGACAAAAAGCAATTTGCCTTGCGGGTCTGCATAATTGTCAAGAATCGTTCCTTCGAGCGCCGGAAAAAATGGATGCATGACCATTCTCGG
Source organism: uncultured Oscillospiraceae bacterium (assembly GCA_964612345.1). Classification (GTDB taxonomy): domain Bacteria; phylum Bacillota; class Clostridia; order Peptostreptococcales; family Anaerovoracaceae; genus Anoxybacterium. The sequence continues at coordinate 3,291 of CAZTEH010000032.1, read as the reverse complement.
TTCAAGGTCGATGATCCAAAGATAGTCCTGATTTTCGCTGCCATACCGCAAAGCTCTCATTTCTGTGAGGGCTGTCTTTTGAGCTTCTTCCTTGGTGACAAGACCATCCCGTTCCATTTGGGCATGTTTTTCTATAATACTCGTTGCTGACATGACTATCGCTTGGAGCATATCCTGTTTCTTTTGCATTAGAGCATCTTCTGTCGCCGGGATAATAATCGCACCAATTGCTACCACAAATAAAGCCACCACTAGTACGGGTGGCATGATAACGCTGAAAATCATTTTTTGTATCTGGTTTCTACTCAAGGTAATCCCCCATTTCCAACTCTAAATATTGTCCAAAGGATGATAAAAGTTATTCGTCATCTAAATAGATTATACATAAGATAAGTTGAAAATCAATGAGACAATTTGAAGTGAATAGGAAAAGACGAAGGACAGATTTCTCTGCCCTTCGAAAAGTTATACTTTATTCTGTTTTTACAGGATCAACCCCAACAATTGACATTGAACCTTTATTTAACCTGCAGTGCATTGTAGATGATCGTTGCTGCTTCTGCATTGGTTACTTGACTTGTTCCGTTGAACCGTCCTTTTTTATCCCCCTGCATTACCTTCATACCATAACAGATGGCAGCATAACCCTTATAAGAGTCTGTGATTTTATCCCTGAACGGATTGATAAAGATTTCAGGATGCTCTGCAGACTTGCCTTGTCCGAGAAACCTTACAACAAACTTTGCTGCATCTTGTCTCGTGAGGGCCAAAGTCGGAGCTTTTTCATTTTCTTTTATGATCTTGTCATTTACAAGCATCTTGTAAAATTCTTCATCGTCATAATAGGCCTGTATTGGAGAATACAGATATCTCAAATAGCTCATCTGAGTAATTTTTTGACCCGGATTAAACTTTTCCCCTTCCAGATAATATCCGTTTTCCAAAAGTTTATTAATGGTGGATTCTGCCCAATGTCCTTTGATATCGGTGTATTCCGGCATAGATGTTTCCTTGTAAGGTTTTCCGTCCCATCCTAGCTTTGCACCGTTGGCAGGATTGATGAGGAAGCCCCCTACAGAATAGGTAAAGTCATATACCAATGCCGTTTCTCCCTCATTCACCTTTTTGTAAACCAAGCTCATTTTGCCCGTATTGTTGACGGCATCAAAAGCGGCCTCTTCGGTGATTACTTTATCGATGCTTGGGAATGTAACTCCATCATACCAGTTGCAGTCATAATGGGTGATCATTCCGCTTGCTTTATTCACAATTACAGTAAAGCCGTTCCCTACAAAGTCGATCCCGTTTACCTGACGGTAATAGTTGAAGCTGTAGTCGGTAACATTTTGATCCATTTTATAAATAGTATAAGCAGGGCTTTCGTAAAACCTGGATTGAGCGAATTTTTCAGAAGCCACCTTTTTCATAAAGCTCTCTGCTTTTTCTTTCGCCTTTGTTTCTGATAATCCGGCATTGCCCTTGCTGCTGTTTTCCGTGTACATATAGTAGGATATCAATTCACCGGTTTTCGCATTCACGACTCCGTAAGCGCCATCAAAACCGATTTCCCATTGGTACTTATCCTTTTCGATATAATTCTTTGAAAGGGATGCACTTAAAACCTTCATATCTGAAGTGATTCCGGAAGCCAGATTTCGAATGACCGACTCCGCTTTGTCCTTGGAAATCAAGTTGGATATGTTTTCAACGGCATCCAATTCTTCCTTGGTCAGCGCATTATCCGCTACCGATTCCGACTTCGCCATTGCTCCGGCACCGCCCCCATCGCCGTAGTAGATGAAATCATTGTACAGCGGGAGCGCTTCCCCTGTTTTGGCATCAATCGCCTTGCCTACCGTTCCTGTTCCCGAATAGGCCGGAAAAATGGTCAGTATCTTTTTGTTATAGTCAAAGTTTGAATAATAGCTTAACGATACATTGATCTTTTCCAAATAGGCTTTTTTCGCAGCATCCAGTCCGATCACATCTTTTGTATCCGGGAGATTTGAAAAATCATCTCCGGTTCCCTGCGCGTTAAAACCGATTACCTCACCGGTATGCTTGTCTATTTCTACCGCAATTTCTACAAAGCTGATCATGGCATCATTCTTATAGAGCTTATAACGATAGTAATGCCGGTCTGTGTTGGAGTAATCTGTATTCTCCATCAGCCGCAGGTCGGATGCAATGTCCGGTCTGACCTTTGCTAAAAAAGCATCCGCCTTTTTTTGTCCTGCTTCTCTTGTTACAGAACCAAGGCCTTCGCTCTGTTTGTTCGTAAACCGATTGTAGTTGAGCAGATATCCGCCGTTCTCAACGGTAGCAGAAATTCCTGCGCTGTAATCTTCCTTATTCCAGTTCAAATACCAGACCGATTTGCTTTTTCCGTTTTCCTCATATTGACTTGAGGAATACTGAAAGTCCTTGTAGTCACTCGGTATCGGCGCTATATTTTTAACCAGTGTGATTGCCTGCTCCAATCCTTTGCTGTCCATTTCCTCTGCAAAGGCAGGAATCGCAGAAGTTAAAATAAGACTGATTGCCACTAGAATGCTTACTATTTTTTTCACTAACACTCTACCTCCTTTTCTGTTTTATAGTATTAAGACGAAGCATAATGGAAAAAGTTCCCGACATAAGCAAAAAATATGAACCGCGTCGTTCTAAAGATCAATATCCAGTAAAACCGGGCAATGATCGCTGCCCGTAACCTGGTCGTAAATGACCACATTATTGATCTTGTCCTTGATCCGGTCGGAGACAAGGAAGTAGTCGATCCTCCATCCGGCGTTGTTTGCTCGGGCATTGAAACGATAGGACCACCAAGTGTACACACCGGTAACATCAGGATATAAATAGCGATAGGTATCGATAAAACCTGTTTCCAAAAGCTCTGTCAGCTTTGCCCGTTCTTCATCAGAGAATCCCGCGTTTTTTCTGTTTGAAGCGGGATTCTTCAAATCAATTTCCTGGTGGGCGACATTGAGATCTCCGCAGATTATAACAGGCTTCTTTTTGTCAAGCTTCCCTACATAATCCCGTAAAGCATTCTCCCATTCCATTCTGTAATCAAGCCTGGCAAGCTTTTCTTGTGAATTGGGCGTATACTCCGTTAAAAGGAAAAAATCCTCGAACTCCAGAGTGATTACTCTGCCTTCCTTGCCATGTCCGTCCGCATCGATGTCAAAATGTACATCCAAAGGCTTCCGTTTCGTAAAGATAGCGGTACCGGAATATCCTTTTTTCTCCGCGCTGTTCCAAAACTGCTCGTAACCTTCCAGGTGCACCTCA
>CAZTEH010000031.1:0-36691 GCA_964612345.1 uncultured Oscillospiraceae bacterium | reverse complement strand
ATGCTCTGATCGAAGGCAATCCTCTCAACAAAGTTGAAAAATGCCCGGTAATGCTGGATGCGTCTTTTTTGAAAATATGCGAGCTGCTGGACTGGGATTGATCCGTGTTAGGATGGAGAAGGATATGATTTCTGTTTTAAAAGATTCGAAGCTATTCCACGGACTTGACGTCGAAGAAATCGAGAAGGTCTGTAATATTATCATGCCATCGGAAAAGGAATATTCAAAAAATCAAATCATCGTCAATCAGGGTGAGCCGGTCCGTAATATAGGGATTCTGAAAAAGGGAAGCGCAATCAGTATGAAATATCATATTGACGGGAACACACAACTGCTCAGAGTCTATCATCAAGGTGAGGTATTTTCGCTGGATGCGGTGAACACGACCCTGTTAACCAGCCCGGTAACGCTGATCAGCCAAACAGACAGCATTGTTGTCTTAATTCCCTATGCGAAAATACTTGAGGCAGAACCCATAAGCCCCGAGACAAAAAAAATAATCATGTCCAACAGCAGCGAAATGCTCAGCAACGAGCTGATTCGTCTCATGTATAAAATCGATGTTCTTTCCAAACGGACTCTCCGGGAACGGATATTGACCTATCTCAGCCTGATCAGGGAGAGAAGCGCCGGCAACACCTTCGATATCGGAATGAATCAGGAACAGTTCGCACAATATTTATGTGTGAACAGGAGCGTCCTTTCCAATGAGCTAAACAAGATGAGAAAATCCGGACTGATCGATTACAAGGGCAGCCAGTTTACCTTTTAAGCGTATCTGTTATTCAAAGAAAGCAAATTAATAATTCTGAATGTTGTATATACAACAGACTTCTAATTATTTCCATGTTATACTTTATTCATTAGAGGCCTCTATATCTTTATTATAAGAAAGAGAGGATACATAAGATGAAAAAAGTTCGTATCACATTGATTCTTTTCATGTTATTTGTTTTCGCATTAACCGGCTGCGGCGGACAGGCTGACGAAGAAACAGCTCCCGTCGCGGAAGGTCCTGCGGTTGAAATCAATATTTCCGCCGCAGCCAGCCTCGCGGACGCTTTAACGGAAATCCAGACAGAATATGCGAAAGAAAGCAATGCGATTTTACAGTTCAATTTTGCGGCATCGGGAGCGCTTCAAAAACAGATTGAGGAAGGCGCCCCTTGTGATCTGTTTCTATCTGCTTCCAAAGCAAATATGGATGCCCTGGAGGAAGGCGGACTGATCGTGGCAGATTCCAGAAAAGACATTCTTGGCAACACACTGACTTTAGTCGCAGCCACAGAGAAGGCGGATGCAATTAAGGGATACGAGGCGCTGACAAGTGCAGAAGTCACAAGCATTTCCATGGGAACCCCGGAATCGGTTCCTGCCGGAAAGTATGCTCAGCAAGCGCTTGAGAATTTAGGCATATGGGATCAGATCCAGAGTAAAATCGTCTTTGCTAAGGATGTGAAACAGGCGTTGGAATATGTGGATACAGGGAATGCAGACTGCGGCCTGGTCTATAAAACAGACGCCATGACCATGGAAACGGGCGTTGTTGTCGCAGAGCTGCCGGAAAATACGCATGATCCCATCGTTTACCCTGCTGCACTGACCAAAGATTCTGCACAGGCGGAAGCAGCTGCAAAATTCTATGAATTCCTGCAGACGGCCTACGCAAAAGGAGTATTTGAAAAGTACGGATTCACCGTTCTTTTATAAAGGAGTATCCATGCTGTCACCGATCATGTTATCCTTGAAAATTGCAACCATAGCAACGATTTTTTCCTTTGTACTCGGCGTTTTCTTTGCCTATACCCTTAATAAGAAACGGATACCGGGGAAAAATATCTGGGAAACCCTCCTCATTTTACCGATGATATTGCCTCCTTCGGTTATGGGATATTTGCTTTTGATTGCTTTTGGAAAAAGGGGGCTGATCGGTGGCTTTTTATTGGAGACTTTTCATATCCAGATTGTTTTTACCTGGGTGGGGGCAGTGATCGCTTCCTGCATCGTATCTTTACCGCTCATGTATCAAAATGCGAAATCCGCATTCATCAGCACAGATCCGATTTACGAGAAGGCGGCCCAGACCCTTGGAAGCAGTGAATGGAAAATTTTCAGAACGGTGATTTTCCCTCTGGCCTGGCCGGGCATCATCAGCGGCATCATCCTCTCCTTTGCAAGAGCCATCGGAGAATTTGGTGCAACATTGATGATCGCGGGAAATATCCCCGGAAAAACTCAGACCATCCCGACGGCAATCTACTTTGCCGTTGAATCGGGGAATACCGAAATGGCGAATCGCTTGGTATTGATCATGACCATATTCAGCTTTGCTCTCATTCTGGGCTTGAATGCATGGCTCAAGAAGAGAAACTATATCGGAAGACAGGGATAGCAGTCGAAATCTAGTAAGAGGGAATTGAGTATGTATTTTAGAATCAAGAAGAAACTGGACTACTTTTCTGTGGATGTGGAATATGAATTTGAAGAAGGCGTCCTTGTGATACAAGGGGAATCGGGAGCCGGCAAAACTACAATTCTGAACTGCATATCCGGATTGTCCATACCGGAGGAGGGACGGATATCCATAGGGGATCAGGTTGTTTATGAAAGCACGGCCGGAACCAATATCCCTACCAGACTGAGGAATATCGGGTATCTCCTTCAGAATTATGCGCTGTTTCCAAATATGACGGTACATCAAAACATAACGTATGGGATTAAAAATAAACCAGAGTATAAAGACAAAAACAAAAAAGAAGAGCTTCTTCAATATGCGGAATATATTATGGAAACCTTTGGAATTGCGCATTTGAAGAAAAAGCATCCCGCCCAGATTTCCGGCGGGGAAAAGCAGCGGGTTGCCTTATCCAGAGCAATCGTAACGAAACCCAGCCTGCTGCTGCTGGACGAGCCGTTTTCCGCTTTGGACCAGCAGACCAAAGAAATCATTTATCAGGAATTTTCGTCCTTTAAGAAAAACTTTCAGATTCCAACGATATTGATCACGCATAATGCCATGGAAAGTGAGATGTTTGCCGATAGCCGAATTTTGATCAAAGAAGGACATATCATAGAGAAAATCAGCAATTGAAAGGAGTTTGAAATGAGTAAAATCACTTATATCGGGAAGGACCTGATCGAGAAGGGAGAAGACTTTGTCGTTGCGAAGGTGGTTGACACCCTGGGCTCCACTCCAAGAAAAAAAGGAGCATGTCTTCTGATGAAGCAGGACGGAACCCGGTTCGGGACCGTCGGTGGAGGAAAGCTGGAGGCCGAGGTAGAGAAAATCTGCCTGGAAACCTTCAAGACAAAAGAGTCAAAGGTCTATCATTTCAGGTTGACTCCAAAGGAACAACAAGGTCTGGACATGAGGTGCGGCGGCGACGCGGATGTGAGTATCGAGTATATTGATGCGAAGACCCCTGACAGCTTTATCGCTGATTTTGATTTGAAAGCAACGGCATTTATTTTTGGTGCAGGCCATGTGGGCCAGGCCCTGGAGCCGATTTTAAGATATGTGAACTTTGCGACAAAGGTTATTGACGACCGGCCGGCTTTTGCCAACCGGGAGCGCTTCCCGGATGCGGATGAGGTCGTGGTGATCGACAGCTTCTTAGACGCCTATCCTGGTCTGGAAACCGATGAGAACAGCTATATCATCATTGTGACAAGAGGGCACAGCGGAGATTATGATGTACTAAAGCAGTCCTTGGAAAGGACCACCGCATATATCGGTATGATCGGAAGCAGAAATAAGGTGGGCGAGGTTTACCGCATGCTGCGGGAAGACGGATTCAAACAGGAAGATCTGGATCGGGTCTATTCTCCCATCGGTACGAGCATTTTTGCGGAAACTCCCGAGGAAATTGCCATCAGTATCGCGGGAGAAATGATAAAAGTAAGGGGAGGTCATGGAGAACGATAGCGGGTTAAAGCAGGAGAATAAGGTTGTGGGGCTGATCCTTGCGGCGGGATATTCTTCGCGCATGGGCGCCTTTAAACCACTATTGCCAATAGGCGATATGACTGCGGTTGAAAGGATTTCTACCGCATTAAAAAAGGCCGGCGTACAGAATATCATCGGAGTCACAGGCTTTCAAAGAGAACGGCTTCGCTCTATTTTTGCGTCGGAAGGGATCGTTGAGGCATACAATCAGGATTTCGAGCAGGGAATGTTTACTTCCATCAAGGCCGGAATCAGGATGGCACGAAACGGATTGCCGGCGGATACGCTGCCTTTGAATACGGTGGATGGATTTCTGCTGATGCTGGTTGACTGTCCGCTGGTGCCATCGGAAGTGCTTGAACTTATCATAGAAAAACACAGAGAGAATCAGGATTCGTTTATCGTGCCCTGTTATCGCGGTAAAAACGGACACCCGCTCTTTATACCGGCCCGATACGCAGAAGAGATCCTGGCATATGAGGGAGAAAACGGACTTAAGGCAATCCGGAACCGTCATAATGATAAGTTGATCAGGCTGGAGGTTGATACAGAAGCAGTCGTTCTGGATATGGACACCCGGTCAGGTTATGAAGAGGTTCTGGAATTCTACAGAAAGCAGTTCGAAGCGGAGCTCAATTATGAAGACGAGCTTTACGGTAAAAGGCTTTTCTTGATTCGTCATGGAGAAATCAAACAGCATCGGGAGAAGATCTTTCTCGGCCAGACCGATATCCCTCTTTCCGAGAAGGGAAGAGAGCAGGCGAAAGAGGCTGCCGGTGAATTGTCTGGCTTCCATATTTCAGTAAACAGGATTTATACCAGCGATTTGCTCCGTGCAGCGGAGACGGCGGAAATCATGAGAGATAGTCTGAATCCGGAGATCGAAGTGATCCATGAGCTCAAGCTGAGGGAAATGTCTCTGGGTGAATGGGACGGCAGATATATCAGTGAGATCAGGGAGCAATTTCCGGAAGAATACCAAAAACGCGGTGAAAATCTCCTTGCTTATAAATTCGGAAATGAAAGTGAAAACTTTTACGATCTTCGATACCGTGTGATGAAGGGCTTCCGGGACATATTGATGAGGGAAAGGGAAGCCGGAGACGATGCAGGGGACATTCTCATCGTGGCGCATCAAGGAGTTCTCCATGTGATACTCAGCAATCTCCGCCATCGGCCGATGGAAGAGGAGATGAGAAACCCGATACCAAACGGCGGTATTGTAGTGATCGATTATTCTAATTCAAAATAGATGATTCTGATACAAAGGAGAAGCAATTATGAAAGAGGTTTCGGTATACGATGCAGTGGGACTGGTCCTGGCACATGATTTGACCCAGATCATTCCGGGAGAATTTAAAGGAAGCAAATTTAAAAAAGGACATGTGATCGCCTCGGAGGATATCGATATCATGCTCAGCATGGGGAAGAAGCATCTCTTTGTGGTGGATAAAGAAGAGACGGATGTCCATGAGGATGAGGCGGCTATGCGTATCGCGGCCGCTGCTGCGGGAAAGGGGATCTGCCTTGTTACGCCGGGAGAGGGAAAGGTCGAGCTTGTAGCGGAATATGACGGTCTGCTGAAGATCAACACCGCCATGCTGAATCAGCTGATTGACCAGGATGAGATCATGTTTGCCTCCATTCATGAAAATCAGCTGGTGAAAAAGGGACAGAAGGTGGCAGGAACCCGGGTTATCCCGCTGTTTGTCAATGAAAGTATCGTAACCGGTGCGGAAAAGGTATGTCAAAGCGGCCATCTGGTTGAGATTCTGCCTTTAAAGAAACTGAAAATCGGTCTTGTGACCACTGGAAGTGAAGTTTACACCGGAAAAATTCAGGATGCCTTCGGTCCGGTTCTGAAAAAGAAATTCGGCGACCTGGGCAGCGTTGTGGTGAATCAGCTGTTTGCCGATGATGATGAAACGATGATTGCTGACTGCATCAAACAGCTCATCGAGGAAGGCGTGGATATGATCGGTGTTACGGGAGGAATGTCCGTCGACCCCGATGATAAGACGCCTACCGGAATCCGGAAAGCCGACGGACATATTATTACTTACGGAGCGCCCGTCTTGCCCGGAGCCATGTTCATGCTGGCATATATAGGAAATGTCCCCGTGGTGGGGCTGCCCGGCTGCGTCATGTATAGCAGAGTCAGCATTTTTGACTTGATCGTGCCGCGAATCCTGGCCGGTGAGATCCCGACGAGGACCGATATCAAAAAGCTGGCTCACGGCGGTCTTTGTCAAAATTGTGAAGTCTGCACTTATCCCAATTGCGGCTTCGGCAAATCGTACTAATAAATGAAACGAAGTTTATAAAGCGAAGTAAAATGAATGACTCTCAACAGTCATTCATTTTCTTTTTCGGCAGGATAATAAGTATGAATACTAGAATAATATAAATATATTGATATTCCAACAAGTAAGGTGTAATATATAATCTTACCTTGATATTTATGCTATATATTACCTTATTTATGAACAGGAGGAGCATCTTTGCACTAGCAGGGACGAATTATGCTAAAGAAATTGAAACGGGTTTTGATTGGGAAACCCTTAAAAAATACCGCCCTGAAGGGCGAAAAGATGGGAATATTATGGGGCCTTCCGATTCTATCCTCAGATGCCATCTCATCCGTTGCCTACGCAGGACAGGAAATGCTGCTTGTATTGATTCCTGCAGTGGGTATCCTGGCATATATGCAGATGTCGGTACTGTCGTGGTGCATCATCGGACTTTTGATTGTATTAATGCTATCTTATCGGCAGACGATTGACAGTTATCCCAACGGGGGCGGCGCATTTATCGTTGCAAAAGAGAATCTTGGAGAAATTCCGGGAATGATCGCCGGAGCGGCTTTGGCGGTGGGTTACATCTTAACCGTTGCTGTAAGTGTTTCCTCCGGTGTTGAACAGCTAACGTCCGCATTTAAATTTTTGCGTCCTTATAATGTAACCTTAGCGGTTGTTTTAGTTCTGGTTCTTATGATTGGAAATTTAAGAGGAGTAAGGGAATCCGCGAAGGTATTCGGAGTGCCAGCGTATGCATTTATAGCAGGAATTCTTGCGTTGATTATTTATGGATTTATTCGAATCATGAACGGCTATGTGCCGCCGGAACCGGATCTTGGAAAGCCGGTTCAGTCCATAACGCTGCTGCTCATGCTGAGAGGCTTTGCAAGCGGATGCACGGCGCTGACAGGTGTTGAGGCAGTCAGTAATGCGGTGCCGAATTTCAAAGCACCATCAACAAAATATGCGAAAGCAGTTCTCATGCTGCTATGCCTCATTATTTTAGTACTGTTTGCCGGTACCTCAATGATAGCAAATTATTATCATGTGGTTCCCGGTGAAGAGGGAGCATTGCTGGTATTGCTGGCGGAACAGATCTTCGGAGATTCCTTCATGCTATATTACATTACGGCATCGACCTTTGTCATCCTGATTCTGGGAGCAAACACGGCCTATTCCGGATTCCCCATGCTCATTGCCGTCATGGCCAATGAAAAGTATGCGCCGAAGCAGTTGAGCATGAGAGGCGACCGATTGAGCTATACGAATGGCATCATATCTTTGTCGGTGATTTCTGTCATTTTGATTATCGGTTTCCAGGCAAATGTAACCGCACTGCTTGGCCTTTATGCAATTGGTGTATTTATTTCCTTTACCCTTTCCCAGTCGGGAATGTTCATGAAATGGATACGAGAAAAAAATCAGCATTGGAAACTCAAAGCTGCGATTAATGGATTTGGTGGACTGATGACGTCTATCGTTGTAATCATCATAGCGATTGCAAAATTCAAGCAGGGATCCTGGGTTGTCCTCATTCTGCTGCCCGTCTTGGTATTCCTGATCGACCAGATCCACAATCATTATATTTCGGTGAAGGAGCAGCTGAAAATCGAAGAAAGTGAGTATGACGGAATCGATTTTGAAAAATTGAACTATGTCAACCGAATCATTGTTCCAATAGAAAATGTAAATAAAGCCAGTGTCCGTGCTTTACGCTATGCCAACACCATCTGCGATGATGTGGTAGCATTCTGCGTCGCCATCAATGATGAAAGCGCGCGCGAGGTTCAGGAAGCATATGACATGCTGGGGACGGATATCCCTCTTGTGATCAAGCTGTCACCGTATCGAAGGGTGATCGACCCACTGCTGAGGTTTATTGAGTCTACGGAATACGATTACGAGTCCGGAGACATAATCACGGTTTTATTATCCGAATTTATGGTAAAAAAATGGTGGCACCGCTTCCTGCACAACAACACGACCGCTTACATCGAGAAAAGGCTTTTGAGACATAAGCACATCGTGGTTTCGGTAATGCCGCTGCAGCTGAAGGACGACCGGTACTATCTGGAATCATTGAAGAAACAAAAGAAGAAAGGGATGTAGTTATGAAAGTCAATATAGGCGTTGAGATCGGGGCCAAGTTAATTCAAGCCGGAATCGTAGACAAATACGGAAGACTTTTAGCGAGATCAAAGATTCAGTCTAATTATGAACGGGGCCTGAAAGAGATGGTCTCTGAAGCGGTTAACCTGATCTTCGATCTCATTGAAGACAAGGATTATGATGCAAGAAGCATAAAAAGTATTGGTGTAGCATGTCCGGGCGTGCCGGATGAAGAAAACAGCAAAATCATGAAGACCTATGTATTAGGTCTTTACAATGCTCCCATCAAGGATGAGTTTAAGAAACATTTTCCAAATACACCGATTTATGTTGAAAACGACGCTCATTGTGCGGCGATTGCTGAGAGCGCTGCCGGAGCTGCCGAAGATTTGGATTACTCCATTACGATCAATATAGGAACAGGAATCAGCGGAGGAGTCGTCATTGACAACCGGTTATATACCGGGCTGAATAATGCGGGCGCCGTGCTGGGACATATGGTGATCGACAAGAACGGGAAGCAGTGCTCCTGCGGCAGAATCGGCTGCTTTGAAACGGTTTGTTCCGCAAAAGCTTTGATTGAAGAGACAAGGGAAGTCGCCGAAAGAAATCCAGGCTCGAAGATACTGGAGATTTGCGAAAACGACCTTTCAAAGATCACGGAAACCACAGCTTTTAAGGCGATGGAGCTCGGAGACGAGGATGCGAGGGAAGTGTTTGACCGCTATGTTGACAATCTGGCGATTGCATTGGCCAACTTAGCGAATATCCTGATGCCGGAAGTCATCATCATCTGCGGAGGAATTACGGATTTAGGAGAAGACCTCCTGAAACCGGTGAGAGAAAAGATGTACGAATGGATCTTCAGCAGGGAGACCACCTTGCCGATGCTGAAGCTGTCTGAGATGGGAAGCGCTTCTGTGCTTGTGGGAGCTGGAATGCTTGCGGATTACAAGAAGAAATAGTACGGTTTATGGAAACAGGCATATGCCGAAAGGCATATGCTTTTTTTATTCGATTGGAAATTAAAAATGGCGGCATTATCGACATTGTGTGTAAATATAAGCATCAATACATTTAATTTCGACATTTACTTTTCTATTAAGTGAATAGGCGATATAATCAAATTGTGACGCATTCAACCATAATTACGTTTCATGCTAGACTTATGAAGGGAAATAGGAATCATGAATAGGTATGATGAGCCAAGTGGACAAAATAGAAATAACGAAGATGCATTTACAAAACTTAGGAATATAGAACGTAATGAAGAAGCGATTATGAAAAGGAATCATAATTCTGAGACGGGGACTTCTTTAACAAGAGAACAAATCGAGCAGTTGAATGACAAGTATGATCTATTGCACATGACTTGTGAAGAGGAAGAGCTGTTCATGAAGGATTTGAATGAAATGGGTATCCTTACAAAAGAAGATTGCGGTTCCTATTTAATATCTGAAGGAAACATTTTTGAATCATTGACAAAACAAGTCGGTGCGGATATCAATTTACTTTACCAGATGGCCATCGCCGGCAGATACAGCAGTTTGCATATTGAGCATATTAAAAGCCAGCAGAAGATCCTTGACATATTGGAACAGCTGCTGGCCGGATAAGAAAAGTTTATTCTTGTTTCCATTTCTCGATCAGACTTTTCAGTGCCTGTTCCATATCTTCCAGAGGGATCTGATTATAATAGAAGATAAGAGTTGCAGTGGCTTCTGCAGGCGCTTCCGTATAGGTGGTTATAGGGAGTGTGCTTATGCCAAGTTCTTGGGCTTCCTGACACAGAAGGGTTGCCGTCTTTTTACTTTTCACACGAATGAGCATATTGACCCCCGACGAACTGTTGATGGGCCGGATGAATCCGGTGCCCCATTTGTTCAGAAAGGAAAGCACCGATTGGAGCTTCTGCGAATACAACGTTCGCAGTTTTTTTATGTTGGTCTGGTATAAGCCCTTTGACATATAGATTGCCAGAGTCAGCTGTTCCGTCTTGGAACAGGTCTGGGTGTAATCTCCCCGGAACGTATCGAAAATGGCAGCCATATTGGAAGGCAGCACCATATAACTGATCTTTATCGATGGAAAGAGTGTCGAGGAGAAAGAACCCAGGTAGATGACTCGCTGATTGTGGTCCAAACCTTGAAGAGAAGGAATCGGCTTGCCGAAATATCGCAGCTCGCTGTCATAATCGTCCTCGATAATAATGCTGTCGTTTTTCATTGCCCAGTCCAGAAGCTCATAGCGTTTCCCGATGGGCATTACATAGCCGGTGGGAAACTGGTTGGATGGGCTCACATATACGGCGGACCGGATATTGGCCGGCAGCTTGGAGATAGAAATCCCTTCTTTGCCGACGGGTACGGAGGTAATTGCAAAATCCCGGTCCCGAAAGATATTTCTTACCGGCAGGTAGCCCGGTTCTTCAACGGTGACGTGCTTCATGCCCATCTTGATCAGGATCGTACAAAGCTGCCCCATGATCTGCTGGGTCCCGGCACCGATGACGATCTGATCGGGGGTACAGATAACACCTCTTGACTGGTAGACATATTTTGAAATCTCCAGCCGAAGCGCCTTTTCTCCCTTGGAGTCGCCTTCCCTCAGCAGCAGGTGGGAATATTCGGTAAGCACCTGATTGATGCATTTTTTCCATTTGACAAAATCAAAACAGGACATATCAAAGTAACCGTTCTTCTCAAAATCGGAGAGCAGATCTGACTGCTCAAGCGGAATATTTTCCTGTAAATCAGCGTCCCCCTCTTTTCGAACACTTCCCATTCCTGCGGAAATTAGATTTACAAAATATCCCGACTGCGGTTTGCTGTAAATATATCCCTCCACCAGGAGCTGATTATAAGCCAATTCAATAGTGGTCAAACTAAGGTCAAGACTTTTTGAAAGATTCCGAAGCGAGGGCAGTTTCTCCAGTGGAAGTATGCTTCCTTCGAGAATGGCGGTTTTTATATAATGATAAAGCTGCAGATAAAGCGGAGTCGCGGAATCGCTCCGGAAATTTGGAATGATGGCCTTCATGACGACCTCCTTTCGTAAACTGTATATCTATAATATCGTATTATTGTGAAACAGTATCGGCCGTTATCGGCAAAATTCAGGAGACCTGGCTTGACTGTATATACATAAATAATTGAAACTGCATATTTATTTAACTACAATTTGATAGTATTATAATACATGAAATAGAATGAGTCAATGAATATTGATTAGCAAAAGGGAGAGATTTCAGATGACGACAAACAGAGAGAAGACAACAAAAATAATACTAACAGGGCTGATGATGGCGATGATCGTGGTGGCTACCATGCTGATCGTTATTCCAAGCCCGTTCACCGGCGGATATATCCACCTGGGAGATGCCATAATTTTTCTTTCCGTATTGATTTTAGGCTGGAGATATGGCGCGATTGCCGCAGGTGTAGGATCCGCATTGGCGGATCTTCTCGTAGGTTATGCGGTCTGGGCTCCATGGACGCTGTTTATTAAAGGCATCATGGCTGCCGTAATGGGGCTTTTCATTTTAAAAGCGATGCAGAAACAGGGAAGAAACATTTTAGGCGTTCCGGTGTACCAGCTTATCGGCATGATTCTGTCCGGCTGCTTCATGGTTGCCGGTTACTATGTTGCAGAAGGTGTGATTTACGGAAACTTCATCGCCGCCGTCATGGGAATCCCATTTAACATTGTTCAGTTCAGCGTCGGTACCGTCATCGCGACCATACTGGCTGCCGCCCTGTATAAGACACCGGCCCGAAAGTTTTTCACTTATCAGCCTATGATCGGAGTTCGTACCGATATCGAAAAATAAAAGACATTAATTACAAATATCTTCCACCATTGAATAAAATATGGTATCTTTAAAGGAGCTAGTACAAGATTTGAGATTAAGATAAAAGGGGAGATTAAATTATGAAGGCACTCATTTTGAGTATTTCAACCGGACAGGGGCATCATGCAACAGGGCAGGCCATAGAAAATGAATTCAAGAGTATGGGAGTCGACTGCGAAACCCTGGATGCGTATGAATACATTGAGCCAATTCTATCCGACATGGTATCAAAGGGATATTTGCTTTCTACCGCTTATGCAAAGAAGATATCATCCAAACTGTATGATATCATTTTAAAAAAGAGCAAACCGCTGAAAAAGTACTCCGTACCGAAGATGACCAGTACGGTGTGGGCGAAGGATTTAAAAACTTATATTGAAGAATCCAATCCCGATGTCATCATATGTACCCACGTGCTGTCTGCCATCCTGGTAAACATTATGAAGGAAAAGCAGTGGGTGGATGCCGCTGCGGTGGGTATTGTTACGGACTTCACTCTTCACCCGCTATGGGAGGAAACAAGACGGTTGGATTATTATGTGACCCCGACTGATCTGCTTGAATTCCAGATGAAAAAGAAGGGTCTGGATATCAATAAGATGCTTCCGATCGGGATTCCCATCAAACCTAAATTTTCCGATCGGATCGATCGGATGGAAGCCAGAGCGCAGCTTGGGCTCGACCTTCATAAGCATACCATCCTGCTGATGAGCGGGAGTATGGGATATGGCAAGATCGACGAATCCATAGAACGCCTGGATCGGCTGAATTTTGACTTTCAGGTCATGGTGATTTGCGGCAACAATAAACGAATGTATAAAAAGGTCAAGGCACTGAATACACAAAAAAGATTTGATATATACGGTTATGTGGACAATGTTGATGTAATGATGGATGCTTCGGATTGTATCATTACAAAGCCCGGCGGCATCACGACCTCGGAAGCAATGGCGAAGGGACTTCCCATGATCATGGTCAATCCAATTCCGGGACACGAGATGAGGAATGCGGAGTTCATGCTGAATAACGGACTTGCGCTGTATGCAACGAAATCCTTTCCGTTGGATGAAGCCGTGTTTTCTCTATTTCAGCACCCTGAGCGGATCACCCTCTTGCGCTCAACCATTGAGATTTACGCAAGACAAGATTCGGCAAAGAACCTGTGCGAATTCTTAATTGATAATTATGAGAAAAGAGAAGAAAAAGAGCAGGAGAGATCCTAATGAATGATAAAACGCCATTGATTTGATATCAATGGCGCTTTTTAGTGCTTCGTGTTAATTGATAACATCAGACCAAACCTTCCTTGATCAGATAGTTGGCGGCGAGGATCTCATCCCGGAGCAGCTTCATGGCCGGCTTGGTGAGAAAGATATTTTTTGCGTCGCTGGTTTCCTTCAGGCTTTTCGCTATGATGAGGGTCATGGTTTTTTGATTCAGAGCGGTTTTGGCTTTGAGAATGCTTTCCAGGATCCTTCCCTTCAGCGTATTGGAATAGGATTGAAGCTCCTTTTCCGTCGACTTGACATGGGAGTCCACCGCATTTTTCAGGTGGATATTATAGATAAATTTCTTATAAATAATTTCAGGATCAAGCTCGAAAATGACACCTGCCGTACTTGCGCCCTGAATACTTCTCTTATCAAATTCTCCTTTTACAAAACAATAAAAACTGCCGTCGTATACCTGGAAGGCTTTTAAAGTGTCCAAGTATCCAAACCTCATGATCTTTCTGGAATTGTTCTTGTCAAAGGCCAGAACGTTGCCTAAATCCCAGGGACATTGAATGATTCTAAGAAATTCAGCATCGTTCATTCTTTTCCTTCGGATCACAGCTACAACATTAAGATCTACAGCGATGACATGGGTTGCCCCATGGTCCAAAGCCAATCCGACTGGCAGGTTGTCAGTAAAACCGCCGTCAACATATTTCAGGCTGTTTATTTCATAGCTTTTCATGGCCGGGAAGACTGTGGAACTGGCCAGTAGATAATCCACCAGCATTCCCTCGGGGATTTTATCCTTCATAAGGAATTTCGGTGTCATGGACGGAAGTTCCATGGTCACCAGACCGTATTCTACGGATGATTTCCTGATTGCGGATTCATCGATATATTGGTTAAGCAAGTCTTTCAATTTGCTGCTGCCTAAGCCTGAATTCGCCAGTATATCCTTGATTTCCACATCAAAAACCATCGACGTGTCCACTTCCTTCCAGAGTGAGACTGCAAGGTCGAACGCATCCTGGGCGATGAGGGCGCCGTTGATTGCACCAATCGAGGAGCCGGTGACGATATTGATGGGGATCCCGAGTTCTCTTAACGCTTGCCAGACGCCGATTTCGTAAGCTCCCCTTGCACCGCCGCCGCCAAGGACGAGCGCGGTTTTTCGATCTTCCATTGTATTCCTCCTTAGAATAGAACCGGCCCCAGTATTGGAGCAGCTTCCCGGAATATATTAACGGACAAAAATATAAAATACAGGACAAGCAGGCAGATTCCGCTCCATTTACTCAGTCTGCCCTTATTAAGGAGGCCAAAGCAGATGACTGAGAGAACCATAACAATGAGCATGGGAAGCTGAAACGAAAGAATGCTTTTCTCATTGGCAACGGAAAGAGGACGCAGCAGTGCTGAAATTCCGACTACCTGTAAAATGTTGAGTATATTAGCGCCGATGATATTTCCGATGCCAAGATTGGAAACTCCTTTTCTGACGGAAGTGATCACCGTGATCAGTTCAGGCAGTGAGGTTCCGATGGAGGTAAACACCACCGCAATCATAAAATTCGAAACATGGAGGATTTCGGCGATTTGGATTCCATTATCTACAAGAAGATTGGAGCCAAATATAACGAAAAATACACCCAGAATAAAGAAAGAGATTTTTCGTGCCATGGTTTGAAATGACACATCAAAATCATTTTCTGCTTCATCGTAGGCAATCCCTTCCGGCATGGGTGTATTGGAATTATTATTGTCGAAGATATCTTCCTCATCCACGATGTCATAATGAATATCCAGATCCATCAGTTTTCTTGCGGAAATCACATTATTGATTAAATAAAGCAAAAGTAGCAGGATAAGGCCGATACCCATTGGACGGCTGATTCCGCCAAAAAGGAAGCCGACAACCCAGAGCACCAACATCAGGATCGCCAAGAAAATGCAATTTTTTAGAAATTCCTTGCGATTCTCGATATTAGGCCGCGTTGCTACCAACAGAATCGCCAGAATGAAACCCGTATTTGCACCGATGGAACCAAGGGCATTGCCAACGGCCATGGTCGTTTCTCCCTTTAAAACGGCCGCGGAAGAGACGAAGGTTTCCGGTAATGTTGTGCAGATGCTCACAATCGTAGCGCCGATGATAATTGAAGGAATCCGGAACACTTCTGCTGCCCAGACGGCAGAGTCGACAAACCAGTCGCTGCCCTTCACTACCATGAGTAAACCCGCCGCAAACAGGATAAAATACAAAAACTCAGCCATAATAATCCTCCTACGCTAGTATGTGAATGAGGGCGTTCTTCATCCGACTTGAACAAACTTTTTCCTGAATTTAAGGTTTGTTCAACAGCCCCTAATTATACCATAAAACAATCCGAGCGTAAATATTTTGCTTGAACATTTGTTTTAAAAGGAGCATAATAAGAACATAGGTTCTTATTATGAAGGAGGAGTCGGAGTGGATACTACCTTTGAAAAACTAAAGATATTGGCAGATGGCGCAAAATATGATGTGTCCTGCTCTTCCAGCGGCGTCGATCGGAAAAACAACGGCAAGATAGGAAGTTCGGTAGCTGCAGGGATCTGCCATTCCTGGTCTGCAGACGGGCGCTGTATTTCACTCCTGAAGATTCTTTTCACAAATAATTGTGTTTATGACTGCGAATACTGTGTGAACCGGCGATCCGCCGACGTGGCTCGGGCAAGCTTCGAACCAAGGGAGCTGGCACGTTTGACCATAGAGTTTTATCGCCGAAATTATATAGAAGGTTTATTTTTAAGCTCCGCAGTGGAGGTGTCTCCGGATTATACGGCCGAAAGAATCATGAACTGCATTAAGCTGCTGCGGGATGAATACGGCTTTGGAGGATATATCCATGCCAAGATCATACCCGGCGTTTCTCCGGAAATCATCCATCAGATCGGGCTGCTGGCAGACCGGCTCAGCATTAACATCGAACTGCCAACCAAGGAAAGCCTCAACCTGCTTGCTCCTCAGAAGAAGGCAAAAAATATTTTTACTCCCATGAAGCAGATCACCCAGACTCTGACAGAGCGGAGGCAATTGAAGGGCCCCGGGACCATGTTTAAAAACCAGGATATCTACAGCGCAGGAAATCTCAGTTATCTGGAACCGGAGGGCGAGAACCTTACGCCGGGAGATGGAAGTCTTGTGGATTTGACGGGAAAGCCCCTTACCGTACGGGAGCCGAGGAAACGGGGCAAAGAACGGTTTGCACCTGCAGGTCAGACCACGCAGATGATCATCGGAGCCAGCCCGGAAAGTGACCGACAGATCGTGAAGACCTCGGAGGATCTCTATCGTACCTTCAAAATGAAGCGGGTCTATTTTTCCGCCTACATTCCGGTGTCCGATTCGCCGCTGCTGCCCACAGTATTTACGGCACCGCCCCTTGCCAGAGAGCACAGGCTCTATCAAGCGGACTGGCTGCTGCGCTTTTACGGGTTTACCGCAGATGAGATCCTGGATGAAAAAACACCGTTTTTGGATCTGGAACTGGACCCGAAGATTAGTTGGGCGCTGCGGAATATCGATAAGTTTCCCATGGAGATCAATAAGGTCTCACTTGACGAGCTGCTGCGCATTCCCGGAGTGGGAACCACCTCTGCCCTGCGGATCGTACGGCAGCGGAGGCTGGCTGCCATCCAATTTGACGATCTGAAAAAGATTGGCGTCGTGGTGAAGCGGGCCAGGTATTTCATCACCTGCTGCGGCAAATATTTCGGCGGCACGGAAATTGCTCCGGAAAACATAAAAAATGAGGTTCTTGCTTCGGAACGCATTCGAAATAGATTATTGCCAATAGACGATAATATTCAAATATCAATGTTCAACCCCATCACACCACAGTTTGGCGCCTACGCAAATACGAGCCCCCTTGCAGACGGCGGCCCCGGTCAAATGGAACGGAGGTCGGTTTCGAATGGTTGATTATCTCTATGACGGGACCTTCGAGGGGTTTCTGACCTGCATCTATGCACATTATTATGAAGAAAAGGCATCGGGGATCTATCGAAAAGAGAACTATCAGGCCAGCCTTCTTAACGGCTGCCGTTTCATAGAAACAGAGGAGAAAAAGGCCTCGAGGGTGTATGAAGCCATTCAGAAGAAGATTTCCAGGGAAGATCTGCGAAGGATCTACCGGGTTTTCCTTTCCTCCGATGGGGACAAGGAGAACATACTGCTTCAATATATCCGGATGGGTTTTAAAGAAGGCTCGGGAATCAGCCTGCTCCACAGCAATCCTGTTGTGTTCGCTGTTCAGAAGTGCGAATACAAGGTTTCCATCGAGACGCACAGGATCAAGGGCCTTGCAAGGTTCTCGGCTCTGAAAAACAGTCCGTCCGGCAATAACGGAAAGGAAATCCTGTACTGCTGCATCGAGCCGGATCACGATATTCTGGAGATCATTGCAGACCACTTTTCCGACCGTTTGAAAAACGATCCTTTTATCATCCATGACAAAACCAGGAGCAAGGCGGTCTTCGCCCAGGGCGGCAGCTGGTATATTTCCGGGTTTTCCGATGAGGACCTTCCTATGCTTGGTGTGGGCGAAAGAGAGTACCGCGATCTATGGAAAAAATATTTTGAAACCATCGCCATTCAGGAAAGAATCAATCCAAGTTGTCAGAAACGGTTCATGCCCGTTCGTTATTGGAAAAATTTGACGGAGTTACGTTGATTGTTTTTCCAGATGTGTTAAAATGGTACTATAAGGCTTGCTGAACGATTCAGAAAGACTAAAATTTCACAGCTTTTATAATCCTTTCTGAATCCATGAAGTGCAAGGTTTTCCCAATAATCCTTAAAAAATCTTGCACCGCATGCGGCATAACGGAGGGTCGATCTATCGTTATGCCGGTTCCGCCGCCGATAATTAGGGCTTGATAAACTCAAAAGTGATGATATTGCAGCACTTTTGAGTTTATCTGAAAGCTTTGCTTTCCCTGAATGGATATTTCTTATCCATTCAGTAAGCCCTAATATATGACGAAATTTATTTGTCGTAGAAAGATGGGGTGGTAAAATGGAAAGCAGACTGAAAGAGCTGATCAAAAAGAGCAAACGTATTGTTTTCTTCGGCGGAGCAGGGGTTTCAACAGAAAGCGGCATTCCTGACTTTCGATCAGAAAACGGATTGTATCAGGTACAATCGAAATACGGGCACTCTCCTGAAGAAATGCTGAGCCACACATTTTTTATGAATCATACGGAAACCTTTTACGATTATTATAAAAGCAACATGCTTTACCTTGATGTGCAGCCGAACAAGGCGCATTACGCGTTGGCAAAGCTGGAGGAACAGGGGAAACTGAAGGCCATCGTTACGCAGAACATTGATGGACTGCATCAGATGGCCGGAAGCAAGAAGGTATTTGAGCTGCATGGCTCGGTGCTTCGGAATTTCTGCACCCGCTGCCATACTTTATATTGCAGGGATTATATTGTCAAGCCTCAGGTCTGCAATAACGAGGAACATACTGAGAGCAAAATTCCCAGATGCATCAAATGCGGTGGTGTCATAAAACCGGACGTGGTTCTTTATGAAGAGCCTCTGGACGAGGAAGTCGTGGAGGGTGCAGTGGATGCCATCTCCAACGCAGACCTGCTTATTGTCGGCGGAACTTCTTTGGTCGTATATCCGGCGGCGAGTTTGATCAACTATTTCCATGGAGGCAAACTGGTCTTGATCAACAAGTCGGAGACACCATATGATGAGCGTGCAGATCTGGTCATCCATGATGCGATCGGAGCGGTGCTGGGCTAGTACTCTGTAACCCTAAAAAGTTTACAGCCACTTGCCTATTTTCCCAATTGCTGTGTTGTCGTCATTCGCCAGAGCTACGGCTATGCCTCGTTCCTCCGCCTTGCACTTAGAAAAATATTCGGCGCGGCTGTGACAACATTTAGGAGTTACAGAGTACTAACTTACAGGAGGGAATTATGATCTATGCGCTCATCGAGCACGGCGGAAAAGAACAGCTCTGCTGTGTGGATAAAACAGGAAAAAGAGCTTTTTTAACAGAAGAGTTTTTCAAAAGGGATTTAAAAGAACTCTGTATCGATAGTAATAAGGTAGACAAAATACCGGAAACAATGGATGAATTCATCCGTCGCTATGATGCTTTATGGACCGACGATATGGCCTTGTTTTATGGAAGCAACCCTGCATTGGGAATCTCCCTTGATCCGGAAAGCGAATGGGAGCCCCTGGCGAGGCTTGATGAAGTCTGGTCGCCGCTATCGGAGACAAGAGGATCGAGATTATTAAAATAATCGGCTGCCATATAAATCTATTAAGCAAAATGGCATAAGCAACATTCACAGAATTGGTTTTCGGAATTGATACTTTTATAAATTTTACTCATGGTTTTCAGATAAAAAAGTGAACTCGCTTCGCTCAAACAGCACTTTTTTTCGCATGAATGCTCGCTAAAAACCATATTCGTAAAATTTGAAAGTATGGCAATTCCTCAAAAGATTCTGTTCGTATTGCTTATGCCATTTTATTTGATCCCTTAAGACCGTCGATCTATTTCTTCTGCTCAATCCTTAGGCTTTTTGATCCCTTCCAGCTCCTCGAGAGAGTGGACGATGCCCACCACGTCTGCAATCGGCAGAGCAAAGGCGAGTCCCTTTCCTTCTGTCTTGAGCCCGGCGGCAGCGACGATGGAATGCATGATTTCCTGAGTGTTCTCATGCTTCACAAGGTTCAGCACCACCTCTTTTTCGGGCTGGATCGCGATGGCAAAAAACTTTTCAACCTCATGTACGCCGGTTCCGCGGGCATAGAATACAGTGCCGCCATGGGCTCCGGCCGCTCTCGCTGCGTCGACCACCTGATCGGCAAATCCCCGATTGACAATTGTCATGATTAAATCATATTCTCTTTGATTATCCAAGTGAATCCACCTCTTTCGTTATTCGAAAACGCCGGAGATATATCGCAGCGCCAAGGGTCCGCTGACACCGGTAATGGGTATGGTGAACGCATACCCATTGCCTGGTTCATCCAGATCCAGTTTATATAATATTTTTTTTAAAATGCCGTCGACCTTATCCTCTGTGACTACACTGATAACCAGATCACGCTCGGGATTGGTCAACCCGAGATAGTCCATGATATCCGAGCCTGACGCGCAGTAAGCAGGAGAAACCATATTGTAGGTGACCCCGCTCTCCCTTAATATACCAACCACATCATCCCCCTTGCCGCGGTCGACAGTGGCAATGAGCAATTTGATCCTCTTCACGGCAGGATGTTTTATTTCGTCCATTTTCATATCCTCCTCTGGCCTCAATTCACTGCTTCGTTCGAGGAATATCAAAATCCTCGGGCAGTACCAGTTTTTCCAATTCTTCAAAATCGATATAATCATTATCTTCGATTATCTCATTATAAAGCTTTTCTTCACGAAGGTCACTAATCCATTCCATATTTTCTATAAATTCCAGATTTTCAGGCCAGCTATAGTAATCAGAAACATCGCAGCTCTGTCCGACCCATTCGAGGTTTTCTTCTTCCTCTTCGATTTCATCAGCGATCTCTTCCATTACATCCGCTTCTTCTTCCGTTGTAGACCTGATCTTAATATTATAGATGAGTCCCATGATCTGGATTGTGATCAGCGGTGTCATGGCTACCATTGCAACGACACCGAAGGCGTCGGTGAGGATGTTACCGCCCATCGCTTCACAGGTGCCCATGGTAAACGGAAGCAGAAAGGTGGCTGTCATCGGCCCGGCTGCAACGCCTCCGGAGTCGAATGCGATGGCGGTAAAGATTTTTGGCACGAAAAAAGTCAGCCCCAAGGCGATGGCATAGCCGGGGATGAGGATATATAAAATATTGATGCCAAAAATAATACGGAGCATAGCAAGGCCTACGGAGATGGCAACACCGACGGACATGCCCCAAAGCATGGCGCTCTTTGATATGGCGCCTCCTGACATATATTCGATCTCGTCATTCAGGATATGGACGGCCGGTTCTGCCCTTACGTTGAAAAAGCCCATGGCCATTCCAATCGGTATAAGGATCCAACTGTGCTGCATATCACCGATGAACTTGCCGATATAGGTGCCTGCCGGCATAAAACCGACATGTGCACCCGTGAGAAACAAAACCATACCAATAAAGGTGTAAACACTACCGACGCCCATTTTGATCAGCTGGCTTTTTGGCAGCTTGAGCGCAAAGAACTGAAACACCATAAAAACGACAATAACGGGCAGCAATGCGAGGGCAACTTCTTTCATATACAAAGGAAAGCTTTCCTGGAACAGCCGAAGCAGATCGAAGATGTTATGCGCCACCGGCATCCCTTCCGACGCATTCGTTAAAGAGGAAGTATCACGTACCATGCCAAGAATCATGATGGCAATAATGGGGCCGACGGTGCCAAAGGCTACAAGTCCGAAGCTGTCGTCGTGGGAGCTGCTGCCTCCCCGTACAGATGCAACACCGACGCCCAGAGCGATGATAAAGGGAGCGCTTAATGGTCCTGTGGTAACGCCGCCCGAATCAAAGGCTACCGGCAGAAAATCCCCCGGAGCAAAAGCTCCCAGAATAAATGCCGTAAGGTACAGACCGATGAGAAGGTAGGACAGTCTCCACTGGAACAGGATACGAAGAAGCGCAAAAACTACAAAGATTCCGACGCCGCCGGCTACCCAGAGGACTATGGTGTTGTCCGGAATGGACGGCACCTGATTCGCCAGAATTCGAACATCCGGCTCGGCCATGGTGACCAGGAACCCCATGAGCAGAGATATGCCGATCAAAAGGAAAAGCTTTCTGGACTTCACGAGTTCTCCGCCGATTTGTTCACCCATAGGCATCATGGCTAATTCTGCGCCCAAAGTAAACAGGCCCATTCCCAAAATGAGCAGAAGAGCTCCCAGCAGAAACAAGCCGCGAATTACAAAAGGCATGGGAGTTATAGTAAAATTGAGTACTAAAACAATAATTGTAATAGGCAGGACAGAAGATAAGGACTCTTTTGTTTTTAAAATCAATTTTTTGTTCAATAGATGCCCCCTTTCTCAACGTTAGAAATAACATGACATATTTACGCGGGGTAATTACTGTCTACATAAATACAATTTCAGTATAATGGAAAAAACTCAATTTTTCAAGGTCAACGTTTCGTTCCGAAACTCCGACTCGCTTACGCACCTACCGAACATTTGCATCGCAAATGTTCGGTAGGTGCCATACGTTAATTGCCCAATCTTCGATTGGTGCAATTTTTCCGTTCGCTCGCTGCTGTCCGTTTTGCCATTGCAGCTAAAGCTGCGGCAAAAAGGCAACGTTTCGTTCCGAAACTCCGACTCGCTTACGCACCCTAACCACATTTGCTCTGCAAATGTCTGGTAGGTGCCATACGGAAATTCCCCGGCTTTAGCCGGAGGGAATTTTTCCGTTCGCTCGCTGCTGTCCGTTTTGCCATTGCAGCTAAAGCTGCGGCAAAAAGGCAACGTGATATGCTTTTAAAAACCGAGAACCGGTGGTATAATAAATAATGTCTGCTGAATAAATCGCATAGCGATTTATTCGTGCGGCGAAAGCCGCACCAAAGACATAAATATCCGTTATTATGTCTTTGGCAGCATTCTTTGATGTCTCACTGAACATGACGTTGAAAAATGTCATGTTCAGGTGCAAGGTTTTTAAACAAAAACGTACAAAAACTTTGCACCTGAGCAAATGAAAAATGCTGTCGAAGCCCTATAGCGGCTGCATTTTCATTTGTTCAGTGGACATTAAATAGGGTCTGCTGAACAAGTCTTTTTCAAAGACTTGTTCGGGTGAATGAAATTCACCCGAACAGCATAATTTGTATTTTCTGCTGTTCAGACCCTATTTATCGGCGTCTGAACCGGCAGGCTCTGAATATAAATAAGCCTGCTTTGGAAGTATAAGGTTTATTGAGTGAACTATGAAACCTTAACTTTCAAAACTTGAAAAACATCTTGTTTTTCAAGTCGTTCAGTAAGCCCTAATATTTAGGAATAATTAAATGGAGGTCATTATGAATATATTAATTGCCAACGACGATGGGATTAGCGCAAAAGGAATCAAAGAGCTTGCGCGGGCTCTGTCGCAAATTGCGAATGTATATGTATGCGCACCGCACACACAGCGAAGTGCCTGCGGACATGGGATCACCGTGGGCAGGCCGATCAGCATGCGAGAAGTGGAATTCCCAAACGCAAAAAGAGCGTGGGAGATCACAGGGACTCCTGCCGACTGTGTAAAGCTGGGACTGAAAATGCTTGCCGAACAGGGAATCACAATCCACATGGTCTGCTCCGGAATCAACCACGGGGGAAACTACGGAACGGATACACTTTATTCCGGCACAGTTTCCGCTGCGATCGAGGGCTGTATCTGCGGTCTTCCGGCAATCGCGGTATCCGTGAACGATCATCAGCCGATTACCTTTGAAGCGGCCTGTAACCTGGCGGTGAAAACGGTAAAAGCGGCAACGGGGAAAATCGATACAAACACCGTTTTGAATATCAATGTGCCGAATCTTCCGGTATCTGAAATAAAAGGACTGAAGTTTGCGAGACTCGGCGCCAGAGAGTATGAAGAATGGTTTGAACCGAGAAAAAATGACAACGGTGAAATGGAATACTGGTATTCCGGAACGCCGGTCGTCTATGAGGATTTACCTGAGGATATCGATGTCATTGCAATGCAGAACGGTTATGCAACCATAACACCGCTGCACTACGATTTAACAAGCTTTAAATTAATTGAGGAGGTCAAGTCATGGGGAATCAAATATTAAGATTGAAGAAGGAAGATGCCGTCCTGGTGGGGATTGATTTTCAGGAAAGGCTGATGCCTGCAATGAAAAATAATCAGGAATTGGAGGCTGCTGCTGTCAAACTCGTAAAGGGCTGCAGAGTTCTTGGAGTGCCTGCTATTATGACACAGCAATATACAAAGGGATTAGGACCGACCATCCCTGCCATTGCAGCTGCTTTGACCGAACCGATCGGAGAAGAGATCGGTGCGGCCGAATTCCAGCCTGTTGAAAAAACAAGCTTCAGCGCAGTGGGCGAACCAGCCTTTGTGGAGGCTTTAGAGAGGCTCGGCAGAAAAACCGTGATCATCGCGGGTATTGAGGCCCATGTTTGCGTACAGCAGACGGTGATTGATTTGCTGGAAAAAGGGTATACTGTTTTTGTTGCCAACGATTGTATTTCATCAAGAAGCAACACGGATAAAAAATATTCCCAGCGCAGAATGGGTGACGCAGGCGCCATCGGCACCACCTATGAATCCATCCTGTTTGAACTATGCGGAGGAGCAAAGGAACCCGGTTTCAAACAGATTTCAGCACTGGTGAAGTGAAATAGAGAAAGGCATTAAATATGTTCATGCTTGAAAACCGTATCACGATCGAGGAAAGGCCGATTCTGGAGGAATACCTGAGAGGCTTTGAATACGGGACTTCCGGACTTTCCTTTACATCCCTCTACATGTGGAGAAATATAAACGACTTTAGCTGGCAGATCATTGGCGATTATTTATGCATCGCCGGACTCAGCCATTTGGAAACGGACAAGGAAGAACCCTTCCTTTTCCCGCCTCTTACCAAAACCGGGACCTATGATTCGAAATCATTGAATGCAACCATCAAAGAGGCAAAGAAAATATTTGAATCGAAAGGCTACATATTCAGCATTCGGCTGATGCCTTTTCACATGATGGATATTTTAGAGGAGGCCTGCCCGGACGAGTTCAGGTTCTTCGACGACCGTCCCAATTATGATTATGTGTACCGGACGCAGGATCTGATCGAACTGAAAGGCAGAGAGTATCACAGCAAAAAGAATCACCTGAATTTTTTCCTGAATCACTATCCGTATGAATATGTGACTTTGACTTCGTCTATGGCGGATCAGGCGATGCAGTTTATTCGTGAATTCAATGAAAGAAAAAATCTGCCGGACCATGAAATGGAGCTTCTTAAAATGGAGGAGCGTGCTATGGTGGATGTTTTCAATAACCTGGAAGCGGTGGGCTATCTGGCCGCTGCGATTATTATCGATGGGAAGATCGAAGCCCTGAGCATCGGCGGCAGAATAAACGGAGATACTGTGACGGTCCATGTGGAAAAGGCGAATACCGCCTACCGGGGGTTATACCAGCTGATCAACAACGAATTCTGCAGGCATGTTGCTTCCAATGTAAAATACATCAACAGGGAAGAGGACATGGGAATTCCCGGCTTAAGAAAAGCGAAACTTTCGTATAAACCTGTCAAACTGGTAGAAAGCCATATCGCGATTTTTAAGGAAGATTTGTAATATGCCAAAAAGAAAAAGGTAAAAGAGCAAAAAGCGCCCCAATTTATATTGGAGCGCTCATTTTTTATGAAAAACCTTGTGAAAAAAATAACTTAAAAAAGGCAAAAAAAACGCTGTTTCATGAAATAATTACTCCGAAAAAGCGGTTTTGCTAAAATATATTGCCTAAATTTGAATTTTTCGACTTTTTGCTAAGGTATTGTTTTTTCCCAAATTCATGATATTATTATAGAGTCTGAGGATAAGGGAGAAGTATGCTCCCTTATCCCTGTATACTGTATAATGTTATTTTATCCCAATAAATAGTATGATGAATTTAATAGGAGGAGTACAATGAGAGAAGTAGTAATTGTAAGTGCTGCCAGAACTCCAATCGGCAGTTTTGGCGGAGCACTGAAGGACTTGTCTGCAGTAGAGCTTGGTTCCATTGCAGCAAAGGAAGCGATCAAAAGAGCAGGAATCGATCCTGCAATCATCGACGAAGTTATTTTAGGAAATGTTCTTCAGGGCGGTCTTGGGCAGAACGTAGCCAGACAGATCGCTATTGCTGCAGGAATCCCAAAGGAAGTGCCTGCATTGACCATTAATAAGGTTTGCGGTTCCGGACTCAGAACAGTAGGACTTGCTGCTCAGATCATCAAAGCAGGAGATGCTGACTGTATCCTTGCCGGCGGAGCAGAGAGCATGAGCCAGTCCGGTTACATAATGCCTGCTGCTAGATGGGGTGCAAGAATGGGCGACACAAAGATGGTCGACATCATGGTTCACGACGGACTGACCGATGCTTACAACAATTATCATATGGGTATCACTGCAGAAAATATCGTAGAGCAGTGGGGCCTGACAAGGGAAGAATTAGACCAGTTTGCAGCCGTATCTCAAAATAAAGCAGAAGCGGCTGTGAAAGCCGGAAGGTTCAAGGATGAAATCGCGGCCGTCGAGATCCCTCAGAAGAAAGGTGATCCAATCATCTTTGATACAGACGAATATCCAAAGTATGGAACAACTGCAGATGGTCTTGCAAAATTAAGACCTGCGTTCAAGAAGGATGGTGCCGTTACTGCTGCTAACGCATCCGGAATCAACGACAGCGGTGCTGCACTCATCGTTATGTCAAAGGAAAAGGCGGATGCGCTGGGACTTTCCTATCTGTGCAAAGTAAAATCCTATGCATCTGCTGGAGTGGATCCTGCGATCATGGGTATCGGCCCTGTTCCTGCTTCCAGGAGCGCTTTGGAAAAAGCAGGCCTGACAATCAATGATATGGATCTCATTGAAGCAAATGAAGCATTTGCCGCACAGTCTGTAGCAGTTGGAAAGGACCTGGGGATCGATCCTGCAAAGCTGAACGTAAACGGCGGAGCGATTGCACTGGGACATCCGATTGGAGCATCCGGAGCTAGAATTTTGATCACATTGATCCATGAAATGGTGAAGAGAGATTCCAAGTATGGCCTTGCAACTCTTTGCATCGGCGGTGGAATGGGAACTTCCCTGATCGTTGAAAGATAAAACATCATTTTCGATAAATACTTAAATATCAAGGGTGTGCCTCATCAATGAGGTACACCCTGTTTTATCGTTCTCGATCATTCAAAACCAACGGTAGGTTTATAAATTAAAAAAATATCTATAATTACACAAAGGTTACAATTAATGCGCTTTAATTCTCTAATTATTGCTTGACATTAACCTTTTGGGATGATAATGTAACAATAACAAAGACGAAACCGATCGATTCGCATAATGAAAGTAAATTCCACCAGATCTCATGCCGCACGTGCGGCAAATAATGAAAAGGAGAAAATTAAAATGAAAAAGATTCTTGTGTTTCTTCTAGTCTTTATGATGCTTTTCAGCTTCACGGCCTGCGCCGGCAGCAATGACGACAAGGTCAGTGAAACGAGCAATGTCCAGAATACTGCGGATATCGTATATACCGCCATACCATTTCTGGAAAAATACAAAGAATACAAACAGCAAGGCGAAATAGACGTCCTATATCTTGTTTGTACAACCGCAGCCGAGTATTTTACGGACTCCTACGCCGTATGGGAGCCGATGATGGAAGAGCAAGGGATCAACATTGATTTGTTGGGTCCTCCTGAGTATTCTGATGCAAGCCTTATTTCTACTCTTGAAACAGCGCTTGCATCTGGAAAGTACGACATTATCGTGCTCTATCCCGTCACGCCGTCTGCAATTTCACCTCTTCTGGAGAATTTCTGGAATACATATCAAGTACCCATTCTATCATATGCGTTTTCTCCGGATACCGACAGCGGACATTATTACCTCGGAACCTCTTATTATGCCTGCGGAACGGTTATGGGCAATTCAATCGTCGACTACGTAAATTCTAACGCTGACTACTTCAGCACTTTGAAAACGATCCCTGTTGCCGTATATATGAATCCACAGGGTTCTGAGCAATATCAACGCATTCAGGGAGCTCTGGATGTCCTGGAGAAGGATGGAAGATTTTCTGTAATTCAAGAGTATGCAGCCAACGGAGAAGCCGCGTGCCTGACACAGACAGAAACACTTCTTACCGATCATCCGGAGGTTGAGGTTATTCTTACTCAGATCGATAACGATGTAACAGGCGCCTACCAAGCGGTCTCCAGCGGTACATATAAGTGTTCGGAATATCTTAGCCTATGGGGCTTTGATGCGACAGGAGCGGTTAGCGATCTGATGAATAAGGATGGTAAGGATGGATGGGTACAGGGTTCTACATTCATCGATCATAAGCAGAGCGGGCAAGCTCTCATCGAGCTGATTCCCATTCTGGTCGGAGCGGCAAAGAAGGGTGAGATCATTGATTTCGATAAAGAGGATTATGACTGGCTTGGAACCGGTCTGTCAAACTATTATGTTACTGTGACTCCCGAGAATATTGCTCAGTACTATACTTCAAAATAGATAGGTTTTACTCCATTTCGGCGGGAACGCGCAGCGCGCGTTCCCGCAAAATCCAGCAAATCAAGAACGCTCGGGAGGAATTACATGACCAGTAGTTTTAATGAACTTAGACATTTTATGGATACGACGATCCCTCAGCTTGGCGTTTCGGGCATCGACTGTATCATTTACAGAGATCATCGGGAGATCTTTCGTCATGCGGCAGGCTACTCCGATATTGAAAACGGTATCCCCATTTCCCCCGGTACCATCTATAATATCTATTCGGCCACAAAGATAGTCACCTGCGCAGCCGCTATGCAGCTCGCCGAAAGAGGGAGACTTCTGCTGACCGATCCTCTATATGAGTATCTGCCGGAATTCAAGGATATGAAAATAAAAAGGGGCACCTTCTCTATCTTTCCTGCACAGCGGCATATCAGGATCGTCGATCTTTTCACCATGACCGCGGGTTTAAGCTATGAGTTGGACACACCGGAAATGCGGAAGCTGATCGCTGAAACCGGCGGAGATTTTGGCACAAGGGATTTTGTAAAAGCACTGGCAAGAGAGCCGCTTCTCTTCGAGCCCGGCGAGGGGTGGAACTACAGCTATTGCCATGATGTTCTGGGTGCGGTCATAGAAGTAGTCTCCGGTATGTCTTTTGGGGATTATCTCAATAAAAATATTTTTACACCCCTTGGAATGAAGGATTCCGGTTTTGCTCTGCCTGAGGAGAAACGTGGAAGACTGGCCCCGCAATACCAGTACGACAATGATACAAAGCAGGTCGTGCGGATTACAGGAAATTGCCTCGGTGCTGCCGGATCCAGACATGAGAGCGGCGGCGGCGGGTTGATCACTACGGCAGAGGACTATATCCTGTTCGCAGATACGCTCGCTTGCGGGGGAACTGCGGCAAACGGCCAGAGAATACTGGCAAAAAACACCATCGACCTGATGAGGAAAAACTGGCTTCATGGAAAAAGTCTCGGCGATTTTAGAGGCACGGGAAATTATGAGGGCGTCGGTTATGGTCTCGGTGTAGCCATGATAACCGATTCTGTCGCGGCATGTACGTTTATCCCTGAAACCGCCTTTTATTGGGGTGGGATCGGTGGTGCGCAGGTACTGATCGATCCTGGCAACGGGCTTTCCTACGTTGTTGTACAGCATACCTTCGGCAGCCCTACAGAACTCATCAAGCCAAAGATGTTGAGCATCCTTTATTCCGGCATATGAATCAAGCATGACGGAGCACAAAACGGACAGAATTTTTAAGGTGAAAGGAATGATATCATGTCGGATAATATTCTGGAAATCATGAATTTGAGAAAAACGTATCCCGGAGTCGTTGCACTCGACAATGTCAGCATCAGCGTAAAAAAAGGTGAGGTTCATGCGATTGTCGGAGAAAACGGTGCGGGAAAATCTACACTGATAAAAGCAATCTCGGGAGCAATCGTGCCCGATGAAGGAGTGATCCGTTTTGATGGCCATAAATACAGCCATCTTGATCCGAAGCTTTCAACACATATCGGGATCGGGGTCATATATCAGGAGTTTAATCTGGTTCCGGCCCTCACTGCCGCGGAAAACATCTTTCTCGGCAATTATTTCGGCAATGCAATTACCGTGGATTTTAAGGAGATGAATAAAAAAGCAGCTCAGGCCATGGAGAAAATCGGCATCAAAATACCACCGGAAAAAAATGTTTTGGAGCTTACGGTAGGACACCAGCAAATCGTTGAAATCATGAGATCGCTTGTAAAGGATATCAAACTGCTGATTATGGATGAACCCTCTGCACCGCTGACGAAATCTGAGGTGACTCAGATGTTCAACATCGTCAGAAAGCTGAAAGAGCAGGGAATAACGATCATCTATATCTCCCACCGGCTGGGAGAAATATTCGAGCTGGCCGACCGGGTCAGTGTCATGCGTGATGGACAGTACATAATAACGCTGAATGTTGCAGAGACAGACATAAAAGAGATCATCAAGTATATGGTCGGGCGGGAGCTCCGCGACGATTATCCGGCGAGGAAAAATCCGGTAGGAGAAGAGGTGCTTCGTGTTGAAAATCTTACGGGAAATGGCGTCAGGGATATCAGTTTTACTCTTCACAAGGGCGAGATACTCGGTTTTGCGGGACTTCTCGGCTGCGGAAGAACGGAGACAATGATGCTCCTGTACGGTGCTGCAAAAGTGACGGGTGGAAAAATTTTCTTAAGCGGGAAAGAAGTT
Organism: uncultured Oscillospiraceae bacterium; assembly: GCA_964612345.1. GTDB lineage: Bacteria > Bacillota > Clostridia > Peptostreptococcales > Anaerovoracaceae > Anoxybacterium. Next base: position 5,760 of record CAZTEH010000031.1, on the reverse strand, counting down.
AAAATAAAAAATACGAAAACTGCGCTTAAAAAAGGGATTGGACTGATACCGGAGGACCGGAAGAAAAACGGAGTATTCCTGTATATGACCATTAAATGGAATACAGGGATAGGATGTCTCGGAAAAAAACTGGTCCGTTGGGGGTTCCTCGTCGATACAAAAAAAGAAAATGAGCTTGCGCTTGAATATACTGCCAAGCTAAAGACAAAAACTCCGAGTATCGAGCAGCTTGTTGCAAACCTCTCCGGAGGTAATCAGCAGAAGGTTGTCGTATCCAAGGTACTTGCCACGGATGCAGAAATTATGATTTTTGACGAACCGACCCGCGGCATTGACGTGGGCGCAAAGCAGGAGATGTACGAACTGATCCGTCAAATGGTCGACGAAGGAAAATCAGTAATTATCGTTTCGTCTGAGATGGAAGAGGTTATCGGTCTCTCTGATCGAATCGTAGTGCTGTGCGAAGGCAGGCAAATGAGGATTCTTGAGCGCGCGGAATTTGATCAGGAGCGTATTCTGACTTTGGCGTCCGGTCTTGCTGTTTAAAAAGAAAGGTGATTGATGATATGAATAAGTTTCTGTCTTATTGGAAGAAATACGGAATGTTTGCGCTCCTTGCCATACTGATCGTTACATTCTCGCTTGTTGATCCGGAAAATTTTTTTACAAGCGTCACATTCTATAATATTCTGAAACAAGCCAGCGTCATTGGGGTCTTGTCCTGCGGGATGACTCTTATTCTGATAACGGGCCAGATCGATATATCCATTGGCGCCCGTATTGCGTTCATCTCGATCGCCTGCGGAAAAATGCTCCTTGCGGGGTGGAGCATTTGGGTTGTAATCATTGCCGCGCTTCTGATCGGAGCTTTGACGGGCATCTTAAACGCGATATTGGCTGAAGTGTTGCACACATTTGTTTTTGTAGTGTCCATGGCAACCATGTATATATGGTCAGGTGTCTGTTATCTTACAAACGGCGCCGCCACATTGTACGGGTTTCCTGAATCGTTTAAAAATATTTCCCAATACTTGTTTTTTGGGAAAGTCCCAAGCATCATTATCATATTTGCTGCCTGTGCGTTAATATCCGGATTTATTCTTTCGAAAACGCATTTCGGCAGATATATCTATGCGATTGGAGGCAACCGGGAAGCTGCTTATCTCGCCGGAATCGATGTCGTAAAAACCAGCATCCTCACCCACGCGTTAGCCGGAGTTTTCTTTGGTTTGGCTTCCATTATTCTTATGTCACGAACAATGACTGCAACCGCCAATACGGGCGGCACCTACGCCTTTGACTGTATTACGGCATGCGTACTCGGCGGCGTCTTGCTTCTCGGAGGCCATGGTAAAATGTATCAGGCGATACTGGGTGTTCTCGTTATAAATGTTCTCTTTAATGGGCTTACGATTATTGGTGTAAACGATTACTGGCAGACAGTGGTCAAGGGCATCATTCTTATTATCGCGATCGGGATTGAAGCGCTCCAGCGATATGCAAAGGTAGATTTAACAGTTGAAAGCAAGCAGATCAAAAAAAGTAATGATTCGGGCAACCTGGTAGAAGCTTAATCTGCTGACCACAGGAAAATTCAGATAAAGTGTTAAATACATGATAGTAGAACAAACAGGGGTATTTGAAAATCCCTGTTTGTTCTACTTTTTTTCGTTACGGTCGAAATACGGCTGCAAAAACAGGTTATTGTATTAATAAGGAAATACCGATATAATCAAAAATAAATATAAGCTTGCAATGAGGTTGGAATAATGAATAACAATATAAAAATACTGATGTCAGGTGTATCAAAACTGGATGGCGCAGGTACGTATAAAACACATACGCATCCTTACTATCAGCTCAACCATATCCTCCGAGGAGAATATGAATTTACAATCGATGGTAAGACTTTTACAGCAAGCGTTGGGGACACGATCCTGATACAGATGAACAGTGCGCATAAGATTACGTTGAACAGTAATGAGACAGGATACTATTTTGAAGTGAAATTTACAACATTTACAAAAAAAGACAAGGAAATATGCGATGATATTGACATCTTGGTGCCAAAAGATAACTTCTCAAAAACGCTTTTCAATGAGATTTTTGACGAGAATGAAAATCTGACTTCTTTATCAGAAGACATTATGGTCGCGTATCTTTACGCCATTCTTTTTAAACTGAGCGCAAGGTCAAGGCGTGAGAAAGACATACCATCAAAGTACATAGAATTAGCCGCATACTCCACGCCGGTGAGGGATACCATCCGATTTCTCGAGGATAACTACTCGAAACAGCTTACTTTGGACGATATTGCCATGCAGACGACGGTAATAAAGAATTATTTGTGCAGACGTTTTAAACAGGAAACCTCTGTGACGATCTTTGAATGCCTGATGATTATCCGCGTTCGTAAAGCCTTGGAACTGCTTTCTTTCACTAATATGACGCTTGCTCAGATAAGTCAGGCGACTGGTTTTATCAATCTTACACATTTTAACAGGGTATTCACCAAACACGTGATGATACCCCCCGGTCAGTACAGAAAACATTTGAAGCTGCAGGATTTCTATTTGAACGATGCAACCACAGAAAAGAACCCAAGCCCTATCGCTGCCGCTGCATTAGAGGGCAAAAAAATCGACATTTCCACGATAAATACCCAGCAGTAACTACTTTTCCATCATGGTGGGAGACACGCTGTACAGATGCTTTAAGCTGGAAAGCACGACGTTGGTCTGAGTCCTTTTGATACCCGGAATTGCTTTGATCCGATTCATCAATGCCTCTAAAGTAGCCGTATTCTTCGTCGTAATTCTCAGGATGTAATCATACTCACCGGTTACATAATGGCATTCCAGAATCTCAGTTTCTTTCCCGACCATATCAAAAAATTCGCCGGTATCTCTTGGATTCTCTAGACTGAGATTCATCAAAACGGTCAATTCCTGACCAAGGGCTTTGGAATCCAGAATCACGGTATATCGTTCTATTATACTGGAAGCCTCCAGCTTCTTTAATCTTTCGCTGACTGCCGACAAGGATAAATTTACCTGCTTGCTCAGGTCAGAGATGGAAACTCTCGAATTCTCTTGTAAAACTTCTAAAATTTTGGAATCAATTGCGTCCATTTTAATCACCACCTTTTTTTCTCTCCTATTTTAGCAATTTATTGATAAAATATCAAGCAAAATTTTTCGGTCTCGAAAGTTGCTGAAAAACGGAAATCCGATCCTGTCCAAAATGGGATCTCGCTCCGTTGAAAGGCTGGAACCACATTGGAAACAGAGAAAATACCAAATAAAATTTTGCACATAATAGTATTCAATGGTATAATTAATAGATAAATTTTCAAGGAGGAAGAGCATATGGCGGAAACTGAAAAAATGGAAGGGGCCAATGAACAGACAGCATCAAATTTTATTCATAATATAATCGATAAGGATTTAGAAAATCAAACGTATGGAGACAGGGTGTACACCAGATTTCCTCCGGAACCGAACGGCTACCTCCACATCGGACATGCCAAATCCATTTGCCTGAATTTCAGCACCGCGCAGAAATATAACGGCAAATGCAACCTGCGATTTGACGACACGAATCCGGTTAAGGAAGATACGGAATATGTAGACTCCATCGAGGCGGATGTAAGATGGCTGGGCTTCCAATGGGATAAGCTTCTATTTGCTTCCGACTATTTTGATAAAATGTATGAATGCGCAACTACCCTCATTAAAAAGGGAAAAGCATATGTATGCGACTTGTCTGCGGATGAGATCAAACAGCACAGAGGTACCCTGACGGAACCGGGGAAAGAAAGCCCATATCGAAACAGAACCGCCCTTGAAAATCTTGAGCTTTTCGAAAACATGAAAAAGGGGAGCTACCAGGATGGGGAAAAGGTGCTTCGCGCAAAGATCGATATGTCCTCTCCCAACATCAATATGAGAGATCCGGTTATCTATCGAATTGCCCATGCCGAACATCATAACACGGGAGACAAATGGTGCATCTATCCGATGTATGATTATGCCCATCCCATCGAGGATGCCATCGAAGGCATCACGCACTCCATCTGTACCCTGGAATTCGAGGACCACAGACCGCTTTACGACTGGGTGCTGAGAGAGCTTTCATGGAACGAACCGCCACAGCAGATCGAGTTTGCCAGATTGAATCTGACCAACACCGTCATGAGCAAGCGGTACCTGAAGGCGCTTGTTGACGATGGTAACGTGGAAGGTTGGGATGACCCTCGAATGCCTACCATCGCCGGACTGCGCAGAAGAGGATATACACCGGAAGCGATCCGGGATTTCTGCGATCGGATCGGAGTTTCAAAGGCCAACAGCATGGTTGACATTGCTCTGCTGGAGCATTGCATAAGAGAAGATTTGAAGGATAAGGCAGATACACGCATGGTGGTCATGAATCCGCTGAAAGTGGTGATCACCAACTATCCGGAAGATTCAAGCGAATTGGTGGAAATCGAAAACAGCAAGGAAGACGAAGCGAAGGGAACGCGGAAGGTCAGCTTCTCAAAAGAGCTTTATGTAGACCGGGAAGACTTTATGGAGATTCCGGAAAAGAAATATTTCCGCCTGTTCCCGGGCAATGAGGTACGCTTTAAAGGCGCCTACTTCATCACCTGCCAGGATGCAGTCAAGGATGAAGACGGAAATGTGATCGAACTGAGATGCACCTATGATTCTGCGACCAGGAGCGGAAGCGGATTTGATGCAAGGAAAGTGAAGGGAACCATTCACTGGGTCGATGCAAGAACAGCGGAAAAGATAACGATCAGAGCCTACAGCTATCTGATGATTGAAGACGAAAAAGGGGAAAATATTCTGAATCCCGATTCCGTGAAAACTTTTGAAGCATTTGCAGAACCTGCACTGAAAGATGCAAAGGCGGGAGAACGATATCAATTCTTCCGACACGGCTATTATATTGCAGATCAGTTTCTCACCAATGAAAAAGAGAAGGTTTTCAACCAGATCGTGGATTTGAAGAGTTCCTGGAAGAAATAACGTCCCTGAAAGGGACGTTGAAACGTGCAGAGGTAAGAAAATTTTCTGCAGTCGAAAATTTTCTACGGATGCGTTATAAAGAAAAATAAAATCAATAAAAGTGCCGCTCAATTATTGATGCGGCACTTATCGATTTACTAAATGGAGGAAATATGGATTATTATAAGGAGTCGTTAAAGCTCCATGAAAAGCATCAGGGTAAGCTTGCTGTGGTCAGCAAGGTTCCCCTGAAAAACAAAGATGACCTGAGCATCGCCTATACACCCGGAGTAGCGGAACCGTGCAGGGAAATCCACAGGGACCCGGAACTGGTCTACAAATATACGGCAAAGGGCAATACGGTTGCGGTGATCAGCGACGGCTCCGCCGTACTCGGCTTGGGCAATATCGGTGCAAAGGCGGCTATTCCGGTTATGGAGGGAAAAGCTGTCCTATTCAAAGTCTTTGCGGATATCGATGCCATTCCGATCTGCCTGGAAACACAGGATACGGAAGAGATCATTCAGATCGCAAAGAATATTGCCCCGACTCTGGGAGGCATTAACCTGGAAGATATTTCAGCTCCCCGCTGCTTTGAAATCGAAAGAAGGCTGCAGGAGCTGGTAGACATACCGGTTTTCCACGATGATCAGCATGGAACGGCAATCGTCGTATCCGCCGCGTCTATTAATGCTTTGAAGCTTGCAGGCAAGCAGTTCAAGGAGATCAAGGTCGTCCTCAACGGAGC